>JBEIHR010000048.1:0-13930 GCA_040381195.1 Rubricoccaceae bacterium
CTTTCTGTGGTGGCCCCGGGCAGAATCGAACTGCCGACACAAGGTTTAGGAAACGTGCACGACGTTGAGGAGAACGATGAACCCCCTCACGACGAAAGCACACAGAGAGGCAAGTAGTCACATCCAGTCACTGGAAGATTCAGCAAGAAAAGTGACTGAGACGTGACTGGAAAACCGGCCATCTGGCCGGGTTGACCCGGGGTTGTTAAATCCGGCCCACAACCCCATACGTATATAGACCCGGTTTGATTCTGCGCGATATTCCTAGGGCCGTGGAGGTTTGAGTAGGTGTTCCGGGGACCATTACCTGGGTATGAGGATTATTGAAACGATCGATGGGGTTCACCGAATTGAGGATCTGGGTGGGGATCCGGTGGAATGGTTAGAGGCCCACAACTTTCCGCGCCCGGGTACCATGCGCATCGAAGATTTTTGATCCTCGCGCGGGGGGGGCAGCCATGATACGAGCGCGCAAGATGAGTCTTGCTGCGGTAATTCGAACCTCACCGCCCTGGATTCACTGTGTGGTTTCGAATAGCGGCTTATCGCTCGTGAAGGTGTGATGAGCGCCCCCGAGAAGGAAGACTGGATGCAGAATTTGAAGACTTACGAACTGGGTGTTTGGGCGTCTTCGTTTCCTGATTTCGAATGCTCCGTTTCGTAGGGAGGATAGGGAAACGGAGGAGGATCGTCACCGATTCAACCGTCGCATCAATGGAGTCAGCGTCAGGGAGCCACAGTCCAAGACTCGCTTGCAAACAAGACGGTGCGGGAACAAACCGCTCCCCCCTTACCGTCATTCACCCACTGCGCCCAGGACCTACTCCAGCCACCACTTGGAACCCCGGCCCAGTCCAAACCTGCTGGTTGGTTCGCGTCGCACGTGCCACTCCCTGACATCCCAAACTGCTGAACTACGGGTGCAGGAGTCGCTGAGGCGCTTTCACTGGAGCTTGAGCCGCCACCGCTGGAGCCTGACCCGCCACCCCCTCCCAAGGAGCCGGTGATCGTGATGCTCGGGAAGTAGACGTCCCCCGGACTTCCACCGAAGGCACCGTTGAGGTCATACGCGGCTGTTCCAAAGGCCGCCGACCAAGGCACAGATGATGCCCCCGTGCCCATGTGGACCCAGAAGTCTCCCGGGGTTCCCACGCTGAGCTTCATCCAGTACGTCCCCGCAGCAGGTATGGAGGCGCTTCCGGAGTATCGCAGGACCTTGCCCCAACTTGCCGGTGATGCACTATCGAAAGGCAGCACACCGAGCAAGTTGGCTGGATTCGTCGGATGAGCACTTCGATCCGAGTAGAACGACATGGTAGTACTTGCGAAGTCCCCGTCTGACATTCCGCCACCACGGTGACCCTCAATCGTCGCGGACGAAATCGTGCCGGCGCTCGATGCTGTGAAGGCTGCGGCGAAGTACTGCCCTGACGTCAGATTGAGGTTGTCCCACATAACGGTCCCAGTATTGAGCAGGGTGCTGTCCGCAGCAGAGGCCGGACTTGCCCCCCAAGATCCAAGGACCAGAGGTATCGATATGCCAAGAACGCGAGCCATTCGGACACTTCGCACAGCTTCTCCCAACAAATGAGGCGACACTAAGCGTCTCACAACCGATACCCATCTATACAACACATCGACCATTCGATCGAGCGCGGATGGTCTCGTCCTTTGGGGATGCGAACCAATCCGCCCGCTGATCGAGGGACTCTGCGCACACATTGACCATGTCCCTTTCCCCCGAAACGTGCAATGAAACTAGGTCGACATCGGGAGACTGTCGAGTCATTCTTGATCCCGGACGGCCTCCAATACAGAAGCCAAAATTGTCGCCACCACGAGGCATCTGGTAGGGAACTTCCGTGGACAGGAGGCCTGAGGTAGGGCCGAGATAGGGGACCAAGTACTCCGCATTTGCATCCCCTAACCCACCTTGGTTCCCGGGGTTCCTCTCTTCGTGCCGGAGGCTCCTTGGCTTTCTGTGGTGGCCCCGGGCAGAATCGAACTGCCGACACAAGGTTTAGGAAACCTCTGCTCTATCCCCTGAGCTACGGGGCCGTGGGGGACCGAGTGTACGAGTTACCCTTCATCGTGCCTGAGTCGAAGCACTCCCTGCCCTCGAGGTCCACAGCGGGTCGGATCGCCCTCGCGGGTGCCGCTCTGTTCATCCTCGGTCTCGGCGTCGCTGTCTTCATCGCGCGGGACCTCACTGCGGCGAATGCGCGCGATTTGCAGGTGAACACCTGGTTCTGGGATCTCGGTCAGAACGAGGGGTGGCCGCTAGCACTAGCGGAGTTCTTCTCATGGTTCGCGGATGGTCCGCGCAATATCGTCATCGCCCCCCTCGTCGCGATTGTGCTGCTCCTGTGCCGTCAGTGGCGCTGGGCGATCTTCATGCTCGCCTCATCCCAACTCGGTCTGGTCATCTCCAGTATCTTGAAGTTCTCCATCGCGCGGGAGCGACCGCCGTTCATTGAGAACACAGACTTTCAGCAGCACCTATCTTTCCCCTCCGGTCATGCGTTCGCGGGCTTCACCATCTGGGCTGCCATGGCGATCATCGCCTGGTACCTGCTGCGGCCACCGTGGGCGAATGCGGTCTCGACCGTGCTGCTCATCATCGGTCTACTGCAGGCACCAAGTCGCCTCATCGTCGGCAAGCACTGGATGACAGACGTGATCGGGTCCTGGTTCATAGCGTGTGGCTGGCTGCTGCTCGTGTGGGCCGCATTCCTCTGGTGGCTTGCTCCGCGACCACAGGGAGTCGAAGAGCACGCAGCCTGATCGATGGTTGATGCGAGTGCAGATGCAGCGCGACTCAATGAGCCATCGGACTCGCGGGGAGCGGATGTCAGGCGGAGCGAGGAGCGGGCGTCTGAGGCGCCGGCGTCGTGGCGCCCTCGGCATGCTCAACCAGATGACGCGCCATGGGCGGGAACACCAAGGCGTGGAAGGGGGCGATCGACCACCAGTAGGCGTGGCCCAGTAAGCCATGGGGCCAGAACACCGCACGCTGCGTGAGAGCGGTCTTGCCCGACGAGTCATCGACGCGGAATTCGAGCCACGCGCGTCCCGGCATCTTCATCTCCGCTCGCAGGCGGACGAGGTGACCAGGAACGATCTCTTCCACGCGCCAGAAGTCGACGGCATCTCCCACGCTGAGATGTTCCGGATCGCGTCGCCCACGTCGCAACCCCACGCCTCCCACGATGCGATCCACGAGGCCACGGATCCGCCAGAGCACGCTTGCCGAGTACCAGCCCGTCTCGCCACCGATGCGCTCGACCGCTGCGAATACCTGGGCGGGTGGTGCAGAGGTGCTCACCGTGCGCACGTCGGTATAGAGCGTGCCACCGGTCCACTGGGGATCGCTCGGCAGAGGATCACTGGGCGCACCGGGCGTGGACGCGTCCGACCACCGGGTGCTGACGTTGGCTTCCTTGATGCGCGTCAGCGCGAGACCCACCGCCTCATCAAAGGGGATGAGGCCGCCTGGCGGATCGGGAATGTAGTTCGCGATGTCGTGCTCGTGACACACCGCGGGATGCCGGAGTGATCGCACCAGTGGGCGGGCGATCGAGCGCGGGACAGGTGTCACGAAGTTCACCCAGTGGCTGGAGAGTTCCGGCGTGAGCACGTTGATCGGAACGATGATGCGCTTGCGCAGCCCGGCCACTGCCGCGTAGCGATGCATCATCTCCTCGTAGGTGAGTACTTCCGGGCCCCCGATGTCGAACGCCCTACTGACGTCGAGCGGGATGGTCTCCGAGAGGACGAGATAGCGAAGGACGTCCCGGACGGCAATGGGTTGGGTGCGGGTGCGGACCCAGCGCGGGGTGATCATCGCGGGAAGCCGCTCGGTCAGATAGCGCAACATCTCAAAGGACGCGGACCCGGAGCCGATGATCACGCTCGCCCGGAGCTCGATGACAGAGGCGCCGGATTCGCGAAGGGCTTCCCCCACTTTCATCCGCGAACGCATGTGGGGAGACATTTCGTGGACGGGGAGGTCGGGGACGAGTCCACCGAGGTAGACGATCCGCTTCACGCCTGCCCGCTTCGCTGCGGCCGCGAATCCCGATGCCATGTCGTACTCGACGGTCTCGAGGTCGGATCCATGCTGCAGCGAATGCAGCAGGTAGTAGGCGGTGGTGACGCCGATTAATGCGCGATCAAGGGCGTCGGGATCCTCGGCATCGCCGACGGTGATCTCCACCTTGGGGAACCACGCGTTGTGCTCGAGTTTGGCCGGGGTGCGGACGAGGACTCGCACGCGCTTACCGGCCGCTACGAGCTCCCGAACTAAGCGGCCACCCACATAGCCGCTGGCACCGGTCACGAGGATCGGTGCGGGCGTAGGGGCATCGGTCACGTCCCCATCATCCCCACTCCCAGCGCTCCGCGCATCCGCGGAGCGGGCTACTTCTCCTGGTTCTGCTTGAGCAGGTCCCGAATCTCGGTGAGGAGAACGACGTCGGCCGGGCGCGGGTCGATCTCACCCTGACCCGTCATACCGCGCACCTTGTTCATCGGAGCCACGATGATCAGGTAGATCACGGTCAAGGTGATGATGAAGGTCAGTATCGCGTTGATCATCGAGGTGAAGTCGATGACCTGGTCATTGATCGTGATGGTTCCCGCTTCCAGGCCACCGCCGAGGACGATTCCCACGAGGGGATTGATCAGTGCCTCGGAGAACGCGCCGAAAAGGGTGGCGAAGGCAGCGCCAACGACGAAGGCGACAGCCAAATCGATGACATTGCCGCGGAAGACGAACGCCTTGAATCCCTTGATCATGATCAGCCCTTCATAACGATGATGGTCAGTACTCCGTCAGAACCTCGCTCGCCACCGGGGGATGTGGTGACAACGTTGACTCGCGCTGTGCCCACCTTCTCCGCGGTGATGGACCACACGGTGGTGCCGGGGACACCGACCATCCCGTTGGCGGAGGCCGGCGCCTGATACGCACCCTTGGACACTGAGATCGCACTCCGATCCCCACGTACCCGAGTGGACCAGGTGTACCCGGTGGTCCGATTGGTAGAGAGCGACAGCACCACAGACTCTCCCGGGACCAGCCGCACCTGTGCCGGGAGCTGCGTGACGACGACGGTGGGATCAGCCGCGGATGAAGGCGTGATCACGATCACCGAGACGACCGCAACGGTGGCAAGGAGTGCGAGGGCACGGACCAGAGTTCGCATACCCCGAGTATGCCGGGCCGGATCACGTGTTCGGGGATTGATGGTGCTGGTAACTCGCCTCGAGTTCGTGCCGCAGGAAGTCCCCGAAGTCTTCGGGCGCGAACCTGCCCGGCCGTTCGGGGGACACGCAGGAGGGGAGCGGTGCGATGGTGGCCCGCACGCTGGGGTCGTAGAAGAAAGGGATAGAGAACCGCTCGCGCCCGGTGCGGTTGGTCACCCGGTGCGGCGTGGAGAGGAGCCGTCCGTTGGACCAGCGGTGCAGCATGTCCCCCACGTTCATCACATGTGTATAGGGAATCGGGGGCACATCGGCCCATTCCCCATCGGGCGTGCGCACGGAGAGGCCACCCACGTCGTCCTGAGTCAGGAGGGTGATCGCCCCGAAGTCGCGGTGCGGGGCGGACCCGTACTCGTCCGCAGGAGACTGCGGATTCTGCGGGGGGTAATGCAGAAGGCGAAGCCAAGTCGTGGGCGGATCGAAAGCTGCCTCGAGTAAGCCGCGCGCACCCAGGGCGGATGCGAAGCGTTCGATCATCCTGTGAGCAAAGCGCGACATCACCTCGTGGTAGTCCTCGAGGGTTTCGCGGAATCCCGGGAGGCCGTCAGGCCACTGGTTCGGCCCGGCCAGGTAGTCACCGCGGCGGACCTCAGGTGAATCGAGTGGCGACTCACGCATCATCATGAAGGACTCGCTCACGTTCGGCTTCGTCACCGTCTCCACGGATGAGGTGACGTCGGTGGAGACGCGTATGGGAATGAAGCCCCGGTGATTCGCATCCAATTCGATTTCTAGTTTCGCCTCCAGGGGTAGGGCGTGGAATGCGCGGGATACCTCGAACACCCGGTCGATCAGATCGTCCGGGATCGGGTGGCCGTTCACGTATCCGAATCCCCACGTGCTGTAGGTGTCGAGTAGTTGATGCTCGATAGCCGCGTCGGCCGTGGTCGATGTGCCCATGTCGGAAATGTCGATGACTGGGATCTCTGGCACGGGGGCATCGTCGCAGACGGGGAGAGCCCTGGACTCGGATACGGTGGGGCTGTGACTCCGGAGGACTCGGTCCTGGCTGCGTGCGGCGCGGTGCTCGCCGACATCGACATCGTCACCGACCCCGATCGACTGCCCACGTATCAGCGTGATCGCAGCACGGGCTCCGAGGCAGGAGAGCCATTCGCGGTCGTCTTCCCGCGGACGACAGAGCAGGTGTCGGCAGTTATGCGCGCTGCGTATGAGCACCGGGTGCCCGTGGTCCCGCGTGGTGCGGGATCGGGGCTCTCCGGTGGCGCCAACGCCATCGACGGTTCCCTGATTGTCTGTGTGGAGAAGATGCGCGAGGTACTCAACGTCGACCTCGGTAACGGCTACGTCGAAACTCAGCCGGGCATCTACAACACGGAACTTCGGGAGCACGTGGGTCGCAAGGGACTCTGGTACGCGCCGGATCCCGCGTCGAAGGACTTCTGTTCGATCGGCGGCAACGTGAATACGAACGCCGGTGGCCTCTGCTGCGTGAAGTACGGGGTCACGCGCGACGCAGTCCTCGGGCTCGAGGTAGTGATGGCCGATGGCCGCGTGACCCGGCTGGGGCGGCGCACCATCAAGGGCGTTGCTGGATACGACCTAGCCGGAATGGTCGTGGGCAGCGAGGGAACCCTCGGAATCGTCACGATGGCTCGCCTGCGTTTGAGGCCCATCCCACCCCCACCGACCACGGCGGTCGCGGTGTTCTCGGACATCGCTGCCGCGGGCCGTGCGGTCAGCCAGATCATGCAGGGCCTCACCCCGAGCATGCTCGAGATCATGGACTCCGCATCTATCGGTGCCGTGGAGTCCTACCGAGCGATGGGACTCGATGCGAGCGCCGGGGCACTCGTGATCGCACAATCCGATGCACCGGGCTCTGCGGGTGACGCGGAGGCCGACGCGATCTTGCGCATCTTCGAAGAGTGCGACGCCGTGGAGGCGTACCGGTCCGAGGATCCCGAGCAGGCCGAAATGCTCGTGGGTGCGCGGCGCATGGTGATCCCGGCCTTGGAGACCATGGGTGATTGGCTCCTCGATGACATCGCTATTCCACGCGATCGTCTCGCGGAGGCGATGGTGCGCATCCAGGACATCGCGGCGAACTTCGACGTCGATATCTATACATTCGGGCATGCCGGTGATGGCAACCTGCACCCGACGATCGTGACCCCGCGCGGAGACGAAGCGGCAGCCGCGCGCGGATTCGATGCCTTCAACGCCATGCTCGACCTCGCGGTGGAGCTCGGCGGGACATGCACCGGCGAACACGGTGTCGGGTTGCTCAAGAGGCGGGCACTGGAGGCGGAACTCGACGAGGTAGCCATCGACCTGCACGCACGCATCAAAGAAGCCTGGGACCCCCGCGGCATCCTCAACCCCGGGAAGGCCCTTCCCCGCTGGTAGGTGACTCCAGAGCGATCTCCGGCTCGTCGTAATCGGCGATCTGTTCCTGGACAGGGCGCCGGATGATCCAGACGAAGCCGACGATGATCGCGATCGCACCGGCGAGCACCTCGAGGAGATTGAGCAATCCACCCGAGGCGAACTCGATCACCGTGCTGCCCACCTGCTGACTCAGGATGAACACGGCCATCGCCAACACGAACCAGCCGAAGATGACTCTCAGTCGATTCGGATGCACCCTGCCGACGAGCCGGCTCCCGAGAACGGCTCCGCACGCGGCCCCCGCCGTGATGGCGAAGGTTGCCAGCCAATCGATATCGGACATGGGACTGATGCGAACGAGACTTCCACCACCGAACTCCAGCACGTAGCCAAGAAAACCCGCCACCGATTTCATCGATACGACGAGGAGTGACGTGGCGACAGCGTTAGGCATGGCGAGGCCACCGAGGAGAGCAAGCGCGGGGACGACGAGGAAGCCGCCCCCGGCACCGACGAGTCCCGTCACGAACCCGACCACGAGCCCATCGAGAAGGATTCGCGCGATCGGCAGGCCAGCGTGAGTTCCGCGAACGGCGATGCGTCGTCTGCCGCGGATCATGGCCACCGCGGTGAGGGCCATCATCACGGAGAAGGCGGCGAGGAGAAGAGAGCCGGGGAGGTGCTGACCGATCTGTCCTCCCGCGAATGCGCCCAGCATGCCTGCGCCACCGAAGATCAGACCCGTTCGCCAGATCACGCGTCCTGCGCGTGCGTGACTGATCAGCCCGAAGGCCGATGTGACAGCGACCACGAGCAGGCTGGCCGTGATCGCGCTCTTGGCATCGAATCCGACGACGTACACGAGGAGTGGTGTCGTAAGGATCGAGCCACCACTACCCAACAGCCCAACCGCGAAGCCGATGCCGATCGCAAGAACTGAGGCGAGGGCGATCACGGGTGCTATCACGGGAACTCAGCTCTCACATGCTGTGTGACTCCAGCAACGTTGTACTGAGTGCTCGACCAGTCGATATCCAATCGAAAGCGATCACCGCGAATGAACGTCTCTCGCCATTCAATGGCAGAGCCCGCGGCGTACGCCACACGCTCCATATGGAACATCGGGGTGCTCTCGGAAACCTCGAGGAGTAACGAGATGTGTTCGGGCGCCTTCTCGGTTGTGATGTGTTCATGTCCCGAGTCCACGCGCACTCCGCACTCTCGCGCGAGAGAGTCGTAGAGACCATCGTGAGTGAAGTCGATGTCAAGCAAAGGGCGAGCGCGTTCGGCAGGGAGCCACGAGGTGTCCAAGGCGAGGGGAGATTCATCCGCGAATCTCAACCGCTCGATGACGACCAACTCGGTGTCATCCTTCACGCCGAGTCGTTGGGCGACGGTCATGTTCCTCGTCACCGACTGGCGACGCACCACGCTGACCTGGAAGATTCCGCGCTCCTCCAATGTGCGAAACAGTGAGTACTGGGCACCGAGGTTCTGAGACACCGGCGGGTCATCGACGGTGCTCGCGCGGCCGCGCTCGCTCCGGATCACTCCCTCGCCGCGCAGAACTCGAAGCGCCTCCCGAATGGTGTGCCGACTGACCTCGTATTGGTCGACCAAAGTGTGCTCACCGGGCACCCCTGCGACGAACTCGCCGAGGGCCACCCTCCGACGGAGGTCGGCACACACCTGTGCCCAGAGAGGAAGGCGACTGGCGCGGTCGGGGACGACCGGTCCCGCCTCTGATGTCAAATGTACGGACATTCGGACATTATGCCGTCGGTCCGGTCAGTGACAGGCCGTCCCGGGTGTCCCGTGGGAGAGCGCCGGAAGAATCGCTGCCGATGACCCGAGGGAAGGGATGGTCATGCGCCAATGCCAAAGTTGTGGAATGCCGCTGCAGACCAAAGCCGCGGGTGACTGTCGCGGTACGGAGTCCGATGGCAGCCTGAGCGACACCTGGTGCACCCTCTGTTATCGCGACGGAGCCTTCATCGATCCGGACTGCACGCTCGAGCAGATGCGGTCCATCGTCGACACGGCCTTGCGCGAGAAGGGCAGCAACAAGGTCTTCCGGTGGATGGCGTCCTCGCAGATCCCCAAATTGGAGCGCTGGAAGTCCGCCGCGCGCTAGACCGATGCCACGGTGCGCAGGGAGGACAGGTGCGCGGTGAGCCGATGCCGAAGCACCTCACCGCGTTCGGCCAGTCCGCGTTGCCGAGCCACGTACTCCCGCCGCCCTTCCGGGGTCTCGATGCGCACGGGCGGATGACCCACGTCCGCTAAGTCGTAGGGCGAGGCCTCCATATCGAGCACACGCGTGTCCACTGCGAGAGCGAAGCAGTCGAGCACCAGGTCGCCCGGGACGTATGGCTGGAACCACATCGCGTACTTGTAGAGATCCATCGTCGCGTGCAGGCAACCCGGCTGCTCCATGTCCGGCTGACTCTCGCGCGTGGGCGCGTGGGCGTTGAGCGGTAACGCCTCGGGGGTGAAGAAGCGGTAGGCGTCGATGTGGGTGCAGCGCAGACCGATGTCCTCCACCGTTGCAGCAAGCGCATCCTCCGTCAGGCGCAGCGGAATCGAGTGGCGTGTGTCCGTGGACTTGTAGACCATCGCCCATTCGTGCAGCCCGAAGCAGTTCATCTGTGCTGGTCTGCGCGCTGTGCCGGTGAGGATGCGCAGCACCAACGTGAGGCGAGCGTCGTCGATCCTCTCGACATCGACCGTCCACGCATCGTTGTCACGGACGTAGGGGGGACGCTGGAGTTCCAGGGGGACGTCACCGGCCAGCGCGATACCCGCACCGGGGTGCCAGGTGGTCAGGCGCCCGGGGGAGTAGGGGTAGTACTCGAAGAGGAAATCCATCACCGGGTGCGCTATTCCCGCAACCCTGCGCTCCAGGTGTGGACGCGTCCACTGCCCCGCGCGCACTGAGTGCGCTGCACGTAGCTGTCCCCACACCTCGGGTGACAGCGTCATATCCGACGCAACCCCATGAGCGCGCAGCCCTCGACGAGTGCATCGAGACCGAAGGCCTGGGCAGGTCCGAGTGCTCCGGTTCCCTGAATGCGGCCGGTGGCGGCCATCGCCGCCGCCCACGCGAGTAGCTCCGCAGTCAGGTCATAGCCATTCGGTCCGTGCACCTCGACCTGGCCCACCTGCGTCCCGACACCGTCCACGGCACGCGCGAGCGCGACCGACGTGCTGCCGGCGCGGGCCTCCGCGTCGGGTCCCTCGCCGGTCTTCGCCGAGAGGCGCTTCTGCAGTTCCGATTCGATCTTCTCGCCGACGACCGGGGTGCGCGCGATCGCTCCGGCGACGGTGCCTCCGGCAGCGACCGCCTTCGTATTCGATCCGGCCCAGCCGAGATAGACGTCGACGTCGATCAGGTGCGGGTGGCGCGGTGGCAGGGTGAACTGTTCGGTGCCGGTGATCGCGAGGGCCTGGCGCTGTGTCCCATCGGCCCAGGTGAACTCCGCGACCGTAGGGGTCGACTTCGTAGCGCTCAACTCACCACCGTGGAACTGGTAGCGCTCTGCGGTCATCATCGCCGCGACACTCGCCTTCGTCCCGGAACTCATCCCGAACTTGCCGGTGACGAAGTAGCCCATCTCGATGCGTTGTGTGGTCTCCGGCAGATCCGCGAGCAACAGTTCCGCTGCGAGGTTGCCGGGAACGTAGTCGTATCCGAAGGCAGTGAGCAGACGTGCGCCGGTCGTCACGGCCTGTTCGTGGTAGCGGGTGAAGACGTCGTGGATGAAGGGGCCTTCACCCGTGGAGTCGATGTAGGTGGCGCCTGCTGCAATCGCGGCCTCGATCGCCGGCTGGCCCATCAGGGAGAAGGGGCCGACCGTCGTGACGAGCACATCGTCGGGTGAGGTGACCAGCGCCCCGAGCGATGCTGGATCCGCGGCATCGGCAACGGCCCAGGTGGGAGCTGCATCGAGGGGTGCGAGCGGGGCGAGGTCGCCCACGAGGGCCTGCATGGCTGCACCGGAGCGTCCGGCCAGCACGGGTGCAAGGCCGGCCCGCACCATGGCCTCGGCGGTGAGTCGACCGGTATAGCCACCGGCTCCGAACAGGATCACGCGACGCATGTGCCGACGCTACGCCACGGCCGTCGTACCCTTGGGGGGTGGACGACGACCTTCCTCCCGACTCCACGCGTGATGAATGGGACGAAGCACTGATCCGCGAGGCGGAACTCCGTGCGAACGTCCCGCCGCATCACGCTCCCTGACCGCGCTGGCGGATGACGATTCCGAGGCGGCCAGGAGCCGTGGCCACCGCGCGTCCTGCCGATTCGCGAACGGCGATGAGGACGACCGCATCAGGCCCATCCAGCCCGGGGCGCTCAAGCACCCGCGCGTCTGCGGCGACGAGCGGTGAGTAGCCGTCGCCGCCCACGGAGAAGACGTCGATCACGTCACCGGGAATCAGGGTGGCGGCGATGGCGGGGGAGTCGATGACGATCGGAACCGCCACCTCGCCGGATGCCACAACGGGGAGGGATTTCGGAAGTGCAGGGGGCTGGGGTCGCAACGAGAGAAGTGCGAAGGCGACGGCCAGCGCGGCCGCGACGGCCGCTACGAGCCGGCGTCGTCGGCGAAGCAGGTTGCGCATCGACGTGAGTTCCACATCGGGACGCTACGTTCCCGCCGCCGCTCCGTCGAACGGCTATCCACAGGTCAGGATGCGGCGGGTGTCGAACTGCTGGAGCTCGAGGACGAACTCGACGATGGTGTCGACGACGTAGAGGAGGAAGTGCCGGAACTCGACGTCGAATCGGATTTCGCCGGCGTGGCACCCGTGGACTCACTCGACTTCTTCGTCCCGGAGTCGCGGGAGTCGGTGCGGTAGAAACCGGAGCCCTTGAACATCACTCCGACTCCGGAGAATTGCTTGCGCAGCTCCTCCGCCCCGCAGTCCGGGCAGGTGGTCAGGGTGGGATCGGTCATCTTCTGCACGATGGCGTGGTCGGCCCCGCAGGCAGCGCACCGATATTCGTACGTGGGCACGTCGATTCTCCAAGCTCGGGAAGCCCTGAGTTTAGCACTCGAGAGTCATGAGTGCTAACGCCTCGACACTAGGGTGCACGCCATGCCGACCCTCGTGCTGGTCGCCGTCGGCGGAGCACTCGGTGCGCTGTCCCGGGCGGCTCTGGTCGCTGCGTTCGGCGGGCAACCGTGGTGGAGCACCCTCGCGGTGAACATCTTCGGCTGCCTGGTCATCGGATACCTGCTCGTCGTGGTGCGCACCTCACCTCGTGCCGACGCCTGGTTGGCGTTCGCCGTGACGGGCTTCCTCGGCGGCTTCACGACCTTCTCCGCCCTCGCCCTCGACACCATCGTCCTCCTCGACACCGCGCCCCTGGTTGCACTGGTGTACGTGGGGGCAACGCTCGTGGTGGGCCTGCTCGCGGTTCCACTCGGCACACGCCTGGCGGGACGTCGATGACCGCGAATGCGATCGTGCTCATCGCCGTGGGAGGTGCGGTCGGTGCCGGGCTGCGCTACGTGATCGAGCGGTGGGTCAGAGAGCGCCAACGCGGTGATCTGCCGCGTGGGCTCTTCCTCGTCAACGTCCTCGGTTCCGCGATCGCCGGCGTCGTGGTCGGTGGAACCAGCGGTCCTCTTCGACTGTTCCTGCTCGTGGGTGTCTGCGGTGCCCTCACCACCTATTCGGGATTCGGCGCTGCGGTGCACCGACTCTGGTCGAGCGACCGACGTGCGGCATGGATCACGATCCTCGGCATGCCGACGCTCTGCATCGCGGTGGCCGCACTCGGCTTCGTGCTCGTCGGATCGGTCTGACGGGAATCTCAGTCGGGCATGCTGAACCAGCGGACGCTCGACTCGGTCACCGCAACATCGACGGGGCGGTCGTGCGGCTCGACCGGGAGCGTGTCCACCATCTCGTCTTCGAAGACGAGTGCGATGACAAGCGGACCATCCACTCCCGTGAGTGCGCGGTCGTAGTACCCCCCTCCCTGACCAAGACGGTTTCCGTTCGCGTCGATCGCCAGTGCGGGGACGATGTACACGGCGGGGGGCACCTCGATCGGATCCGATTCCGGCTCGGGTATCCCGAACTCGTTCACGGTCCATTCAGCCATTGGGTCGTCGAGGCACCAGGTCAATCCCGACCCCGCCACGACGGGAACCACCACCCTCGCCCCAGCGGCGTGCAGCGCCTGGCGTAGCAGCGTGGTGTCCGGCTCCTCGGGGCGTGATGCGTAGCAGGCCACCACCGCGTGCTCGGCGCACGCGGCCTGGATCACCTCTATATCCATGACGTGCTCGGTCATGGC
>JBEIHR010000049.1:0-13840 GCA_040381195.1 Rubricoccaceae bacterium
CAGGATGATCGGGTTGTAGGGGATGGGGACCGCGACAGTGAAGTTCGTGAAGAACGCCAGCAGAAACGATCCGAGTAACACCGAACCCTCGAGGTTGCGGAAGAACTCCTGCACTACCGGCAGCCCGATCACCCAGTAGGCGGCGATGTTGAGGGCGAGGAGTGCGACGAGCGCCAGTCCCAGCCGAAGCCAGGATCGCTTACGCCGCTCGACGACGGGCGGTTCCGACGACGTGTTCTCGTCGGAATTCATGGAGCGACCCTAGTTCGCGGTCTCCACTGCGGTGTCGGCCTCGGCGCGCTGCTCCTCGCGGCGGTGCTTCCACACCATGCCCCCGAGGACAGCCAAAGCCGCGGGCATCACACTCGCCCCGGCCTGAACACATTGGATGCACATATCAGGACTCCGACGTGGGGGAGGGACCGGAAGTTCCCGCCGCCGTGGCAACCGGCGCGGTCTCCTGCCGGTGGCGCCGCAGGGATGACCACACCACCCAGATCCCGAACAGGGTGAGCAGGGCAGTCATGTATTGCGCGCCGGTGAGCCCGTAGAGCTTCTCGTCGTTGATGCGCACGATGTCGGTGAGGAATCGCGCCACCCCGTACATGATCGCGAAGCTGCCCGCCATCACACCCGCGGGCACGTTCTTCTTGTCCAGGTAGAGCAACACCAGGATGATCGGGATCAACCACAGGAACTCATAGAGCGCCGCATTGTGATACGTCACACCGACTTCGAGTGGACCCTCGACGACGGTGCCACCGGCGTACGTCCAGCCGAGGAAGAAGTCGGTGGGCCCACCGAGGTGCTCTCCGACCGCGACGCAACCCAGCCGTCCGATCATCTGACCGACAGCGAGACCCAGCACCGCACCGTCGAGTAACTCCCAGCGACGATCCTTCGGCCACTTCCGTGTGAAGAGTGGTGCGAGAAGGACCGCGGTGACGAATCCGCCGGTGAACTGCAGTCCGCCGTCCCACACAGCGATGACGTCGAGTGGGGACTGGATTTCCTCCAGGTGCGTCACGACCCAGAGCAACCGAGCACCGACGAACCCGATGCCCACCAGGATCAGACCGACCTTCTCGGTTTCCGACCGCGGGATGCCGTAGCGCTGGTTGCGGCGCGCTGCGACGTAGATGCCGACGATCACGCCGATGGCGACGAAGAGTCCGAACGTCATCAGACGCAGCGGACCGATCTCGATCGCGGGGAACGTGGGGAAGGGAATGCCGGCGGTCACATGCATCACCGGTCCAGGCTACGGGGCCCGGAGGAGGAGGTGCGTGGGGTATCGGTCAGCGGCAGGTGCACTGGCGCTCGGGGGGCACCTGAGCCATGACCTCGGCCGCATGCTCACCGCACCCGGTCCACGTCACCTTGCCGCACGCGCGGCACTGCGCCGGACTACACATCTGCACTCCTCGAGTTGCTGGCCCTCGTCGTCACAGTACAACTCACGGGATGACGCGGTAGAAGTAGCGCTCCTTCAGTGGCCCGTAGGCACCCTTTTTCGGTGCGCGCACCAGAACCTCGACTCCGATCGGCTGATCCGCCTCGAGGTCGATGAACGTGCCTCGAGAGTTGACGATCACCGAGCAGCGTGGACCACCTGTGCCGTCCGCTGGGGCCATGCGCAGCAGGAGTGCGCACGAAGCAGTCACGGTTGCGGACTGCTCGGCATTCGTGCGCAATGTGGCGGGACCGAAGCGGTTCATGCCGAGGGATAGCTCTGTCGGTGCCTTCCAGCGCGTGGTCACTTCCTGCTCCTTGCCGACCACGACGTCCACGGTCACCTCCCTGGTTGCACCGTCCACCGTGGTCACGATCACGGTGATGCGTTCCTCACCACGGAACCCGGGGTCCGGGGTGTAGAGGATCTCGCCGTTGCGGACCTCCGCCGTTCCGTTCTTCGGTTCCTCGACGTCGGTGATCGTCGCGCCCGGCGGGATGTTGGGGATGTCACCGCGCTCGATCACGGTGGGTCGCTCCGCAGGAATCTCCTCAGGCTCGGGGCTGGTCGTTGCTGTCGGTGTTGCTGTTGCCGTGGGAGAGGGGCTCACCGTCGGGCTCGGCGACGGCGATGCGGTCGGTGACGGACTCGTCGTCGCTGTGGGTGACGGAGATGCAGTGCTCGTCGGCGACGCGGTACTCGTGGGTGACGAAGTGGCGGTCGGCGACGCGGTCGGAGAGGCGGTGCTCGTCGGCGACGGTGTGGCCGTTGGCGAGGGACTCGCTGTCGGCGACGCTGTCGCGGTGGGTGACGCCGTCGGCGATGGTGTCGGGGTCGCACTCGACTGGAAGCTCAGAGTCTCAGTTCCAACTTCGCAGTTGTTGTTCAGGATCGATGCGCCCGCGGGCCAGTTCAACCCCGGGAAGCCTGCGAACGGCGGGATGATGTCGCCCCAGTCCCGTGTCGGATACAACCCACCGGTGTGCGAACCATGTCCCTTGTCGCGCGTTACCGATTCCGTGCTCACGGTGATCTCTGTGTAGGGGTTGCGGGCGCTGCTGGTGGCGTGGCAGATCACGACCTTGCCCTCAGGTGCCTTGGGGATCGCAGTTGCGCTGGGGTTCGGGTCGGGGACGTCGGCCGTAGTGATGATGTCTGCGGCGATCCAGAGTTGATACTGCGGAAAGCCCGCGCGACGCACCTGCGTCAGGGTGATCGAGGACACCTCTTGCGTGGGGGTCATCCAGATCGAGGCACCGTCGGTGTCGTTGCCGTTTCCGATCACGGTGCTCGTCGCGGGATCCCACCGAGGAATGTCCGTTCCGGATGCGGAGTAGTTGAAGCCGTCGTGCACCCAATCATTCGCGTCGACGGTGACACCCGCGGGTGTCCTGCCGCTGATGATGACGTCCTCGGCATCAACGTCGCCGAGTGCGAAGGCCCACGTGCCCGGGATGGGGGGTGAGTCGAAGGTGATGGTGAGAGTCCCACGCGGCTTGCCGCTCGCGATCGCGCTGGTCAGATACGTCTTGCCCGTGGAGGACCCGAAGTAGGCACCGAATTCCGAGCGCGTCGTGAGCGTTGCACTGCGCGCCACCCCGAGGGAGCCATCGGTCGAACTGAACGTCGCGCGCGGGAAGATCGTCCCGGGGAAGTTGATGAAGCCGGTGGTGGGCGGGGAGTTGACCGCGAACTCCCCGTACACGCCTGTTCCGTCGGCGGCATTCGACATCGGCACGAGTACCACCGTGGCGGCCACACTCGTTGCGGTGGCGGCGAGGAATGCGATGAGGGTGCGCGACTTCATGGTCTGCACCGTAGTACGGGGCTGCTCCCCGCGTACCGGGGATATCGATCCCCGCGGAGTACCGGCATGGGCTGTCCCCCGCTGCGGTGACACTGGATCCACGGGAGAATGTGCCCATCATGATCGACACAGACGTCCTCGTTGTCGGTGCCGGGCCCGCGGGCTCCGCCACGGCGGCCTGGTGCGCCCGCTACGGCCTGGATGTCCTGCTCGTCGATGCGGAGGAATTCCCTCGCGACAAGCCCTGCGGGGATGGCCTCACCCCGCGGGCGATCGCCGAATTGCAGGCCCTGGGCCTCGGTGACTGGTTGGAGGGCCGCGCTCGCAACTTCGGTCTCCGCGCCGCCGGTTTCGGCCAGGAGCTCTTCCTGCCCTGGCCCGGGGGATCACTGCCGGACTTCGGGGGTGCGGCCCCACGCCTGGAACTTGACGCTGCCATCCGCCAGGTGGCGCTGGACTCCGGCGCCAAGGCGATCGAGGGTTACCGGGCCACCGACGTCGTCATCGAGAGCGGCCAGGTGCGTGGCGTCGTGTTCTCGACGGGGAAAAAGGAGTCGGTCACGATCCATTGCCGACGTCTTGTGGTCGCCGACGGCGCACGTTCACAACTCGGCCGCATGCTCGGCCGCGAGTGGCACCGCAGCACCGCATACGGAGTGGCCGCCCGCGCCTACATCAAATCCCACCGCAGCGACGACCCGTGGATCTCGTCGCATTTGGAATTACGCGGCGAAACGAATGAACTGCTCTCCGGCTACGGCTGGATCTTCCCGCTCGGTGACGGTGAAGTGAACATCGGCGTGGGAACACTCGCCACCGCGAAGCACCCCGCCGATGTCAACCTGCGTTCCCTGCTCACCCACTACGCATCGCAGCAGCGCGACACCTGGGAGCTCGAGGGGGACGTGCGAGCGCCCTGGTCTGCGCTCCTTCCCATGGGTGGCGCGGTGAGCGGTGTCGCAGGTCCCAACTGGGTGCTCGTCGGTGATGCGGCCGGGTGCGTCAACCCGCTCAACGGCGAAGGTATCGACTACGGGCTAGAAACCGGGCATCTCGCAGCGCAACTCATCGCATCGACGATCCCCAACGCGGCACTCAACTACGACAACCGCTGGCCGGTGATCCTGCGTGAGAACTACGGCCTCGCGTTCTCGATCGCGCGACGGCTAGCCACCCTGCTCACCGTTCCCGGGTTCCTCACCACCTTCGGACCCGTGGGGATGCGCTCGCGATTCCTGATGACGATCGCGCTGCGCGTGATGGGCAACCTCGTCACACCGGAGGATCGGGATGCCACCGCGCGCCTCTGGCGCACGGCAGGTCGCGCGAGTATCCGGTTCGACGATCGGCCACCATTCAGCTAGACCAAAATTATCAGTTCTGATAATCTACATCGGTGAGCGGTCGACACCAGCCGAGCCCGGCCCTGGACCAGGTTCTGCGCTCCGCTGCGCGGCTCCAGGAGCTGGTCCCCGACGCCGTCCTGGTTGGTGGTGCCGCCGCCGCGCTCTACGCAGGGCATCGGGAGTCCTTCGACCACGATCACGTCCTGACGGATCTGTCGGCCCGGTACGAGCAGGTGCTCGAAGCGGTCGAGGTCTCCGACGGCTGGGCGACCTCCGTGCGCGCATCCAGTCCACCCATGACGATCCTCGGCTCACTCGACGGTGTGGAGGCCGGCCTGCGTCAGATGCGCCGCGTGCGCCCGCTCGAGACTGCGGAGGTGGTCATCGACGGGGATGCAAGCGTGGTGGTTCCGACTCTCGAAGAGATGTTGCGGGTGAAGGCGTTCCTCATCGTGCAGCGCAACTACGTCCGCGACTATCTGGACGTCGTGGCACTGGCGCACGAACTCGGCATGGACGACGCTGCGAGCACTTTGCGTGACATCGATGCGTACTACGCCGACAGATCCGAGGAGGCAGGGTCGGTGATGACGGCCCTCGTGGGGAGACTCGCGGATCCGGATCCCCGGGATCGCGACGTCATCCCGGAACTCCCCCGCTACAAGGGACTCGACAGGCGCTGGCACCAGTGGTCCAGCGTCGTCGAGGCCTGTCAGCAGATGTCTCTGCGCATCGCCCAGGCGGACTGATGGCCCTGAAGTTCCGCAATGTCGACGCGCTCCCGACCGACCCGGTGAGTACCTGGCCCTACGAAGCGTTGGTGACCGCCATCGAACGAGGCCTCGTCCCCGACTGGCATCCGATTTTCGACGAACTCAAGCGAGATCCGTGGGGACCGGTGTCGCGCAAGATAGAGCGCTACCTGTCCTACGCCCCAGTCGACGGATTCACGACCCTGTTCCGTCTCGCCATCGAGCGTGCACGCGGCAACGCCGAGAATCGCGAGCGTGCCGAAGTCGCCGAGCGAGTTCGTGCGGCCATCACTGCCAGCGGTCTCACCGCGTCACAGTTCGCAGAGCGCGTGGGAACCTCAGCTTCGCGATTGAGCACCTACGCCAGGGGATCCGTCACACCTTCCGCGCACATGTTGCTCCGGATCGAACGATGCGCGAAGCCATCCGCTGCACCATGGTCACCGACGAGGTAGGTCTACAGCGCCCAGTCCTCCGTCAGGGACTCCTCCTGCAGCGTCATCCGCAGAGGCGTGGTGCGCAGCACGGCCGGCGGCGAACCCAGCAACGGCGGCATGGAGCCCATCATCGATGCGAATCCGGACGACGCCCGGTGAGCTTCCTCGGAGTCTTCGTCCTTGAACACCTCGAACAGCCACACCAGGTTCGCATCATCCGGGTCGATCGAGATCATGAACACCTCGGTGCCGGGTTCCTCACTCAATCCATCGGCGTAGGTGTTGAGCACATCCAGCAACGCTGGCCGCATGCCGTCGTTCGCATTGAGCCGCACGAGGAGTGATCGACGCCCGGGCAGCAGGATCTGCGTCGGCTCCTCGGTGTAGTCGGGCATGTCAGTGGGTCCGCATCGGAAGTGAGTCGACGTTCTCGACGTACCAGGCGTACGTGGATGCCACGCCGTCGCGCAGAGTGATCGACGGTCGCCAGCCGAGGGCGTTGATCCGGGATGTGTCAAGGAGTTTGCGGGGCCTGCCGTCGGGCTTGGCCGAGTCCCACTCGATGGATCCCTCGAATCCGATGACGGAGGCCACCGTCTCGGCGAGTTCCCGGATCGGCAGGTCCTCACCCCAGCCGACGTTGATGGTCTCGGGGGAGTCGTAGTTGTCGATGAGCATCAGGCAGGCCTGCGCGAGGTCGTCGACATGCAGGAACTCCCGGCGCGGTGCACCCGTGCCCCACACCGTCACACTCGACGCGCCACTCACCTTCGCCTCGTGGAAGCGTCGGATGAATGCCGGCAGCACGTGCGAGGACTGCAGGTCGAAGTTGTCATTCGGCCCATACAGGTTCGTGGGCATCGCCGAGATCCACCTGTGCCCGTACTGCGTCCGGAACGCCTCGATGTAGTAGATGCCGGCGATCTTGGCCATCGCGTAGGCCTGATTGGTTGGCTCGAGGGGTCCGGTCATCAACGACGACTCGCGGATCGGTTGCGTGGCGTGACGCGGATAGATGCACGACGACCCCAGGAAGAGGAACCGATCCACCTTGGCCTCGTGCGCGGCATCCATGACATTGGTCTGGATGAGCATGTTGTCCTTGAGGAAGTCGACCGGATACGTCGAGTTGGCCATGATGCCGCCCACACGCGCGGCGGCGTCGATCACGACGTCGGGCTTGGCCTCGAGGATCGCGGTGAACGTGGCATCACGGTCGCGGAGATCGAGCTCGGCGGACGTGAACCCGATGACCTCACCCGCACCCGTGGCCGTGAGTGCTCGTACAAGCGCGGAACCCACGAGACCTCGGTGACCGGCCACGTAGACCTTCTTGGTCGACCAGTCGAATGTGTCCGTCATCTCTCCTCTTCCGCGCTCTGCATTCTGGCACGGGAGAGGTTGCTGTCACGCGCGCCCAGCCAGGAACCTGCGATCCAGACCGCTCCCGCCGCAGTGGTGATCACCAGGCCGACAAGGTGGGGTCGGAGTAGTTCGTTGTCGAAGAGCGGAGCGTCGCTGCCGTAGGTGAAGCGATGCACGCTCACCCACCAGGTGAGTGCCGCGCTCAACGTCAAAGCCGTGATCACCGTCCAGCGAAGTCCCGGGCCGATTCGATCCACGGGCCCTGGCTCACCCACATCCGGGGGCAGGAGCAGGACGAGCACGCAGAGCAGGAGTAGGGGAGCGAGGTAACGCGGTTGGACCATCTCCCCGACACCGAGACCATGCATCTGCAGGAAGATCAGCGGAACCAGTACGAGTGCCGATGCAGCGATGGCGAGTGCCAGTTCTTTGCGAGAACCCATGCGACGCATACCCAGTCCCGCAACGACACCGAGGACGAGTGTTCCGATGACCGGGACGGATGGTGGCAGCACGGTGTCGTTCCAGAACAGCGGCCAGCCCCCAACCACACCCTGGAGGTAGATGAACACGTAGGAGATGTTCGTGAGGAGGAGGCCCACACCTGGTTCCGAACCTCCGAGTCGTGCACCCTCCTCGGTAGGCACGGCGGACTGCCCGAGCAGGAATGCAAGGGCACCCCACGCGCCCAGCGCGAGGATCACCGTCGTCACCCAGATGTTCCCGCGCACCCGTCGCCATCCCACGTAGGCACCCGCAGCGAGGATCACGACGAGCGTGAACGCTGCAGCGTCCACCCGCGACCCCGTCGCCATCACCCCACCCACGACAACGCCGAGCACCGACAGCCAGCGTTTCCGGCCGGGGGGTGAGAGCCATGCCGAGAGCGTCATCGCCCCGACCAGGAGGAGACCTGTGAACGTCCAGGAGCTCGGATTCGTGGACGGGAGGATCCACAGGCCCATCGGGACCCACGCGACAGTCACCGCGACGAGTGTGGCCCGCCGCACACCGCGCGGAGCCACCGCAGCGATCCAGGCGAGAGCCAGCACCGCGAGCGTGGCATTCACGATCCGGATCACGGTCACGGATCGCTCGATATCTGAGCCGACGAAGAGATGCGCGAAGTAATAGAAACCCTCGGGGTAGAGACCGGCACGCTGATTCACCCGATCGGTAGCACGCGATGCACTTCCCGCTTCGCTAGTGAGCAGCGACTCCGCGCACGTCGCGGGGACCGACGAGTCGAAGCGGAAGCACTCACTCGCGCCCACGACCGCAGCAGGGACGGACACGGAACGGTCGTCGACCTGCTCGCATGTATTCGTTCCCGCGCACCAGATGCTCGCGAGGTGGTAGTCATCGTCGGGGGAGGATCCGACCGGCATGACGAGCGCCCAGCTCAGCAGCGCAACCCACAACCCCGCGAGTGAAAACGCAGCCCAAGACCCCGATCGCACCGCTCCACGTTAATCGCCGGCAACATCATGTTCGCTCGTGGCTAGGGTGAGCAAGTGTTCGGTCGACCCAAGCGCAGTACGCGGACTCCACTTCCCCCGGGCCGTTTCCGCATGGGTGGCGCGCACTTCAAGGACGACGCCGAATTCATCCGCACCGCCGTCGCCGACGTCACGCGCCTGGAGAACTACGCCGGACTGACGAAAGACTCCGCTCTCCTGGACTGGGGCTGCGGTGCCGGCCGGCTCGCGGTGGGAGTGCGTGAGAAGTTCGGCAGGATCCGGGACTACCACGGTGTCGATATTCAGCCGGATCTGATCGCGTGGGCGTCGAAGAATCTCACTGCACCGGGATTTCGATTCACCCTGATCGATGTCGCCAACGAGCGCTACAACCCCGACGGCACCGCGGAGCGGACCATCGGGGCACAACCGACTTCCGTCGACGTGTTCTACGCGTATTCCGTTTTCTCGCATATGAACGACGTCGACACCCCCGCGTATCTCCATCTCATCGCCCAGGCCCTCACACCCAACGGCCGGGCGTTCCTTACCTGCTTCGTGGAGGAGGGCGTGCCGGCATGGGAGGAGAACCCCGCCGGATACGGGCCGCTGGAATGGAAGGGCCGGCTGCACTGCACCCGGTTCCACCAGGACCACTTCGAGGAGCACGTACGGGCGGCGGGCCTGCGGGTCGAGCGGTTCGAGCACGGGGGAGAGACCGACGGTCAGTCCCTCTACGTCCTCGCCCGCGCCTGAGCCGAGCACGGGGCGCCGCTGTGATTTGATGGATATAAAAGGGGTCTCGACGTGGGTCGCTCCCAGAGGAGCGCCCCGGGCTCGGCTAGTTTCGTAAAGCCACTTCTACGTGAGGACTCCCCCATGCGTCGTGCCCTCGTCACCGCCCTGTCCTGCCTGGCACTCGTTGGTTCGAGCATCCCGCTCGCCGCGGGCGCACAAGCCGCCGAGAACCCGGTCAAGCCCACCCAGTTCGGGATGCACGTCATCGAGATCGCCAACGGCGGCGCTCCGAGCGTGAAGTACGGCGCACTGCGCCTCAGGGACGCGGGTGTGGCGTGGAGCCAGGTCGAGCAGAAGACGGGCAAGTACTGGTGGAACGGCCTCGACGCCGCGATCGCCAACGCGAACAGCCAGAAGGTCAGCACCATGTATGTGCTGGGCAGCTCGCCGAAGTGGGCGGCGAAGAATCCGAATCAGGGCCGCTACCCGAACAAGGGCGCGGCCTCCACACCGGACATGAAGGCGTGGAAGTCCTGGGTCAACGCGGTGAGCCAGCGCTACGGGGCGAGCATCGACGCGTACCAGATCTGGAATGAAGCCAACCTCGCGGACTTCTACCAGGGCACCCCCAAGGAGATGGCACAGCTCACGCGTGAGGCCTACAAGATCATCAAGCGCAACGATCCCACCGCGAAGGTGGTCTCGGCATCGTCGACGGTCCGCCTCGAGTCCGCATACCAGCGGTTCTTCCCCGCGTACTTGAAAGAACTGAAGAAGATGGGGTGGCCCATCGACGTCATCTCCTTCCACACCTATCCGCAGGGGACCGGAACTCCTGCGGACCGTGTGCAGTTCATCGAACTGACACGCAAGGATCTGAAGCAGGCGAAGGTTCCGGGAAACATTCCGCTGTGGGACACCGAGATCAACTACGGCATCAAGGGCCCGGGCGGAATTGGTGGGCGCCAGATCAACGGTGACACCGCTGCCGCGTGGACCGCACAGACATACCTGCAGAACGTGCTGTACGGCATTGATCGGTCGTACTGGTACTACTGGTACCGGCCGGACGGTCGTCTCGGCATCGTGATGCAGCCGGGATCCCCGGGCGCGATCGGGTATCAGACCGCCTATAACTGGCTCGCGGACTCCTTCTACTCGTGCACTGCGGGCGATGTGAACGTGTGTCAGCTCGGGGATAACACCAATCCCGAGGTGGTCGTGTGGAAATCATCGGGGAGCGGTACTTACACTGTTCCTGCGAACGCCACAGTGCAGTGCACCGCCATGAACGTGTGCACTCCGGTGGCACCCGGAACATCCGTCAGCGTTGGGAGCATGCCCCTATGGTTCGGCACATCAGCCAAGAACTCCGCAAATCAGCAGCCGTAGCGATCCTCGCGGCGGGTGCACTTGCACTCTCCGCGTGCGGTGGTGGAAGCAGCGAGACCGCCCCCGCAGCTGAGGAAACGGCCGCCGCGGGTGTAGTGGTCGATCCGAACGCGATCAAGCCGACGCTGGTGGGCATGCATATCGAGGGTGTCGAGGGCGGTGCCTGGGCGAGTGCACCGTTCGGTGCGCTGCGCCTCTGGGACAACGGCACCGGCTGGTCCCAGATCGAGCTCGCCAAGGGTGAGTTCAAGTGGGACAACCTCGAGGGTGCACTGGCCAACGCAGAGTCCAAGGGCATGACCGAGATCCTGTACGTGCTGGGCACCACACCCGAGTGGGCGGCGACGAAGGTCAACGAGAGCGACTACCCGCAGCCCGGTGCCGCATCGGCACCGGCGAACCTCGAGGACTGGGACGCGTGGGTCACGGCCGTGGTCGAGAAGTTCGGTGATCGGATCAACGCGTACCAGATCTGGAACGAAGCAAACCTCAAGAACTTCTACAACGGCACGCCCAAGCAGATGGCTGAGATGACCAAGCGGGCCTACGACATCATCAAGGCGAACAATCCCGATGCGCTCGTTGTCTCTGCGTCACCGTCTACGCGTCTTGCGAGCGCCTTCGACCGGTTCTTCCCGGAGTATCTGGCCGAGCTGAAGGCCCTCAATTGGCCGATCGACGTCGTCGCCATCCACACCTATCCCGATGGTGCCGGTGATCCGGTGGCGCGCGGTGCGCTCATCGAGAAGGCGCAAGCGGCATTGACCGCCGCGGGCGCCCCTGATCTTCCGCTCTGGGACACGGAGTTGAACTACGGTCTCGCCGGACCCGGTGAGATCCCGCGCACCGAAATCACCGGTCCGCGCGCGGCAGGGTTCGTCGTGCGCACCTACATCGACGATCTGCGCTACGGCATCGACCGCTCCTACTGGTACATCTGGACACTGCGGCAGTACGACCTGCTGGGCATCCAGGCCTACGCGGGCACCGACGCCGAGCAAGGCTTCTTTGCGGTGGACAACTGGGTCACCGGTGCGTCCTTCGGTGGCTGCACAGAGAACGCCGGTGCTGTGACATGTGACTTCAGTCGCGATGGGACCTCATGGATCGTTGCCTGGGCGGAGACTGGCGAGGTGCCCTACACCACCCCGGAGAATTCCCAGTTGGTCTGCGACCCGCTCTCGGCCTGTTCCGAGGCGGGCCCGGGGACCCAGATCACCCTCACGGAGATCCCGGTCCGCGTCTACAGGCAGTGATTCGTGTCCACTGGAGAGTCAAGCCAGACTGCAAATTTTGCGCCTCAGAGCCTTCGCTTTACGAGTTCGCATCTCCACGATTCCACCAAGGCTCCTGATTGGGTACTTAACTGCCCTTATCTGAAGGACGGACCTGTGGAGCGGGTCCTTGATGTTGGGTGTGGAGCAGGACGTTTCTTGAGCAGCGTCGTCGATGCACTCGACGCTGACGAGGGAGTCGGCCTCGAACCCTCGCCCGAGGCAATTGACCTTTTGCGGGAAACACACACGCGCGATACACGCCTCACGTTTCAGTCGGCTTATGCACATGCCCTCCCATTTCCAAGTGACTCATTCGATCTGGTCATCTGCTGGTCAGTTTTGCACTGGGTAGGGCGGAATGAGTACCTTCAGTCGCTTGGTGAACTTGTCCGCGTGACACGTCGATGGCTGCTCATCGCAGATTTCGTGGCAAGTGTCGATTATCGAGTTGCTTATGCCCACAAGGAGGGCTTCTACACCTACAAGCAGGATTTCGTCCCGGCAATTCGTGCTTCGGGAGTAATGAACCTTGTTGAGGACAGGCGCTGGTGGGATGGGCACGTGCACGGAGCGATCAACCCAGTGAGTCAGGCGGAACTTGAGCCGTTCCTTGGGAATCCACTCAGCTATCACGCGCGCCGGGGTGCGCTGTTTGCCAAAGACCACACCCTCCTGCCGCTGCACACGGAAGCGGATTTCGTGCCCCGACCAGCAGTCGCGTGACCGATACCGGTGCCGATCGCTGATACCGTGAGGAGTGGACCGTGTCACTCGGGAGGTGTCGATGTCGAGCGACGAGATCACCGATACCGGCGCTCTCCGCAAATTGGCGTTGGACCCCCATGCCAAGCAGGGCTGGATCTCCTCGGACAAACACCGGGACCGCCCGCACCAGCGCCGTGACCCTTTGCGCGTCTATGCCGTGCGTGCGGTGGTCCTGGACACCTTCGCGATCATCACCGCCGCAGTGGTCGGATTCGTTCTGCGCTGGACGATTCCCTACAACCTTGATATTTCGGACTACACGTACGTGCTGTTCGCACTCGTCGTGGTGGTGTCTTGGATCGGTGCCCTCTTCTTCCGAGGCGCCTATGACACTCGTGTGCTCGGTGTGGGGTCGGAAGAGTTCAAGCGCGTTGTGACAGCGTCGGGAGCGGTGTTCGCTGCCGTTGCCATCGTCGCCTTCGCATTCAAACTCGATCTTTCCCGTGGATTCGTGCTCATCACGTTCGTCGTGGGTATGGGCATGATCCTCATTGTCCGCTGGAGTCTTCGCGCGTGGCTGCGGAACGAACGGCGTTACGGCCACTTCCTCCATCGCACCGTGGTGATCGGTACGGGACTCCGGAGCGAGGGGATCGTGGATCTGCTCGATCGCGATCCGGTAGCCGGATTCGCCGTCGTCGATGTCATCCCCGAACCTGTTGGTGATGCGGAGACGGGCGTGGTCGACGACGCAACACTCGAGGCCTGGCTCGACGAGGTGATGGCGCGCATCTCGATCGTGGATGCGGACACAGTCGCGGTAGCCGACAGCCCCAACCTCGGTCAGCGCGTGATCAAGAAGCTCGCCTGGCGACTGGAGGGTCCGCGCGTGGACCTGCTCGTGGCGCCCACTCTCGGTGATTTTGCCGGTCCACGCGTGACGATGCGCATGCAGGCCGATCTCCCGCTGATCCACCTGGACGAGCCGCAACTCACCGGGTCCAAGCGCGCTATCAAGCGCGGCATTGACATCGTGTTCGGTGTACTACTCGCGGTCCTGTTCCTTCCGTTCATGCTGGTGGCCGCGATCGGAACGTTCTTCTCCAGC
>JBEIHR010000050.1:0-13822 GCA_040381195.1 Rubricoccaceae bacterium
CCACTCATCCGCGGCCGAAGGGGCCGAGGTCCGCCCTGCGCGAACGATCAGGAGTACACGTGCGCGGCGAGCGTGCCCACGCACCGCAGATTCCGGTAGCGCTGGGCATAGTCGAGGCCGTAGCCCACAACGAACTCATTGGGGATGTCGAAGCCCACGTACCTCGGGAGCACCTCGACCCGCATCGCCTCAGGCTTACGCAGGAGCGTGAACACCTCCAGCGACGCAGGCCCGCGCGCGGAGAGGTTCTTAAGCAGCCAGCTGAGAGTGAGCCCGGAATCAACAATGTCCTCCACGATCAAGACATCGTGACCGGTGAGGTCCCGGTCAAGGTCCTTCAGGATGCGCACGACTCCACTTGATGTGGTTCCCGATCCATACGACGACACGGCCATCCAGTCCATGTCCGCGTGGATGGTCAGGGCTCGGGCCAGATCGGCCATGACCATGACCGCGCCCTTCAGGACTCCCACGAGTAGGAGGTCCTTACCGGCGTAGTCACGATCGATCTGGGCTGCCAGCTCCGCGATCCGGGCTCGGATCTCGTCCTCCGTGAGCAGCACATGGTCGAGATCGGATGCGACGTGCGACTGATCCACGGATCACTCCTGGTGGGTAGCGGTGCGAAGGAACGACAGCCTTCCATAGTCGACCCGTGCCGTCACACCACCGGGAAGATCGCAGTCACCCTGTCCGTGCCAATCGGAGACGTAGGTGTCCAGCGTGCGGACGTGATCGAAGGTCAGTTCGCCTTCCCCGGATACCTGCTGGTGCATCGTGCGCAGCACCCGGGTCCGGATCGCCCGCGGCAATTCCGCGAGTGCGGCGAGCTCCGCAGACACCACGCCCCCCTCATCCTCGACGATGCGCGCAGCCTCCTGCTCGGTCCAGGCATCCAGCACATCGGCGTCGTCAGCGAGCAAAGCCGCACTGCGCGAGAGACCCTGCACCACACCGGCTCCGAGCTCGGCCGAGAGTTCCCAGAGCCATCGACGCACGCGTACCCGGCTGTAGCGCGGATCGCTGTTGTGCGGATCGCTCCAGGGGGTGATGCCGAGCGGTGCGCACACCTCCGCCGCGACGGCGTGAACATCCGCACGGGGCAGGTCCAAGAAGGGCCGATGCCACGGGGGTGCACAGGCACGCATCGCAGCGAGGCTCCGGGCACCCGCACCCCGACTCAGGCGCAACAGGACGGTCTCCGCCTGGTCCTCTCGGGTGTGGGCAAGCAGGATCTGCTCACTCCCCCGACGCCGTGCCAGGTCGAGAAGCGCAGCTCGTCGCGCATCCCGGGCGGCGGCCTCCGGTCCGCCTTCGCCACCGACGTCGACGGTGAGGATCGCGACATCGTCGGCACCCAGGGCGTGGCACGCCCGCGCAGCCTCGGCCGCAATGCTCGCGGATCCCGCTTGCAGCCCGTGGTCGACGACACCCACCGTGAGCGGTGCGCCCGTGTGGCGCGCAGTCCACACGGCTGCCGCCACCAAAGCGAGGGAGTCGGGGCCACCGGAGCATCCGACGATGATCGATCCCGGGTCGATGCAACGCCTCACGGCGTTTCGCGCGGCGAGCAGTTCCCCGGACGCCTCACTCATGCCGCCGTGCGCTCCGACCATTGTGCGGGTGCGGCGATCTCCTCGAGGGTGGGGAGTGCATCCGGCCCGCTCCAGAGGGAGTTGACCCGCGCCATGCCTCCGGAATCCAGGAGGCTTCGGATGAATGCCGCACCATCGCGGTACTGGCGCATCTTCGCCTCGACACCGAGGAGGGTCCGGACGATTCGATCCATGCCATGCGCAGAGTCACGACGCACCTCGAACCGCTCGCGGATCAGCGCGACCGATGGAATCACCTCCGGACCAGCGAGATCCATCACCACATCCGCATGGCCCTCGAGGACGGTCATGAGTGCCATCAGCTCGCGCAGTGCAGTGCGCTGTTCCTCCGTGGGTGCAAGGTCCGTGACCGCCAGCTCCGAACTCCCGCGGAGCGCGCGCGCGACGGTCGTGACGACAGTGGTTAGCCACACAAGTGAATCCCGCACCCCGAGATCCGGCGGCTCCAGGAGGATCCGCACCCGCTCGATGAAGTAGTCGCGTAACCAGGAAACCGCACCGAATTGCACACGGTGCGCCTCCTCGTGGAGACACACCCACAGGCGGAAGTCGGCCGAGGGAACATCGAGTGTGCGCTCCGTCGCCGCGATCGTCGGTGCCACGAGAAGGAGGGATCCGGGTTCTGCCACAACCTCGTACTGCCCGAGGACCCGACCGGACATCCAGCCGAGTGTCGCTCCGATCTGGAGGGCGGTGGCACGGGAACCCAGTGCCTGGACGGCACCGGCGCCGACCCGCTCGTCGAGGGGTGCGGTCAGAGCGGCGAGAGCGTCGATGTTGGAGCGGATCCAGCGGTGTCGGTCGGCCACGATCGTGCGATGGCTGGGTGCAGCAACCATTCCCGTGATCGAGTGCACCTCCGATGCGGCCTGCTCTGCGAACTCACCCAACTGACGCGTCATGGCGCGCACCTCGGTTGCAGGTACCTCCGGTCCCGTCGGTGCAAGACCCGTCGCAATCGAGCCGGCCAATTCCCAGTCGACGACGGACACCCTTACCGGGCTCCTGCGGGCGCGTCGGGGGCGGGCGGGCGACACACCATCACCGTGCACACACCGTGCACGGACCACGGGCCAACGGCGTAGGGGATCAAGAGTGCATCCCCCTTCGCAATCTCGAGTGCGCCTGCGGGAGCCGTAAGGACCCCCGTGCCCTCGGTCACGAGCGCGATCGCGAATCCGGCCTCCACGTCCACGACGTCGCCGGTGGAACTGAGTCGATGGAGACGGAAGTACTGCTCGGCCTCTGCAGGCATCGCGGTGTGCAGTCCCGCCTGCTCGATGCTCTCGCGGGAAAGCACGAGCGCATCGAGATCGGACGCACTGACCGCGGAGTAGTCCACAGCATCGAGGGCCGCGTCGAAACCGAGGTCCAGGTGCCCGTCGGCGAAACCGTCGACGGCGAATCCCTGCCATTCGAGCAGGATCGACAGATCGGTGGGCTCTTGGAGCTCGAGGACGAAGACTCCCTCCTGGACGGTGTGCGGCAGACCTGAGGGCACGAGCATCGCGTCACCGGGCCGCACCTCCCGCGTCTGGAGCGACTCGAGGAGCGCATCACTATCGCGATTCATCACCCAGTCGCGGACGCGTGCGCGATCCATCGTTTCCCGGAATCCCACACCGACCCGCGCGCCCGCGGGGGCGTCGAGGACGTACCAGGCCTCCGTCTTGCCGTGGGTCAGTCCGAGGTGGGTGCGAGAGAACTCGCGATTCGGGTGCAGGTGCACCGGGAGGCGTTGCCCGAGGTCGAGGAGCTTCACCAGCACCTCCGCACTTGTGCCGTACCGGGCGACGTGATTCGGGCCCAGCCATGCGTCCGGATCACGCTGCATGTGCTCCAGGAGCAGGGTGCCGTCGGGCAGTACGGTCAGCCCGGCGGGCGCCTGGCCGAAACGCACCGTGGTCGAGCCGATCCACTCCTCGGGTCGTTGCGGGCCGCCCGGTCCGTGTCGCAGCGCACCGATCCGATCACCACCCCGGTAGAAGTGGTCGAACTGATTGACGGGAAGACGGATCGGCATGGTCACGTTGCTCATCGGCACCCACATTCCACGAGTCGTACTGCGATGCGGTCCATTGTGTCGCGGGCACGCAGGCCACTGCGCACGTCATTGCCCACAATGGCGAAAACCAGGAGGCGCTGATCGCGGTCGATGACCCATCCGGCCAGCGATCCGACTCCGGTGAGCGTCCCGGTCTTGGCGAAGACCGAACCCCGCCCCGCCTTGGTGGCACGGGTGTCGAACCGATCCGCGAGCGTGCCGGTCACCCCGGCCACCGGCAGGCCCGCGGCCACCGGGGCCCAGGCTGGCTCCTCCCCACGTGCGATGACGGTCAGCACATCGGTCAACGTCGTCGCCGCGAGTCGATTCCGAGGAGACAGTCCGCTCGCGTCGGCCAACTCGACCCCGGTCAGGTCGATCCCGGCCTCGCCCATGATCTTCTCGGTGGCGCGCGCCCCGCCAGTGAAACTCCCTTCGCCGAGCACCTCCTCCCCGACGAGATGCCCGAGGGCCTCCGCGTAGTTGTTATCCGAGTCGGTGAGCATGCGCTGCACGATCGCCGAGATCGGTGCGGACTCGACGCGCGCGAGCTCCTCCGCGTTGGCGGGCGTGATTCCCCGTCGCACCGACTTCACCGTGATACCGAATCCACGGAGGTATCCCGCCAGCACCTTCGCCGCCTCGCGCGACGGATCCGACACCCGCGAGCGCGCACCCGGGCGCACGCGTCCATCGTCGACGACGAGTGCAGACACTGGAGCCGCCACACCGGCCTGCGGGAAGCTGCGCTTCCACCCAGGACCCAACGTTGGTCCCGTGAAGAGTGAATCGTCGAAGACCAATCGCACGGTCGTGTCCGTTCCCAGCGAGACCGAAATCTGCCGGGCCAATTCCCGCATCGACGCAGCCCCACCCGAGTCCGGATCCGTGGACTTCCCGCGACGCAGGGTCGGGTCACCACCACCCCGCACGTACACCCGTTGGCCATCCCGATAGGCAATCGTGGCCAACCGTGCGGAAGGTCCGAGCGCCTCGAGTGCCGCGACCGCAGTGAGGAGCTTCTGGGTCGACGCGGGAATCAAAGGTTGTGCACCTCGTCGATCGAGCAACGTCGTCTCTGTTGCCGGATCGACGACCACGATCGAGGACGAACCCAGCACCTTCGAACGTGCAAGTGGCCCCAACGCCTCGACCACACCTGCAGCCGTCGGTGCGGGTGCGGTGGAGCCGACAACGGGAAGTGGAACACCGACCGCGGGAGCGGGAACGGGCGGGAGCGGGTTCGCCTGGGCAGAGACGGGCCACACCAGTCCGACAGCGACGACCGCGGTGATCCATCGTGCCCGCACCAGCGTTCCCTTCGTCGGAAGCCCCGCTAGCCTACGGAGGAGAGCCATTTCGAAGACGAGGTGCCATGGAACCACTCGAGTTCGACGTCACCATCGAGATTCCCGCGGGAAGCCGGAACAAATACGAGATGGATCACACAACCGGGCGCATACGTCTCGATCGCATGCTCTTCACGTCGACGCGCTACCCGCACGACTACGGATTCATCGAGGACACCCTCGGCCAGGACGGCGATCCCCTCGACGCACTGGTGCTCGTCGCGGAGCCGACCTTTCCCGGCGTCGTCATCCGATGCCGGGCCGTCGGCATGTTCCGCATGACCGACGAGGCCGGCGGTGATGACAAAGTGCTCTGTGTTCCAGCCCGGGATCCGCGCGTCGAGCACATCCGGGACATCCACCACGTTCCCGAGTTCGACCGCCTCGAGATCCAGCACTTCTTCGAGGTCTACAAGGACCTCGAGCCAGGGAAGTCGGTGGAGGGCGCCACCTGGGTGAGCCGCACCGAGGCGGAGCATGAGATCAGCGAATCCTGGGCCCGGCAGCGGGCTCGCTGATCTGACTACGGCGTGGCTGTCGCCGACGGGTCAACCGGTGCGTCGGTATTGATCGTGACCTTGAGCGGTGTGAAGGTCTGGAATCGCACGGGTTCAGGCAGCGGCACAAACCCAAATCCCTCTAGTGAGCCCTGGCCCGCCAGACGCACCAGGAACTGACCAAAGGACAGCGGCAGCGGATCCCCGGGGGTGTCGCAGATGAGTGCGTGTGCCAGTGCGACCACGGGCCAACCTGCGAGTGGCTGACCTTCCTGAAGCACCACCTTCGAGGCTGCGAGGTCGAAGGACTCGGGGGTCGGTATGCCGCCAATGGCAGGGCTCGCCGTCATGTTGCCCGCGTCATCGAAGGACACCACGGTGGCGCCGGCACCCACCTTGGCCAGTTGGGTGTCGTCCGGCGAGACGGTCACCAACGCACCCTTCTCACCGCCCTCTGTCGGAAGGTATGCGGGAAGACTCGCGGGCGCTAAGCCCGCGGAGATCACGGTCGTCGTGGGCAGGATCGCCACGGTCGCATCGGCCAGCAGCATCGCGTCGAGGAGCTCCTGGGTCGTCGCGAAGGTCTGGGCGCCATCGATCGTCCCCACGACACCCTTCGTCCACTGGTCAGGAACCTGTTGGGTCAGCCACGCGGTCATGGCCTCAACGGAGCCTTGGGGGGTGTCCAATGCCAATACGGTGATCTCAGGAAGTCCGGAGAGGTCATAGCCTTCATTGGGATCCGCGATCAGTGGATCCTCGAACGACGTCACGGTGCCATTCAGAACTCCCGCCACGGCCTCCGGGGTGAAGAGCAGACCCTCGAGTCCGATCACGTTGAAGCCCACCGTCACCTGGTAGCCAAACGCGGGAATTTGGATCACGGAGCCCGAACTGCACTGGGTCGAGGTGAACGCGGAAATCTCATCTGGACTGGGGGTGCCGCTGGTGATGTAGACGGGGGCTGGGTCACCGACCGGGACCTCCGTGACGGTCTGCTCGGGGCAGACCCCACTGAGTCCAGCCCCCACGGCGGCGATGCTGCCGAGGAATTGCTCTGGAACCGCCACCGCGACGTCACCGCTCTGGCAGGTGATCTGCGACTCCGCCACCGCTGCCAGAACATCGGGCGGCATCGGCGGCGTGCACGAGGTCACCAGAAGGGAGACGGCTCCAGCACATGCGGCGAGGGCGATGCCTCGGTTGACCTTTCGGACCCGAGGCATCGCCCCTACCTTTCGCGTGTACTGAGGTGGGTGAGAACTACTTGACGAGCTGGACCAGTTCGCGCGACTTCGCCAGAACCTTGCCCGCGACGGGAACGTAGCCGAGGCTCGCTGCCTTCGAGGGGCCGCACTTCTGGATCGTGTAATCGAGGAACTGACGGACACCGAGGCCATTCGGGCCACGACCATCCGTACGTGCCAGGGCGTAGGAGAAGATCGACACCGGGTAGGCGCCCGGAACCTTCAGGTTGTAGTCGAGCTGGACCAGACCCTTTGCATTGATGTTGGTCTGCGACGCGAGGTTCTTCGCTGCCGAGGCAGATGACGGCGCCACGAACTCACCGTTCGCATTCTGGATGCGCGCGGCGGGGTAGCCCTTGGCGTCACCGAGATCCACGTAGCCGATGGCACCCGGGGTAGCGGCCACCGAGGACATCACGCCAGCGTTACCACGACCCGAGAGCGAGTTCGCGATCGGCTTTCCACCGGGGAATGCCGTGCCAAAATCATTCTGCACCTTCGACCAGATGGTCGGTGCCCAGGCGTTCAGGTACTGCAGGGTGTTGTTCGAAGTTCCCGAGCCGTCGCTGCGGTAGACAACCGTGATGTTCTGATCCGGGATCGCGTCGGCGATGCGCGGATTCTCCTTGAGGATCTCCGGAGCACGCCATGTAGTAACAGCTCCGCCGAGGATCTTCGCCAGCGTCTTCTGCGTCAACTGAATGGAAGAACCCAGGGTTTTGCCGTTCTTGGCATTCACCAGGTTGATCGGGAATGTCACGGCGCCACCGATGACCGGGACGTACTCCCACTCGAAGGTCGGCTCACCGCTGGCATACGGGCTATCGGACATGGCGAACACGAACTGGCCGTTCGTGAAGTTGCGCTGGCCTGTGCCGGAGCCGGTCCCCTGGTACGAGACGGTGAAGTTGCTCTGGGAAGCGTTGAAGTCACCCAGGCACGCCCGGATGAAAACCTCGGGGAAGGTTGCCCCACCAGCAGGGATGGTCTGATTTGCAGAGGCGGGGGATGCAAACGCGATGGTGGAAGCCGCGACTGCCATGCCCGCGAGGATCGCAAGTGAGCGACGCACGTGGAACTCCTTTGTCGACGAAACGGACTGTCGAGATGACCGTAGGTTTCCCGCGTGACGTGGAGTCATCCGAATATCAACCTTCTACTGACGTCTGGGTGAACAGTGGGTGTCCACGTGAACGGACGATTAACCGAATCGCCCGTTTACGTAATCGAGGGTGCGCTGATCGCGTGGATTCCCAAAGATGTCCGTGGTGGGACCCTGCTCCACGACATACCCGGGCTCGTTCTCCGCTGCCAGGAAAAAGGCCGTGTAGTCCGACACGCGGACGGCCTGCTGCATGTTGTGCGTCACGATGATGATGGTGATTTCCTTGGAGAGCTCCCGGATCGTCTCTTCGATCTTGAGGGTCGACGCGGGGTCGAGGGCCGAGCAGGGCTCATCCATCAGGAGCACATGCGGCTGCACGGCCAGGGCACGTGCGATCACCAGGCGCTGCTGCTGACCACCAGACAACTCACCCGCCGCTGCATTGAGACGATCCTTCACTTCGTTCCACAGACCAGCAGCGCGCAGGGTTTCTTCGACGATGTCATCGTGATTGGGTCGCTTCATCCCCGACAACTTCAGCCCGGAGAGCACATTGCCACGAATGGTCATGCTGGGGAAAGGATTCGGCTTCTGGAACACCATGCCGATCTTCAACCGAATGTGCGTGGGATCGACATCGGGAGAGTAGATGTCCTTGCCTTCGTAAAGAACTTCACCGGCAAGAGCGGCGCCAGGAATCAACTCATGGAGACGATTCAGGGTGCGGATGAACGTGGACTTACCGCAGCCGGAGGGGCCGATGAGGGCGGTGACCGTCTTCTTGGGGAACGGGATACTCACGCCCTCGAGCACCTTGCGCTTACCGAACCACACGGAGATGTCACGAGCATCCATCTCGATGGGCAAGCCAGCTCGACTATCGCTCAGCTCGACCTCGAGGGCCTCGACGCTCTTCTCGAACTCTGCAGTGGACATCTCTTCCTTCTCTCTACTTGACCTTGCCTCGCCCGATGATGCGGGCGATGACGAACAGGATTGCGACGATGATGATCAAGACCAGGGCTGCACCCCACGCACGGGTGACCGCGTCGGGGAAAGGCTGGGCGACGTTGCCGAAGATGTAGGTAGGTAGCGCCGCGATGGGAGAGTTGAACGGGTTATAGACCGTCGCATCGCTCGTACCGGTAACCAGGACCAGGGGTGCCGTTTCTCCCACGACTCGCGCCATTCCCAGGACGATGGCCGTCACGATGCCGGTCTTCGCCGCGGGGAGGACCACCTGCAACACGGTGCGAGCCCGCGTGGAACCCAACGCAAGTGCTCCGGTGCGAAGGTCTTCCGGAATGAGTCTCAGGACTTCCTCTGCCGTACGTGCCACTGTAGGGAGCATCAGAATCGCGTAGGCGAGACCACCCGCAAACGCACTCGGCCCCATGGCCCCGGTGAGAATCAATACCGTGAGAATGAAGAGGCCCGCGACAACCGAGGGGACCCCGGACATCGCTTGCACGAAGAAGCGCACGTACGGCACCGCACGTCCACGAACTTCCGTGACGTAGATCGCGGTAGCAATTCCGACGGGGATTGCGAAGAGCATGGAAATGAACACGATGAGGAGCGTTCCAAGGACCGCGTGGGCCACGCCTCCGTACTCGAGGGACGTGCTCGGACTGATGTAGAAGTTGTTCTGCGTCAGGAATGACACACTGAAGGCCTTCAACCCGTTGATGAACAGGGTGACGATAAGCGAGATGAGGATGACCAGGCTGAAGATGCTTCCGCCGATCGCCAACACATAGATAAAGGCGTCCGCAACACCGTTCTTGCCCTTGGAGACCGCTGCCGCCACACCAGCCGCCAGCAGTTGCAGTGGGAGGTAGATGATGATCATGACGATCGGGTCGGGTATCGCAGTGGCGAAGAGGAAGTAGCCCGTTATCAGCGCAGGAATGACGACGGCGAGCGCCACGCTCCACGTGAATTTCGGTGTGCGGCGCCTCCAGGGGTGCTGAGGTTCCTGGGTCCGCAGGGATTGGATCTTTTCGCTATCGAACAACATCGTGGTCATCGCTGAAGCCGCCCAGTCCTGCTGACAATGAGATTGGCGATTATGTTGACGATCAGGGTGAGCACGAAGAGGAAGAAGCCTGCTGCGAGCAACAACTGAATCTCAAGTCCTGCACTGGCCTCACCGAACTTCGACACGATGAGGGATGCAACGGAACCGCCACCGGACTCGATGATCTGGTACCAGTTCGTGTCGAAGACGATCTTGAGCACGAAGAAGATCGCGATCGTCTCACCGAGTGCACGCCCGAGCCCGAGCATGATTCCGCCGACGATGCCACCGCGCCCATACGGCAGTGCGACGTAGCGCAACATGGTCCAGAGGGATCCGCCCAGAGATTCCGAGGCGTTGATCAGTTCCGGTGGCGTTCGGGCGAGGACCTCACGGGAAACCGCGGTGATGATCGGAATCATCATGATCGCCAGCACGAATCCGGCGATGAACGGTGTGCCGAGGAAGTTGCCCGAGTTGTTCTGGAAGATCGGAATGAACCCGAGGTACTGGTTGAGCAGGATCTCCCATTCCTCAGCGACCGGATTGAGGATGTAGAAGGCCCACAAGCCGATGATCACCGAGGGGATGGCCGCCATCAGGTCGACGACATTGGTGAGCACCTTGGCCAACGCGGGTGGAGCGAGGAACACCATGAAGATGGCGAGCAGCAGAGCGGCGGGAATAGCGATCACCAGACCGATGACCGAAAGCAGCACCGATCCGTAGAGCATGCCGAAGATGCCGGCCTGGGGCGGAGTCGTCGTCAAGTCCCAGGCGGTTGTGGTCAGGTAACTGATCCCCAGCGTCTGGAAGACGGGCACGGCTTGCGCTCCGAGGAACACCGTGATGCCTGCCAGAACCGCGAGGGCCGTGAAAGCCAGTGCCGTAATGGTGCGGTTGAAGATGCGGTCACCGCGATGGGAGGTGGCGGCCGATTGGAGGTCGCGCATGACCTCTGTTCCCGCCATGTCCGTACCCAATCGCCTCCCGGTATCCGAAAGAGCATCAGAAGGGGTACCGGGTCAAAACAAAAGGTGAACGAACGGTGAACGAGCTAGGGGCGCGGGTGGTCCCCGCCGCGCATCTGGTCGAGGGCGTGGCCCAGCACTGGTCCCAGAGCGGCGAGCCCATCCCGGCAGCCCCCCGGCGATCCAGGCAGGTTGATGATCAGGCAGTTCCCGGCGATCCCGGCGATCCCCCGGGACAGCACGGCGGTGGGTACGCCGTGGGCCGCGCCATAGGTGCGCACCGCCTCGGCAAGGCCGGGTGACTCGCGGTCGATCACCCGGCGGGTCATCTCGGGGGTGAGGTCGCGCGGTGTGTGCCCGGTTCCCCCCGTGGTCATGACGAGGTCGAATCCCGCCTCGACCGCACCCCGCAGTGCCTCGGTGACCTCATCGCCGTCGGGCACCACCTGCGGACCGTCGATATCGAGACCCAACTCGCGCAGGCCGGCGACCAGGATCGGACCCGATGCGTCCTCGTAGACACCCGACGCCGCGCGGGTGGAGACGCAGAGCACTAGGGCTCGGTAGGTCATGGTCGAGTCCAGGTGCCCGAGCGACCCCCGGTCTTCTCGAGGAGTTCCACCCGATCGATGGCCGACATCCGGTCAACCCCCTTGACCATGTCGATGATCGCCAGGGCCCCCACACTGGCACCGGTCAGCGCCTCCATCTCCACGCCGGTGCGGTCCGCGGTGCGGACGGTGACGGTGATCTCGACCCCCGAATCCATCACCTCTATATGCACGTCCACCCCGTGCACCGCGATGGGGTGGCAGAGGGGGATGAGGTCGGGCGTGCGCTTGGTGCCCGCGATCGCGGCGATTCGGGCGACCGCGAGGGCGTCGCCCTTCGGCACTCCCGCCCCCCGGAGGAGATCCACCACCTCGGTACTGACCGTGACCACGGCGCGCGCCGTGGCGCTGCGCTCGGTGATCTGCTTACCGGTGACGTCCACCATGCGTGCGGCCCCGCTGGAATCCAGGTGCGTGAACTCGCTCACGGTGTGTCTCCCCTCAGGTACACAACGTCGACCATCTCCCCAGCCGCAACGGATGTGACACCTTCAGGAATGACGATCAGACAGTCCGACGCAGCGAGTCCGCCGACGATATGCGAACCCTGTCCGCCTCCGACGGGAGTGACCGTGGTCGCATTCACGAACCGCCCGCGCGCGAATTGCCGTTTGTTCTCCGGCGAGGTCATCGTGACGTCGACACACATGCGCATCGTCGGACGTGGTCCGGCAGAAAGTCCCCGCATACGTTGGATGGCGGGGCGGACGAAGTTTTGGAACGAGATATACGAACTCACCGGATTTCCCGGCAAGGTGATGACCGGGATGCGGTCCTCCCCCACATGACCGTGCCCCTGCGGCATCCCCGGGTGCATCGCCACCTTCATGAAGTCCACGGTGCCCATGTCGGTGAACACGGCTTTGACGGTGTCGTAGGCACCCATGCTGACGCCGCCACTCGTCAGGATCAGGTCCGCACGATGCAATTGGTCGTAGATCGCGGTGCGGAATGCCTCGGCGTCATCGACGACCGGTGGCACGCGATAGGCCTGAGCACCGGCCTCCCGCGCCGCCGCCACAAGGAGGAAGGAGTTGGAATCTGAGATCAACCCGCGACTCAGCTCGGCGCCGGGCTCGACGAGCTCGCTTCCGGTGGAGATCACCGCGATCCGCGGGCGGGGATGAACCGGCAAGGAGCCTCGACCCACCGCGGCAAGAACGGCCAGGTGGCGGGATGAGAGCAGGGTGCCTGCTGCCATCACGCGATCTCCGACGATGACGTCTTCGCCTGCCTTGCGGATGCACGCACCGATATCCGCGCGCGCCCGGATCTGGACCATCTCGGTGCCCGCATCGGTGGACTCCACCGGAACCACCGCATCGGCACCATCGGGAACCGGCGCGCCGGTCATGATCCGCACGCACGTTCCTTCGCTCACGGGAACGCTCGGCCGGAACCCCGCGGGAACGTCGTCCACCACGCGCAACGTCACAGGAGTCGACTCCGTCGCGGATGCGACATCCGCGGCACGCACGGCGTACCCATCCATCGAGGAGTTGTCAAACGACGGCAGCGGCCAGGTGGCGATCACATCGTCGGCAAGCACGCATCCATGACAGTCGGACAGGGGAAGCTCAAGCGGCTCCAGCACACGCACGCTCGCGACGACGCGATCGCGATAGTCATCGACGGAGAGCATGCAGGAAGCCTACGGCCACTGGAGCGGACCACGAGGTTCGCGCGTACCGTGCCCCCATGGTGACGGTTCGATTTTTCGCTGCGGCACGCACATCCGCCGGTGTCGACCATGTGGACGTTCCCCCGGGTTCGCTGGCCGACATACTCACCGGGCTTACGCAGACGTTCCCGGGCCTGGATGCAGTTCTCCCACGCTGTAGCTACCTGGTGGACGGGATCGCCGTGCATGGGGAGCACTCGATCACGGTGGTCGCCGATGGAAGCAGCGTGGATGTGTTGCCACCGTTCGCTGGCGGCTAACCGCCGATCGCGGACATCGGCCGCGCAGGTTGGATGAACGTCGGATCATTGATTCCGTGACCCGGGAGCTTCGCCCGTGTCACAGACCTGAGGATGTCTGCAACGGCGGCTCGTGTTGCATCCTCGTCGAGGGCTGGATCACGGATGACGCCGCGTGCATCGGTCTCATCTCGCGCGAAGAGACAGTTTCGGAATTGACCGTCGGCAGTGAGACGAAGCCGATCACATGCGGCGCAGAAGGGGCGCGAGACGCTCGCGATGATGCCGACCGTCTCGGGGCCGCCGTCGACATAGAACTCCTCTGCGGGAGCGGAGCCGCGAGTCCGGACGGGCGTGAGATCGAATTCGGCCGCGAGCATCTGCATGATCTCGTCGGCGGTGACCATGGCCGGGCGTGCCCAGAGCCCTCCCGCGTCGAGGG
>JBEIHR010000051.1:0-13436 GCA_040381195.1 Rubricoccaceae bacterium
CAGGAACTCATCGGTCTGTGCGCCGCAGCCCTCGATGCCGGGGAGCCCGTCCGTGCCCGGCTTGCGATCCGGAACGTCAATCGCACCGTGGGGACCATGCTCGGCTCGGAGGTGACCCGTCGCTTCGGGGGCTCCGGTCTCCCCGACGGAACCATCGACCTCACCTTCGTCGGCTCGGCGGGGCAGTCCTTCGGCGCATTCCTGCCTACGGGCATCACGCTGCGTCTCGAGGGAGATGCCAACGACTACGTGGCGAAGGGGCTCTCCGGAGGACGTGTCATCGTGCGCCCGGATCGTGCGGCGCCCTTTGCCGCGGAGGACAACATCATCGCCGGGAACGTCATCGGGTACGGGGCTACGAGCGGCGAGGTCTTCCTGCGCGGTGTCGTCGGCGAGCGCTTCTGCGTTCGAAACTCGGGGGCGGTTGCGGTCGCCGAAGGAGTGGGAGACCACGGGTGCGAATACATGACAGGGGGAACCGTCCTCATTCTCGGGCCCACCGGTCGGAACTTCGGTGCGGGGATGTCGGGTGGCGTCGCATACCTGTATAAAGCCGATCCACGGCGGATCAACATGGCGATGGTCGACCTCGATCCGCTTGAGGACGACGATGTCGCTCGCGTGCGCGCGCTCATCACGCGGCATGTGGAGGAGACAGGCTCCGCGCTGGGGCAGCGCATCCTGGACGACTTCGATCCGACCACTTTCGCGAAGGTGATGCCCCGTGACTACAAGCGGGTACTTACCCTGCGTGCGGAAGCGATCGCGCGTGGTGAAGACCCGGTGATGGCTGTTATGGGAGGTATCCATGGCTGATCCGCGCGGATTTCTCACGACACCCCGGCAGCTCCCGACCCGCCGGCCCGTCGATATTCGCATCCAGGACTGGCGCGAGGTCTACGAGGGCTTCAGCGCCAAGGAATTGGAGAAGCAGGCCGGTCGTTGCATGGACTGCGGCATCCCGTTCTGTCACAACGGATGCCCGCTCGGCAATTTGATCCCGGAATGGAACGATCTCGTCTACGACCGTGACTGGGGTCAGGCAATTGAGCGGCTGCACGCCACGAACAACTTCCCCGAGTTCACCGGCCGGCTCTGTCCGGCCCCGTGCGAGGCGGCATGCGTCCTCGGAATCAACGCGGAGCCCGTGACTATCAAGCAGGTCGAGGTGGCCATCGTCGATCGGGCCTGGGAATCGGGCTGGATCAGCCCCCAGCCACCGGAGAGCTTGAGTGGGCGCACCGTTGCGATCATCGGATCCGGTCCGGCGGGGCTTGCCGCCGCGCAGCAGTTGGCGCGTGCCGGACATACCGTCGCAGTCTTCGAACGCGCGGACCGTATCGGAGGGCTCCTTCGATACGGCATCCCGGAATTCAAGATGGAGAAGAGGCACCTCGATCAGCGCCTGGCGCAGCTGACCGCAGAGGGCGTCAAGTTCCGACCCAATACGGAAGTAGGCGTGGACATCACGGGCTCAGATCTCCGGCGCCGGTACGACGCGGTCATCGTGGCCGCGGGTGCAACCTCGTGGCGCGACCTCGATGTGCCTGGTCGCGATCTCGAGGGCGTGTACCAGGCAATGGAGTACCTACCGTGGGCGAACCGGGTGCAAGAGGGGGATCTGCACCAATCCCCGATCGATGTCGCCGGGGCGCACGTGGTGATCATCGGTGGCGGCGATACGGGGGCGGACTGCCTGGGAACCGCACACCGTCAGGGGGCAGCCTCGGTGACGCAGTTGGAGATCATGCCCAGACCCCCGGAAGAGCGACCAGGCTCGCAGCCCTGGCCGACCTACCCCATGGTGTACCGGACGTCGAGTGCACACGAGGAGGGTGGCGAGCGTGTATTCAGCGTCTCGACGGAGAGGTTCATCGGGGAGAACGGTCGGCTGACCGCCATGGAACTCGTCGACGTCGAGATGCGCGATGGTGCGTTCGTTCCCGTCGAAGCGACTCGCCGCAGGATCCCTGCCGATTACGTCTTCCTGTCCATGGGTTTCGTCGGTCCCGAGCGCGGGGCACTCGCCGAACAACTCGGGCTTGAGTTCAACGCCCGTGGTGCGCTGGCCCGGCACGACGACTACTCGACGGACGTCGAGGGTGTGTTCGTGGCCGGGGATGCCGGACGTGGGCAGTCTCTGATCGTCTGGGCTATCGCGGAGGGACGCGCGGCGGCGGCATCGGTGGATCGGTACTTGATGGGGAGCACCAACCTCCCCTCGCCCATCCGGGCAAGTGCCCGGCCGGTCACGGTGTGAGCACACTCACTTTGTAATCGCTTACGGGTAGGCTGGAGCCATGCGGCGGGCGAAAATCGTGGCAACGCTGGGCCCCTCGACCTCCACTCCCGAGTCGATCCAGGCGTTAGTGACCGCGGGCATGGACGTTGCCCGTCTCAATCTCTCGCACGGCACCTGGGACGACCATCAGGCTGTCTACGACGCCGTGCGCCAGGCGTCCGATGCGTCGGGTCGCGGGGTCGGGATTCTCGTGGACCTCCAAGGCCCGAAGATCCGCCTCGGTCGCTTCGCCTCGGGTCCGGTCCTCCTGGAGCAGGGTGCGGAATTCATCGTGACCACCGAGGACGTCCCCGGCGATGTGCACATGGTCTCCACCACGTATCAGGGCCTGCCGGGTGATGTCCGTCCCGGGGATCGAGTGCTCGTCGACGACGGTCGGGTCGAACTCGAGGTCACCGGTGTCGACGGCCCACGGGTGATCACGCGAGTGCTCGAGGGGGGTCGGGTCTCCGACCACAAAGGGTTCAACCTCCCGGGGGCGGCGATGAGTGTTCCCGCTCTCTCCGAGAAGGATCGCGAGGATCTGCGTTGGGCGCTTGCAACGGGCGCGGACATGATCGCGTTGTCCTTCGTGCGCAGTGCCGCGGACATCGATGAGGCACGGGTGATCATGGAGCAGGAGGGGGTTCGACTCCCGATCCTGGCCAAGGTCGAAAAGCCGCAAGCGGTGGAGAATCTCAAGGAAATCGTCGACACATTCGACGGAGTCATGGTCGCCCGTGGTGACCTCGGCGTGGAGTTGCCCCTCGAGCAGGTGCCGCTGGTTCAGAAGAGGGCGATCCAGATGTGCCGAGAGGCGGGCAAGCCCGTCATCGTTGCGACACAGATGCTCGATTCCATGGTGACCGCCAACCGTCCCACGCGCGCGGAGGCCAGTGACGTCGCGAATGCGATCCTCGACGGTGCCGACGCACTCATGTTGTCGGGGGAGACGAGTGTCGGACAGCATCCGGCGCTGGTCGTCGAGACGATGTCGCGCATCATCGAGCACGTGGAGAAGGAAGCGCTGGGGGAGCTGCCCACGCTTCCGGATCTCGAACACGTGTCCACGGCGCGTGCCCTCACCCATGCCGCTGTGAACGTGGCCAGCGATATCCAGGCCACGCACCTGATCGCCTTCACCGAGACCGGGCGATCCGCACGCCTCATCTCACGGTGGCGCTCGCCGACCAAGTTGCTGGCCTTCACCCCGGACCCTCGGGTGCGGAGTCAATTGACCCTCGTCTGGGGGGTGGAGACCTTCCTCGTGCCCCCGGTTGCGCACACCGATGACATGGTCCGACATGTCGACAAGGCGCTGCTCGAGATCGGCCGCGCCACCATCGGGGAGCGCGTGGTGATCGTGGCGGGTGTGCCGCCTGGGATCCCTGGGACGACGAACGGCATGCGCGTGCACAAGATGGGGAGTGGCGGAACACCCAGCGGAGTGTGATCGCCTAGGCTCAGGCGACCGACAACCTTTAAGCCCGTCCCGTGAGGCGGGGAAGGGAGTCCCGTGGACTCTGCGCGCACCGTTCTCGACGACGCGGACATCTCCCGAGCCATCCGTCGAATCGCCCACGAGATCGTGGAGAGTGCCAAGGGCACCGAGTCGCTCGTGCTGCTCGGGATCCCCACCCGTGGTGCATATCTGGCCCGCCGTATCGCCGATGCGATCGCAGGCGTCGACGGGGCCGACGTCCCGTGCGGCACTCTCGACATCACCCTGTACCGCGATGACCTCCGCCTGCGGGCGGTCCGACCCCTCGAGCCGACCTCCATCCCTGCCGAGGGCATCGACGGGCGCATTGTGGTGTTGGTCGATGACGTCCTGTACTCCGGGCGCACCGTGCGAGCTGCGCTCGATGCCCTGAACGACATCGGGCGCCCCTCCGCGGTCCGGCTCGCGGTCCTCGTCGATCGCGGTCATCGTGAGCTGCCGATCCGCCCCGATTACGTCGGCAAGAACCTACCGACAGCCGTCAAGGAGAACGTGGCGGTGAAACTCCGCGAAGTGGACGACCTCGACGCGGTTGAACTTTCGGAGGTGGGCGCATGAGGCACCTGCTGTCCGCGGGTGAGCTCGACCACGATCAGGCGGTCCTGATCCTGGATACCGCGGCGGAACTCGGCTCCGTGACCGATCGGTCCATCAAGAAGCTGCCCACCCTGCGTGGGCGCACCGTGGTCAATCTCTTCTACGAAGACTCCACGCGCACGCGCATCTCCTTCGAGGCGGCAGCCAAGCGACTGTCGGCTGATGTCCTGAACTTCACCGCCAAGGGATCCTCGGTGTCCAAAGGTGAGAGTCTCAAGGACACCGCGCTCACTTTGCAGGCGATGGGTGCCGATGCGGTGGTCCTGAGGCACGGATCCTCGGGTGCCGCACATCGTCTCGCGCATGCGGGCTGGATCGACGCGTCTGTGATCAACGCGGGTGATGGAACTCATGAGCACCCGACGCAGGCGCTCCTCGATGCCTTCACCATCCGGCGTCACCTTGCACCCGAGGGTGGGGACCTCTCGGGGTTGTCGGTCGCGATCGTCGGCGACATCCTGCACAGCCGTGTGGCGCGCTCGAACGTTCTCCTGCTCACCACCCTCGGCGCTCGGGTGACCCTGGTCGCCCCACCCACCCTCATCCCGGTCGGGGTGGAGTCCTGGCCCTGCGAGATCTCCTACGAACTCGACCCGATCCTCGATTCGGTCGACGCGATCATGATGCTGCGCGTGCAGTCGGAGCGGATGCAGGCGGCCTATTTCCCGTCGGCGCTGGAATACTCCCGGCTCTATGGCTTGGATGCGGCACGTCTCTCGCGACTTCCCGAACATGCGATCGTCTTGCATCCGGGCCCGATGAACAGGGGGATGGAGATCTCCGCCGAAGTAGCCGACTCGCCGCGGGCCGTCATGGTCGAGCAGGTCACGAACGGTGTGAATGTCCGGATGGCCGTGCTCTACCTCCTGCTCGCGGGTGACGGGAAGGACGCGGCATGAGCGTGGTCCTGCGCGGGGTTCGCCCCTATGGCGAAGAGCCTGCCGATCTGGTGCTCGACGACGGTCGGATCGCCGAGGTGTGCGCACCCGGTCGCGGTTCGGGCGGAGACGTCATCGATTGCGACGGACTCATCGGCTTGCCCGGCTTCGTGGACCTGCACACCCACCTGCGCGAACCTGGCAGGGAGGACGCCGAGACGATCGACACCGGGTCGCGCGCCGCTGCACTCGGTGGGTTCACCTGCGTGCATGCGATGGCGAACACCTCACCCGTTGCCGATACAGCAGGAGTGGTGGAGCAGGTCTGGCGCCTCGGACAGCGATGTGGTCTCGTCGACGTGCGACCCGTGGGCGCGGTGACCGTCGGACTCGGGGGAGTGCAACTCTCCGAGATCGGCGCTATGGCGCACTCGGCCGCCGCGGTGCGCGTCTTCAGTGACGATGGGAAGTGTGTGCACGATCCGCTGCTCATGCGCCGGGCACTCGAGTACGTGAAGACCTTCGATGGTGTGGTCGCACAGCATGCCCAGGACCCGCGCTTGACCGAAGACGCGCAGATGAACGAGGGTGCCTTGTCGAGTCGACTGGGCCTCGCCGGCTGGCCCGCGGTCGCGGAGGAGGCGATCATCGCCCGCGATGTCCTGCTCGCCGAGCATGTCGGCTCGAGACTCCATGTCTGCCATGTGTCCACCGCAGGCTCCGTCGAGGTTCTGCGATGGGCCAAGCAGCGGGGCGTCCCAGTGACCGCCGAGGTCACACCACATCACCTCCTGCTCACCGAGGAACTCATCGCGGGGTACGACCCCGTCTACAAGGTGAATCCGCCGTTGCGATCACGTGAGGACGTCGAGGCCCTGCGGCAGGCGGTGGCCGATGGGACGATCGATGCGATCGCCACGGATCATGCCCCGCATCCGCGGGAGGACAAGGACTGCGAGTGGGCCGCCGCCGCGATGGGCATGCTCGGTCTCCAGACGGCCTTCGGCGTCGTCGTCGAGACCCTGGTCGCGACCGGACTCCTGACGTTGCGACAGGTCGCCGAACGGATGTCACATGCCCCGGCGCGCATAGGTCGGGTGGCGAACCAGGGCGGGGACCTCACGCCCGGCGCGCCCGCCAACGTCACTGTCGTGGACACCACCTCTCGTGCGGAAGTGCGTGCCCGAGACCTCGCCTCCAAGAGCAGCAATTCGCCCTACCTGGGCATGACGCTTCCCGGCCGCGTGTGGCACGTCGCGTATCAGGGTCGACTGACTGTCCGTGATGGGGTGGTCGCGTGACCCGGCACCCTGCGGTCCTCGTCTTGGAGGATGGACGGATCTGGCGCGGCCACTCGTTCGGCGCGGTGGGGACAACCTTCGGCGAGGCCGTGTTCACCACCGGGATGAGCGGATATCAGGAAACACTCACCGACCCGTCCTATCACCGACAAGTAGTGGTGATGACCGCTCCGCATATCGGGAATACCGGCGTCAACGACGAGGATTCCGAGTCAAGTCGCATCTGGGTGTCTGGCTACGTCGTGCGCGATCCCTCGCCGATCGTGTCGAACTGGCGGGCTCGGGGATCCCTCGAGGACGAGCTGCGCGCCCAGGGGATCGTGGGCATCTGCGACATCGACACCCGCGCGCTGACGAGACATGTCCGCGATCGGGGTGCGATGCGGGTGGGGATCTTCAGTGGCGAGATCGGCCACACCGCGGATCTGATCGCCGCTGTGCAGGCGAGTCCGTCCATGGTCGGTGCGGACTTGACCGCCGATGTCACCACCCCGGAGTCCTACGTGGTCCCGGCCCTCGGGGAGAAACGTTTCCGCGTCGTGGCTGTGGACCTCGGCATCAAGTCGATGACGCCGCAGCGCATGGCCGAGCGGGGCATGGAGGTGCATGTGGTGCCCGCGGGCTGGACGTGGGAGCAGGTCCGCGCACTGGCACCCGACGGAGTCTTCTTCTCGAATGGCCCCGGCGACCCCGCCACCGCGCGCCACGCGGTGGAGCTCATGCGCGCAGCACTGGGTGCCGGGGTACCAGTGTTCGGCATCTGCTTCGGAAACCAGATCCTGGGACGCGCGCTGGGGCTGGGCACCTACAAGTTGCGATTCGGGCATCGCGGGATCAACCAGCCGGTGATGGACCGCACGACGGGCAAGGTCGAGATCACCGCGCACAACCACGGCTTCGCGGTCGACGCGCCCCGAGACGGGATATTCGACACCCCCTTCGGTCGTGCTCGGGTATCGCATGTCTGCCTCAATGACGACGTGGTCGAGGGTCTGGAATGCCTGGATGTCCCCGCATTCAGCGTGCAGTACCACCCGGAAGCCGCAGCGGGCCCGCATGATGCGGCGTATCTGTTCGATCGATTCGCCGATCTGATGTCTTCCCGGGGTGCGCATGCCCAGGCGTAGCGATATCCACACCGTGATGGTCATCGGGTCCGGACCGATCGTCATCGGTCAGGCGTGCGAGTTCGACTACTCCGGGACCCAGGCATGTCGTGTGCTCCGCGCGGAGGGATTGCGCGTCGTACTCGTGAATTCGAATCCCGCCACGATCATGACCGACCCTGAATTCGCGGACGCCACCTATGTCGAGCCGATCACGCCGGACTATGTCGAGCGCATCATCGCCAAGGAGCGTCCCGATGCACTCCTTGCCACGCTCGGGGGTCAGACGGCGCTCAACACGGCGATGGCCCTCCATCGAGCGGGTGTCCTGGACCGCTATGGGGTCGAACTCATCGGGGCCGACGTCGAGGCGATCGAACGGGGTGAGAATCGTGAGCGCTTCAAGGAGATCGTGGAGCAGATCGGGGCGGAAAGTGCTCGGTCGGCGATCTGTCACTCGATGGCGGACTGTCTCGAGGCTGTGGCGGATCTCGGCTACCCCGTCGTCGTGCGACCCTCCTTCACCATGGGCGGTGCCGGTTCCGGTATCGCCTACGACGAGGCGGACCTGCATCGAATCGCTGGCGCTGGTCTCCAGGCCAGTCCGACGTCGGAGGTGCTGCTCGAGGAGTCGATCATCGGCTGGAAGGAGTACGAACTCGAGTTGATGCGCGATCACCGTGACAACGTGGTGGTGATCTGCTCGATCGAGAATCTCGATCCCATGGGCGTGCACACCGGTGATTCGATCACGGTCGCGCCCGCATTGACCCTGACGGACCGCGAGTACCAACACATGCGCGATGTGGGTATCGCGATCATCCGCGCGGTCGGCGTCGACACCGGTGGCTGCAACATCCAATTCGCCATCAACCCGGACAACGGACGCATGATCGTCATTGAAATGAACCCGCGGGTATCGCGGTCCTCCGCCCTGGCGTCCAAGGCGACCGGCTTCCCGATCGCCAAGATCGCGGCACGTCTCGCCATCGGATATTCCCTCGACGAGATACCCAACGACATCACACAGAAGACGCCCGCCTCGTTCGAGCCCACTCTCGATTACATCGTCGTGAAAGTGCCGCGATTCGCCTTCGAGAAGTTCCCCGGTGCGGATACCACCCTCACGACGACGATGAAGAGTGTCGGCGAGGCGATGGCGATCGGCCGCTCCTTCCCCGAGGCCCTGCAGAAGGCGCTGCGTTCCTTGGAGAGTCGCGGTGCCAGCTTCGCGTGGCCCCACTCGCGCGACGCTGTGGACGTAGGCGATCTCCTGACGCTTATGCGTCGCCCGCACGATGGGCGGCTATCCCTCGTCCAGCAGGCACTGTGGGCAGGTGCCGGAGTCGACGCCGTGCACGATGCGACCGGTATGGACCCCTGGTTCCTCGAGCAGGTCGTCCAGATCAACGACGAGGCGGACACCATCCGCGCGGCGGACAGTCTCGACGCTCAGGTGTTGCGGAACGCCAAGCGTCGCGGCTTCTCCGATGCTCAGATCGCCCAGCTGCGGGGTCTCAGTGAGCGCGAGGTTCGCGAGCTGCGCCACGCCCTCGGGGTTCGACCCGTGTACAAGACCGTCGATACCTGCGCCGCGGAGTTCGAGGCATTCACCCCGTACCACTACTCGTCCTACGACGAGGAGAACGAAGCGATTCCATCCGATCGCCGCAAGGTGATCATCCTCGGATCGGGACCCAATCGCATCGGCCAGGGGATCGAGTTCGACTACTCCTGCGTCCACGCGGCGCTGACGCTGAAAGAGGCTGGCTTCGAGACCATCATGGTCAACTGCAATCCCGAGACCGTATCCACCGATTACGACACATCGGACCGCCTCTACTTCGAGCCACTCACACTCGAGGACGTCCTCGAGATCGTTCATCTGGAGGGCAGTGTCGGAGAGTTGGCCGGGGTGGTCGTGCAGTTGGGTGGTCAGACCCCGCTCGGTCTCGCGCAGGCACTCGAGGATGCCGGAGTCCCCATCGTCGGCACGCCACCACGGGCAATCCACCTCGCCGAGGAACGCGGTGCCTTCGGGGCCGTGCTCGCCGCTGCGGGTCTTCCCGCACCTGCGCACGGAACAGCACGCTCATTCGACGAGGCGCGCGCTATTGCCGAGCGTGTCGGCTACCCGGTGCTGGTGAGGCCCAGCTATGTCCTCGGTGGTCGTGGCATGGAGATCGTGTACGACGACGCCATGCTCGCTGACTACCTGGAACGGGCTACGACGGTGAATCCCGAGCACCCGGTGCTGGTCGACCGTTTCCTGGACGATGCCGTCGAGATCGATGTCGATGCGCTCTTCGACGGCACCGACATCTACATCGCCGGGATCATGGAACACATCGAGGAAGCCGGGATTCATTCCGGGGACTCCGCCTGTGCACTGCCCGCCATCACCTTGACTGACGAGGACATCGAGCGCATTCGGACATCGACGCGAGCCATCGCCGAGGGTGTGGGTGTGCGCGGTCTGCTCAATGTGCAGTTCGCGCTCGCCGAGGGTGAGCTCTATGTGCTCGAGGCGAATCCGCGCGCCTCGCGCACGGTCCCCTTCGTGTCGAAAGCCACGGGGGTCCACGTGGCCAAGGCTGCGGCACGGATCATGCTGGGAACGAGCATCACCGAACTGCGGCGCAGTGGGCTCCTCCCCGCAACGGGTGATGGTTCGACATTGCCGAGTGGGGCACCGGTCGCGGTCAAGGAGGCGGTTCTTCCCTTTGGCAGGTTCCACGGGGTCGACACCGTGCTCGGACCTGAGATGCGGTCGACCGGGGAGGTCATGGGGCTGGATGACACCTTCGGAGTCGCGTTCGCCAAGTCCCAGGAGGCCGCCTACAGCGGGGGTCTCCCCATGGCAGGGACCGTCTTCGTATCGCTCGCAGACCGAGACAAAGCACGTGGGGTCGCCTCGGTCCGTCGACTCTCCGATGCGGGGTTTCGAATCCTCGCGACGGACGGAACGGCCACGGCCCTCCGTGCGGTGGGTGTACCGGTGGACGTGGTCCGTAAGCAGCATGAGGGGCGTGGACCGCAGGGTGAACCCACGACGGTCGATGCGATCATGGCCGGTGATGTCGATCTGATCGTCAACACGCCCTACGGCGTCGGCCCACGCGTCGATGGTTACGAAATCAGGACAGCCGCCGTGGTGAAGGGGATCGCATCCATCACCACGGTCCAAGGCCTCGCCGCAGCCGTCGCCGGAATCGAGTCGATGCGATCGGCCACCCCGGGAGTACGGTCCCTTCAGGAGCACGCCGCTGAGTTGGCGGCGCTCCGAGCGCGGGAGGGTTGATGCCGCACCAGATCGTGGGTGAGGTGCTCGACGTGCGTCGCGCGGGCTCCTACTTTGTGCTGTCCCTAACCGCGCCCGGAATCGCCGAGGATGCACGTCCCGGCCACTTCGTGACGCTCGCCATGGGTGGACTGGAATCGTCCATGCTCCTGCGGCGTGCCTTCGCGATCCACCAGGTCCAGTCGCGCGGCGTCTACGGCGGGACTCTGGAGATCGTGGTGTCCCCGCATGGCCTGGGGAGCAGATGGCTCACCGAACGCCGGAGACATGACCAACTCAGCATCGTGGGTCCGTTGGGCAAACCCTTCTCGATTCCCACGCGCCGGGTGTCCTGCGTTCTTGTCGGAGGTGGCTACGGGTCGGCGCCCCTGTTCATGCTCGCCGAACATTTGCGGGATCGGGGATGTCGAGTCGACGTCCTTGTTGGAGCCTCGACCGAGGAGAAGCTGTTTGGCGTCTTGGATCTCAAGCGCCTCTCATCATCGATCACGGTCACCACGGAGGACGGCTCCTCGGGTGTGCGTGGACGAGTCACCGATCAACTGGCCGATCTGATTGAGCGATCCGGCGCCGACATCGTGTACGCATGCGGGCCGATGGGGATGTTGAGCGCCATCTCCGCGATCACCGCCCAACGCCGGGTTTTCACGCAATGTTCGGTCGAGGAATCGATGGCGTGCGGGATCGGCGTCTGCATGACCTGCGTGTTGCCGGTGATCGGTGATGACGGTGTCACCCGCATGGTGCGGTCCTGCGTCGAAGGTCCGACCCTGCGCGGTGATCGAGTCCGGTGGGCAGATGTCGGAACCATCCCGGCCGACACATGGGGCGCGGCGGAGGCTCCATGACACGCGCGATCATCGGATACGGAGGGACGGGCCATGAACCGGCGGGAGCGCGCGCCGACATGACAACGGAACTTGCCGGGATTGAACTCCCAAGCCCCATCCTCACCGCATCGGGCTGTGCCGCGTCGGGCAAGGAACTCGACGCCTATTTCGACATCACAGCGATCGGCGGGGTCATCACGAAGAGCATCATGCTCAAGCCGCGAGCGGGTCGCGCAACTCCCCGCATGGCGGAGACACCGAGCGGAATGCTCAACTCAATCGGATTGCAGGGTCCGGGCATCGAGGCGTTCATCGAGAACGATCTTTCCTGGTTGGAGGCCCGCGGCGCTCGCACCATCGTCTCCATCGCGGGTGAGACGGTCGACGAGTACGGCAAGCTCGCTCAGAAGCTCCGCAACGTCGGCGGCTTCGAGGCCCTCGAGGTCAATATCTCCTGTCCCAACGTCGCCGACCGTGGACTCGTGTTTGCCTGCAGTCCGGATTCCGCGGCTTCCGTGATCCAGGCTGTGCGACGCAACAGCGACGGACGAACCCCGATCTTCGCGAAGCTCTCCCCGGACGTGACGAGCATCGTGGAGATCGCGGACTCCGTCGTGCGTGCGGGTGCGGCGGGTGTGACCCTGATCAACACACTGCTGGGGATGGTGATCGATACGGCAACGATGCGCCCCACCCTTGCGGGTCTCACCGGCGGGCTCTCCGGGCCTGCAATCCGTCCGGTGGCCGTCCGTTGCGTCTTCCAGGTGCGGCAGGCCTTCCCGACACTGCCGATCATCGGGGCCGGCGGCGTGCGTACCGGAAACGATGCACTCGAGTTCCTTCTTGCGGGGGCGTCAGCGGTTTCGGTTGGCACCAGCATCTTCAACGACCCGTCGGCGCCGATGCGCATCCACGACGAACTCGCGCGGCTCGTCGCTGAGCGTGGCTTCGCACGGGTGATGGACGTGGTCGGCCATGCGCACCGCGAGCGCGACGCGATCGTCACCGAAGCTCAAGCTGACGCGGACGAGATACCCACAGGCGCTCCCGCATCTGGACTCGACGACGATCTTGCCGCCTGGGACTTCATCCGGGAATGAGTGTGCGAGCTCCCATCGCCGTCGCCCTCGACGCCCCCGATCTCGTCACCATGACGTCGTGGGCGGGTGCAGTCGGCCCACACGTGGACACGCTCAAGATCGGACTCGAGGTGTTCTGTCGCGATGCGGCGGTCGCGGTGGAGCGTGCGCGAGGTGTGGCCCCCGAGTGTCGGATATTCCTCGACCTGAAGTTGCATGACATCCCCGCGACTGTCGCCGGCGCCGCGCGGGCGATCGCACCGCTGGCCCCGGATTTCCTCACCGTTCACGCCGGGGGAGGACCGGCAATGGTTGCCGCGGCGGTCGACGCGCTTCCGGGTACCCGGATAACGGCCGTGACGATCCTGACGAGCCTCAACGAGGCGGACCTGGCGACCATCGGAATAGCCGGACCCGCGGAGCGTGCCGCTGTTCGGCTCGCGCAGCTCGCAGTGGATGCGGGTGCCCGGGCGATCGTCTGTTCACCGCTCGAGGTGCGGGCTCTTCGCGAAGTCGTTGGCCCTGAGGTCACGGTGATCACCCCCGGTGTTCGTCCTGCCGG
>JBEIHR010000052.1:0-13339 GCA_040381195.1 Rubricoccaceae bacterium
ACCACGGTCCTGCTCGACCTCGTCGCCGACACCTGGCGGGGAGCCACATGGGATGCCTACCGAGCTGAGGACGGTCGTTGGCGGGTGACCGCATCACTGGAACGCGCGCAGGCGACGTGGATCTATGAGCCTGCGGGACGGACGGTCCAGGCTGTGGACACGGGGGCCGCTGGGATCCTCGGGGCTGACGTTGTGCCTGTCGAGCCCGTGTCCGCTCCTCCGCAGCCGCTCCCTGTCGAGGAGCGCCCCAAACTCGTCTCCGTTCCCACTCCTCCGGTCGAGCCCACGACGACACCCCCGTCCACGCCGACAACACGTCCCGCACCCATGGAGGAACCGCGCACCGCGAAGAAGAACCGTCGCGGTCGCGCCCGTGTTCCTAGTTGGGATGAGATTCTCTTCGGAGCCACCCGCTCGGAGGACTAGGGCGAGAACGGCAGTGGCTGTGGTGACACGTGCTCACGCGAGGCCCGCGCCGCCGTAAGACGTGAGCGGTAGTGCCTCCGGCACAGCACCTCGTAGGCGACCGCAGTCGTGGCCTGTCCGTGGGACACGTCCCCGACGAGAACTTGATCACCCTCCGTGGTCATCTCCCCGTTCATGGTGCGCGCATTATGGATGGCACGGGAGCCGCACCAACACAGGGCTTCCACCTGGAGAACGTGCACGCGATCGGCCAACTCCACCAGGCGCGCAGAACCCGGAAACAACCGCGTGCGGAAGTCCGTCATGATGCCGAAGGCGTAGACATCAATGGCCAATTCATCGACAACCCGCGCCAGCTGCTCCACATGTTCCTCGGAGTAGAACTGCGCTTCGTCGCAGATGAGATAGTCGACGCGCTCTCCAGACGACAGCAGGTCCACAACGATCCGCCGGAAGTCAATGGCGTCATCCACCTCGACGGCGTCGACGGCCAGTCCGAGGCGGCTTGACAGTTGATTGCTCCCGGCTCGATCCAGCTTCGTGAAGACCAGCCCGCTTCGCCCGCGTGACCTGTGGTTGTGATCTGTCTGCAGGGCAAGTGTGGACTTGCCGCAGTCCATCGTCCCCGCATAGAAGATCAGCTCCGCCACCGCGGAATCCTGACACACCAGGACGGTCAGCCCCCCGCCAGCACCGCAAGCGGTACGAGACGCTCCTCCGGCGTCCAGGAGCCATGCTGTCCCGGAAGGGACGAGATCCGCGGGTCGATATCCGGGCAGCTGAGCATCGCGTCCCCCGACGCGAGGACGATGAGGTCGCCGAGCCGCTCGGATGCGAAAGCCTGGACCTCTCCCATGAGACCGGAGTCGCGGAACTCTGGACGAGTCCAGATCTCGAAGTCCGGTTCCAGCCGATCGCGCCACCTTCGGGCGGCTTCATCGACATCCGTGCCCTTGTCGAAGTAGACGAGTCGACACCGAGGCTCTCCACTGAGTAGTTGAACGCCACGATGGAGATCGGCGAGTTCATCCCAACGGACCCGTCGTGACGGCGGACAGGACACCATCCCGTGGTCGGACGTGACCACGAGCAGGGCCCCCGGCGCAAGAACGGAACGAATCCCCATGATGAGGTCTCCGACACGCACAAGACCGGACTCCCACTCCGATTCACCCACACCCCGTGCGTGTCCGATTCGGTCAAGCTCGGGCCAGTACACGTACGTGAAACTCAGTCCGCCGGAACGCTGGATGGATCGCACTCGCTCGATGTAGTCCTGGGGTGTGTGCGCACCGTGATAGGTCGGGCCGCGCAGGGCGGCCCGGGTGAGGCCGCTCTGCGCATACGCATGCGGCCCCACGGTGTGACACGCGATCCCGTTCCGGACCAGCAACTCTGGGACCGTGACCTCGATCTGGACCGATTCGGGAAGAGGGTCACTGCCCCAGTGCAACGGGGCAAGGAGGTCTCCGGTCTCCGGGAGCACGAACGATGCAGCGACCATGCCGTGCGTTCCGGGGAGGAGCCCGGTTCCCAGTGACGTCAACGCGACGGCTGTCGTGGTGGGAAGCACTGAGTCGATCGGATCCACCCGGCCCCACGTGAGCCAGGGTGGATCACTCCGCCTCAGTGCCCCGTAACCAAGGCCATCCACAAGCAGACAGACGATCTTCGTGGCGTGGCCCAGACCTAATGTGTCGTCGAAACCCGGACATCCCAGAGCCGCTGCCGCGCTCGGGAAGACGTCGGCAAGTGACGCGTTACCGGAGTCGGGCACTTGTCGCGTGGGACAACTCGGCGGCGAAGGCGAGCACCTGCGTGACAACGTCCGACCCATCGGCTGCCGTGCTGACCCGAAGGGAGAAGTCGTCGTTACTCGACGTTCCGGAGAGTCCGTGATCCGCTTCGCAGCCAGGATCGCCGCAGGTAGCGGGCTCGAGTTCGATCCTGCTCACGGCACCCCACCCGATGGTCAGAACCACCTCCGATGCCGGGCCACCCGTGCGATACGCGGTCGGATCCGGCACAACCCGGGTGACAACGACGGAATCGACGCGCTCGAGCCGCACAGCCTCGGTGGAGGTGCTGGCATAGGAAGGCATCTCGGGCTGCTCGGACGCGTGATCATCCGTATGTCCGACGATGAGCCTCGTGGGAGTCAGGGCAAGCACCGTGACATGCCGACGCAACTCGTCCCGATCGAACGTCGCCTCGTGGTGGACCACATAGGAGCGAAGTTCCTCACCCCCCAGGGCCGTATCGAGTGCGTCCGACACGATGTCGGGGTAGTAGCCGCTGCGCTCAATATCCTGACGTAACGCCTGGCGCGCAGCGGGTGAGGCCATAGCAGCATCCTGTCAAGACTCAGGCGTCGTTGAGGACTCGGGGCCACCGCTACTGTCCTACCGTGAAGTCGGCCTTCGATCTGGACCCCGACGTGGCTGAGGCGCTCGCGACGGGCAGGCCCGTGGTCGCTCTGGAATCCACCATCATCAGCCACGGGCTCCCCCATCCGGAGAACATCCGTGTCGCCCGCCACGTGCACGACACGGTACGCGCTCGTGGGGCGGTCCCGGCGACCATCGCCATCCTGGACGGCCGCGTCAGGGTCGGACTCTCCGATGACCAGATCGAAGAGGTCGGGTCCCGGGAAGACGTCATCAAGGCGAGCGTCCGAGATCTCCTGCCACTCCTCGGCCGCGGAGGAAGCGGGTCTACCACCGTCGCCTCTACGAGTGTCATCGCAGCCGAGTGCGGGATATCGGTGTTCGCCACGGGGGGACTCGGGGGTGTGCATCGCCAGGCTCGTGACAGCTGGGACGAATCCGCGGACCTGACCACCTTGAGCTCGACGCCGATCACGATCGTCTGCTCTGGCGTGAAGTCGATCCTCGACGTCGCGGCCACCCTGGAGCGCCTTGAGACCCTGAACGTCACCGTCGTCGGATACCAAACATCCCGCTTTCCCGGCTTCTACCTGTCCGATTCAGGCCACGATGTCACCTGGACCGTTCACACACCCGATGAGGTGGCAGCCATGATCCGGGTGCGCTCGGAAATCGGCGTCTCGTCGGCACTCGTCGTCGGCAATCCGATTCCGGTCACTGCGCAACTAGATCCTGATCTCCACGACGCGGTCCTCAGTGATGGGTTGGCACGCGCACATGAACGCGGGATCTCGGGCAAGGACGTGACTCCGTTCCTTCTGGATCACTTCCATCGCGCCACGCACGGTGCAAGTCTCACGGTGAACTCCGACCTCATCGTGGACAACGCCGACCTCGCAGCGCGCATCGCTGTCGCCGCATCCACGTGACCTCCGCATCCGTCATGTTCACGGTGATAGGTGACATCGCGCGCGACGTCAATGTCCAGGTCGCGGGTGTGCTCCCCCATGACCTTGTGATGGCTGGGGACACGCCCGCGCGAATCCATACCGGGCTCGGCGGATCCGCGACCGCGACCGCCGCGTGGCTGGCCTTCCGGGGCTCCTCCGTGCGGCTCATAGGCGCCCGGGGCGACGATGAGGCGGGGGCCGCTGCGGAGGGGGACCTCCGAGTGCTGGGGGTCGATCCCCGTCTGCAGGTGGTCCCGGGTGCCACGACCGGAACCGTGGTGGTTCTCGTGGACTCCACCGGTGAGCGCTCGATGCTGCCCGATCCGGGCGCCAATGCGGCGCTGAGCGCATCGTGGTGTCAGGCCGAGATAGCGGGGCAGCATCTGCATGTCTCGGCCTATCCCTGGTTTCGCGAAGCCACCCGGCACACCATCGAGTGCGCCATCGAGTCCGCGAGAGGCCGAGGGATGACGGTCTCCATCGATCTCAACTCGCACAGCCTGGTGCACGAATACGTCACCCCGCTGGTTGGGCTCTTGGACCTGGTCGACGTCGTCTTCGCGAACACCGATGAATGGCGGGCCCTGAGTGACCAGTGGTCACCTCCCACCGACTGCTTCGTCGTGGTGAAGCGCGGCGCCGCAGGAGCCCAGTGGAGCACGGGGGACCAGAGTGGCTCGTCCCCGGCGCTCCCGGTGACCCTCGTCGACTCCACGGGCACGGGGGACGCGTTCGCGGCGGGCTTCCTATCCACCTGGGTGACGGGTGGTTCAGGTGCGGACGCCGTCGCCGCGGGAAACGAGTTGGCGGCCGTGTGCGCCACACGTGTCGGTCCAGCCCCGGAGCACCGCGCTTGAGAGAATCAGGCGCTCGGGGAAGGAGAGCGATGGCTCGCGGCAAGGGTGCCGACCCGACGCGCACAACGGATGTTGATGTGTCCGAAGAGATGCGCGTCTCCTTCCTGGAGTACGCGTATTCGGTGATTTATTCGCGCGCCCTCCCCGATGCCCGGGATGGATTGAAACCGGTTCAGCGACGGATTCTGTTCCAGATGTCACAAATGGGGCTTCGTCCGGATCGAGGTCACGTCAAATCCGCGCGTGTCGTCGGGGAAGTCATGGGTCGACTCCACCCTCACGGCGACTCTGCGATCTACGACGCTCTGGTACGCCTGGCTCAACCATTCTCACTACGACTACCCCTGGTCGATGGGCACGGCAACTTCGGAACTCCCGACGACGGCCCGGCAGCGATGCGCTACACCGAGGCGCGGCTCGCCTCTGCTGCCATGGATATGACAGCGTCACTGGACGAGGACGTCGTTGACTTCACGCCCAACTATGACGGGCGCGAACGTGAACCCGTGGTCCTCCCTGCGGCGTTTCCGAACCTCTTGGTCAATGGAGCCTCGGGAATCGCCGTGGGCATGGCTACGACCCTTGTCCCGCATAACCTCGTTGAGGTGATTGCCGCCGCGCGTCACCTGCTGGTGCATCCCGATGCATCCCTGGCAGACATCCGTCGTCTCATCCCCGGCCCCGATTTCCCCGGTGGCGGAGTGATCGTCGGCCTCGAGGGCGTGGCCGACGCTTACTCCACGGGCCGAGGAAGCTTTCGCGTACGGGCACGTACACGCACAGAACACGTCACCCCGCGTCGACGGGGCATCGTGGTTACCGAACTACCCCCGAATGTCGGGCCCGAGCGCGTCATCGAGAAGATCAAGGACGCGGTGGGCGCCAAACGCCTCACCGGGATCGCGGACGTGGTCGACCTGAGCGATGGCGAGCAGGGGCTACAACTCGTCATCGAGCTGAAAAGTGGTGTCTCGCCGGAAGCGATCCTGGAAGACCTCTACCGCCTCACCCCACTCGAGGACACCGTGTCCATCAACGCGGTCGCACTCGTCGACGGGGAGCCTCGAACCCTCGGCATGCTCGAGCTCCTTCGCGTGTTTCTGCACCACCGGCTCGACGTCGTATTGCGACGGAGTGTCCACCGCAGAACCCGCGCCGAGGATCGTCTCCATCTGGTCGAAGGCCTACTGGTGGCCATTGTCGATATTGACGAGGTGATCGCCGTCATTCGCAGCAGCGAGGACACCGCCGAAGCTCGGTCACGGCTCATAACGGTTTTCGAACTCTCCGAGGCGCAGGCGTCATACATTTTGGATATGCCTCTCCGGCGCTTGACGAAGTTCTCCCGCATCGAGCTCGAAACCGAGGCCGATGCTCTCCGCAGCGCCATCGAAGAACTCCGATCCATCGTCGAGGACGATGCGCGGTTGCGTGCAGAGGTCGATGGTGAACTCGAGGCCGTCGCCCAGGCGCACGGCACGCCCCGGCGCACACTGCTCCTCGAGGGATCCATTTCGCCGATGCCACGGTCGGACCAGGCCGAGATTGCGGATGAATCCTGCGTCGTGCTCCTGTCATCGACTGGACTCGTTGCCCGCATTGCAGAGATCAGCCCCCGTCCCGATGCACCACGCGCGACGCACGATGTCCTCGTCTCGGTCGTGCCGGCGCGCACTCGAGGTTCCGTCGGCGTCGTGACCTCCGGAGGACGCATCCATCGTCTCGATGTGGTCGACCTACCCGCCCTTCCGGCGACTTCCGGCACACCGAGCCTGGGAGCCGGCTCCCCGCTCGGGGCCCTGGTGACCCTCGATCCATCGGAGAGGGTGGTTGGCCTCGTGCCGCTCGACGGCGATACCGGGCTCCTGGTCGCTACCGCCAGGGGCGTGGTCAAGCGCGTGGCCGATACGTTCCCGAGCCAGAAATCCGACTGGGATGTCATTCGGCTCGACCAGGGCGATCACGTGGTGTCGGCGCAGTGGCTTCCCGATGCGGAGGCTGAGAAGGGCACCCTTGTTCTCATCACGGCTGCCGGCCAGCTCCTCCACTTCCCCACCGCGGTCATCCGGCCGCAGGGACGATCCGCGTCGGGTGTCGTGGGAATCACGTTGGCCGACGGCGACGAGCTGCGATGCGCCCGAGTTGTCGATGCTTCGGGCGATGTCGCCGTCGTGACCGTCGCGGGGTCAGCTTCCGCCCTGCCGGGAACCGAACTCGGAACAGTGAAGGTCACCGCACTCGCTGCGTACCCGCAGAAGGGTCGTGGGACACAGGGCGTGCGGTGCCACAAGTTCAAGAAGGGCGAGGACACTCTGACCCGGGCCTGGTGTGGACCTCTGCCCACACGGGCATGCACGGTGTCGGGGTCGTCGGTGGATCTGCCCGACGTCGACGACCGTCGCGACGGAACCGGTTCGATCCCCCAGGCGCCGATCGACGCGGTCGGCACCAGCCTGTGACCCGGTGCTCGGAGGCCTCCCTGGGCGAACCGCTGCCTGGAACTGCGCCGACGCGTCGCTTCTGGTGGGCGCTCGACCATCCCGGACCCTGGCCGGCGCAGCCCCTTGTGGAGTCCGTGCTCGGGGAACTCGCGTCATGGGTCACACCCCTGGCAGGCCGCTCAGACACCACGGTTCTCCTGACACGCCAGAGGGACCCCGAGGCGCCTCGACAGGTCTACTTCGCGGATACCTGGGATCGCACCCTTGCTGTCGGCCCGTGTGGGCCGACACCGCCCGACCTTGCACCGTGTCCCGACACGGTCACATTGGTGTGCACGCACGCCCGACGCGACCAGTGCTGCGCGATTCTCGGTCGACCGTTGCTGGACGTCATGACCGGCGCTCGCGAATCGACCCACATCGGGGGCCACCGTTTCGCGCCCACGGTGCTTGTCCTCCCGTGGGGAATCGTGTTGGGGCGATGCGCTGCCGAGGCCTGGCCTCCTGTGCAGTTTCTGGGCCCCGATGCGCTGCCCTATTACCGTGGGCGAACCGCTCTCGAGGCCCCGGCGCAGGTGGCCGATGCGGAGGCACGTCGGATCTGGGGCCTCGGGCTCACCGAGAACCTCACCGTGACGCGGGACCCGCGCAACGATCGCGTCCGCTTCGACGTCAGTCACGCGAACGATCACGTCTGGATCGAGGTCGAGTCGTCCGAGGAGGCGTACCTTCCGTCCTGCGGCAGGGAGCCGGACTCGACGACGGTCTGGCGCGTCACTGGGCGATCGTGAGCAGATCGCCGCGGTCATGGATGGTGACCCGGGGCCGTCCCGACGACGCACCGCGCACGCATTCTTCGCGCGAGATACGACGCCATCCGTCGCGATCTACGGTGATGATTCCCAACGACGACAGATGAGCCGCGAGGGCGCCTCGCTCCGGCGGCTCGGGCAAGCCATCGAGGTCCTCCAGGAGCGCGGCGACCGTGGCGGTGGCGTCCTTCTTGTTGGTACCGATGATGCCGCTCGGGCCGCGCTTGATCCACCCTGCGGTGTACTGGGCGGTTGCAACGCCCTCGCCATCCAGTACGCGGCCGTCGACATTGGGAATGACTCCTCGGGAGGAATCGAAGGGAACTCCCGGAACCGGCTCCCCCCGGTAGCCGACACTCCGGATCACGAGATCGGTGGCGAGTTCCCACGCCTCGCCCGTGTCGTGGGCCCGCCCGTCGGCGTCCACCGACGTCCGTGCGACTTCCAGGGTGGCGACCGACCCCTCTCCCCGGATGCGCACCGGGCGTGCATAGAAGTGCACAGACAACGACCTCGAGTCCTCAGGCCAGTCACGTGCGGCCCACTCCTCGAGGATCGCAAAGTTGCGTGCCGACACCTTGTCACTCTCGAGTGCGGCGACGGTCGCGTCGGTACGGACGAGGTCACGCTGTTCCACCTGCACGCGGACGCCTCCGATCTCGCCCAGTTCCTTAAGTTCCTTGGTGGTGAAACTGGCCTGGGCCGGCCCCCTTCGCCCGAGAACGTGCACATGCTGAACGGTCGACCCTTCAAGGGCGGAAAGAACATGATCGGGCATCTCCGTGCGACGCAGCGCCTCGATCGGGGACACCAGGATGCGCGCCACATCCACGGCGACGTTCCCAACACCGATCACGGCCGCGGTCGTGGGCCCGGTGAGGAGAGTGTCGAATGAACGGTCGGCATCGGGGTGGCCCGTGTACCCATTCACGAATGCCGTCGCGGAGAAGCTCCCCGCAAGGTTCTCGCCCTCGATTCCCAAGTTTCGATCTGTCGGCGCCCCGTAGCACCAGATAACCGCGTCGTAGAAGCGGGAGAGTTCGTCAACGGAGACATCTCGGCCGACCTCAACGTTCCCGATGAAAGACACACCGGGGAGATCGAGGATCCCGTCGAGGGTGTCCCGCACAGAGCGAATGGAGAGATGGTCCGGTGCGACGCCGTAGCGAACCAGGCCGCACGGAACAGGAAGTCGGTCCAGGATGTCGACGTCCACCCGACCGGATTTACTCAGTGCCTCGGCCGCGTACATCCCCGCCGGACCCGCGCCGATGACGGCAATGCGCCTCATGGGTACCTCCGCTCGCGACGAGCCTAGGCCCTACGCGTCGATTCGGGCCCGATCGAGGATGCGCGCTCCATCGACGATGAAGTCCTTGCGCGGGCCGACCTCGTTGCCCATCAACAGGTCGAAGACCGCTTCGGCCCCTTCCGCCTGATCCAGGGTCACCCTCCGCAGGGAGCGACGCGCAGGGTCCATAGTGGTTTCCCTCAGCTGGGCCGCATCCATCTCGCCGAGGCCCTTGTACCTCTGGATGGGGTCCTTGACCCTGCGCCCCTTGCGTTCGGCATCGGCAACGATCCCGCGCATCTCCTTTTCGGAATAGGCGTATTGCACACCCGCATCCGTCTTGCGGCCCCCGCTGAACTCGATGCGGTAGAGGGGTGGCACCGCCGCATAGACGCGACCCTCCTGGAGAAGCGGTCGCATGTATCGGTGGATCAGTGTCAGCAGCAGACAGCGGATGTGGGCACCATCGACGTCCGCGTCGGACATCAGGATCACCTTTCCGTAGCGCGCTGCGTCGATCTCGAAGGAGCGCCCCGATCCTGCTCCGATGACCTGGATGATGGCGGCGCACTCCGCAGTCTTGAGCATGTCGGAGAGCGAGGCTTTCTGAACGTTGAGGATCTTGCCGCGGATCGGCAGAAGGGCCTGAAACCGGGAGTCTCGTGCCGACTTCGCGGTTCCGAGTGCGCTATCCCCCTCGACAATGAACAACTCGGTCTCGGGCACATCGTCCGAACGACAGTCGACCAGCTTCGCCGGTAGGGCCGATGTCTCCAATGCTGACTTCCGTCGTTGAGTATCCCGATGTGCGCGCGCGGCCACCCGGGCGCGCATGGCGTTCGCGACCTTGTCCAGGGCTGCACGCGCGGCTTGCTTGTCGCCCCGCGGCGGTGCCGTGAACCACCGCCCCAGGTCGCGCGCCACGACTGAAGAGACGATCCTTGCGATCGCGGGCGTTCCCAACACTTCTTTTGTCTGGCCTTCGAACTGGGGTTCCGGGAAGCGCACCGAAACCACCGCGGTAACGCCCTCGAGCACATCATCTTTCGAGACGGAGTCCTCACCGGATTTCAGGATCTTCGCCGCCTTGAGCTGGTCATTCAGGACCTTGACGACTGCTCTCTCGAAACCTGCCAGATGCGTACCGCCCTTAGGTGTCTCGATCACATTAACGAAGGACCGGATACAGGTGTCGTACCCCGAGTCCCACTGAAGGGCGATATCGACAGCAACCTCACGCTCCACCTCGGTGCTCACCATGTGGCCCTTGCCGTCGAGAACGGGAACGGTCTCCGTGAAGTGTCCTGAGCCGACCACATGGATGGCCCCGGTAACCGGATCCCCGGAACGCAGGTGTTCCACGTACTCGGTGAGTCCACCCTTGTGCCGAAAAGTCTCTACGGTCCGTGCGCCATCGCGCTCATCCGTGAGCGTTACTTCCAGCCCAGGGACGAGGAAAGACGTCTGTAGCGCGCGTGCGGTCAGGGAGGTCCAGTCGAAGCGCGCGTCCGGGGTGAACACCTGCGGATCTGGCCAGAACCGGATCCTGGTCCCGGTCCTCGTTCGTGTCACCTTTCCGAGCACGGTCATCCCGGACTTGCGGGTGAATCCGGAGTCGGGACCGTCGGCGTCGAACACCCCCGCAACGCCTCGACGGAAGCTGATCCCGTGGGTCTTCGCTGACCGATCCACTTCGACATCCAGTCGTGTCGAGAGAGCGTTGACCACCGATGCCCCCACCCCGTGGAGCCCACCGGAGGCTGCGTAGGAACCACCACCGAACTTCCCACCCGCATGGAGTTTGGTCATGACCACCTCGACCCCCGAGAGCCGGGTCTTGGGCTCGACATCCACGGGGATCCCGCGACCGTTGTCGGATACGAGAACCGAGCCGTCGGACTTGAGGATTACCTCGATCCGACTGCAATGCCCCGCGAGGGCCTCATCGACCGCATTGTCGAAGATTTCCCACAGGCAGTGCATCAATCCCCGGGTGTCGTTCGAACCGATATACATCCCGGGCCGTTTGCGTACCGCCTCCAGACCCTCGAGAACCGCAAGGTCTTTCGCCGAATACGAGTCCGCCGCCGCACGTGCCACCACGTCAACCTAGGCGGCGGGGCAGACCTTCCCCGTGAACCCGGCCGCATGTGCGCTTGTGAGGCTTCGGCCCTCGGCGAAACGCACCGGCGTGGCGCGCCGATTCGGAGCCGACCATGTAAGACTGTTGGAGGCCAGGGAGGGATGCCCGAATGGGGACGATCACAGCGCCGACGCTGGGTGCCACGGACCGGTGTGACCGGTGTAATGCGCAGGCGTATGTGCGCGTGGTTCTTCCCGGGGGGGCGGATCTACTTTTCTGCGGTCATCACTGGGGTCATCACGAGTCGGCCCTACGCCCGAAGGCGGAGGAGATCATCGACGAGTTGCATCGCCTCTCCGAGGCGGCAGAGGCCTAGTCCAGGTAGTCCCGCAGAACCTGGGAACGTGACGGGTGGCGGAGTTTCGACATCGTCTTGCTCTCGATCTGCCGGATGCGCTCCCGGGTAACGCCATAGACCTTGCCGATCTCATCAAGGGTCTTCGGCTGGCCGTCGGTGAGACCGAAACGCATCCGGACAACGCCGGCCTCTCGGTCGGACAGCGTGTCGAGGACGGACTCCAACTGCTCCTGAAGCAGGGTGAACGACACGGCGTCCGAGGGGACGATCGCTTCGGAGTCCTCGATCAGGTCGCCGAATTCACTATCCCCCTCCTCGCCCAGGGGGGTATGGAGTGAGATCGGTTCCCGCCCGTACTTTTGGACCTCCACAACCTTTTCGGGGGTCATATCGAGCTCGCGTGCAAGCTCCTCGGGTGTGGGTTCGCGGCCAAGATCCTGCAGCATCTGACGCTGTACTCGCGCGAGCTTGTTGATGACTTCGACCATGTGCACCGGAATGCGAATGGTCCGTGCCTGATCTGCCATAGCGCGTGTGATGGCCTGCCGGATCCACCAGGTGGCGTAGGTGGAGAACTTGTATCCCTTGGTGTAGTCGAACTTCTCCACCGCACGGATCAGGCCGAGGTTGCCCTCTTGAATGAGGTCGAGGAAGAGCATCCCGCGACCCGTGTACCGCTTCGCAAGTGATACGACGAGCCGGAGATTCGCTTCGAGCAGGTGATTCTTCGCGCGACGGCCGTCAGTAGCGATCCACTCGAGATCCCGCCGGGACTTCTTGTCGAGTTTCTTGGTTTCGTTCAGCACTTCCTCGGCAAAGAGACCCGCCTCGATGCGCTTGGCAAGCTCGACCTCCTGCTCGGCATTGAGGAGAGGAACTTTGCCGATTTGCTTGAGATAGTCCTTGACGGGGTCGGCCGTGGCCCCGGCGACCGTCACGGTCTGCACGGGTTCGTCGGTGTCATCGACGTCGGATATGACGAATTCGGCGGACTCCTCGGTCGGCGCCGCTACAACCTCTTCCTCTTCATCCTCCTCGACCTTGGCAAGGTCGACTTCGAGTTCCGCCTCGAGTTCCGCTTCAAGGTCCGCGGCCTTTTCCAGGTCGACGTCCTCGTCCTCAATCTCGATCGCATCGTCCTCAAGTTCAGCGACGGCACCCGCCGCCTGCTTGGCTCCCTTGCCTGCTCGCGCGACCTCGGCGGCCGCGGCAGGCTTCTTCGACGGCTGGCCCTTCGCCGCCTTGGCGACGGGTTTCGCAACAGACTTCGCCGGTGCCTTCGCCGCCGGCTTCTTCGACACGACCTTCTTGGCCACAGGCTTCGATTGCTTCTTCGGAACGGACTTCACGGCGGACTTCTTGACCCCGGACTTGGCGGCGGGCTTCTTCGCCGCACCCTTCGCGGGGGACTTCGTGGCCGCACCCTTCGTGGCCGCACCCTTCCTCGCAGAGGGCTTCTTCTTGCCCACTGATGTGGCGGCACGTGGCATGCGGCGCTCCGATCGGTTGTCCACGACATAAGCCCGTGTCAAGCCTTCTGGCCTGCCGGGCGGCATCAGTGTGCCACCTAGGGCCGTCGCGTCGGGGGCCGGGTCAGGACGGCGCGGGCCTCACCTATGACGATGGGGAATTCGGACGTTTGCCGGATGCTCGGAAGGGGGAAGGGTCCCAGACCATCGGCGGTATAGGTCCCCCGCCACTCGGTCGTCAGCCGGATGGTGCGCAGCCCTGGTG
>JBEIHR010000053.1:0-13290 GCA_040381195.1 Rubricoccaceae bacterium
ACCATCGCCACCCGCTTCTCACCCGGGCGCGACTCCGCGGGGATGACGATCTTCACGGTGGGCCTCTCCTTCGGTACCGTCCGCGAGCCTAGGGCCTGACGCGAGTTTGGGCGCGCGATCCGTTCACCACCACGTCATCGGATAACCGCTCCGGTGCCCTCACGCGGCCCTAGGGTGAACCTGTGATGTTTTCCATGTTCGTGCTCTGGTTCCTCGTGTTCATCGGCATCTTCATGCGGCGGGCCTGGGTTCCCACCTTGGCCATCGTGGCGATGGTGTGGACCCTCGTTCTTCTCGTTGGTCACATGACCGACCCGATCCCGCTGAACTTCTGAGGGCGACATGAACATCATCAGCAACACCGAGCGCGCATTGGTCGCCAGGGAAACGCAGATTGCGCGGGTCATCAACGTGCTCGCCCTCTTCGCGCTGATCGGGGTGCTTGCCGGGTCCCTGCATCTGCAACTCGGAGTCGGGGAGCAACCGTGCCCCCTGTGTCTGATCCAGCGCTCCGCGATGATCGGACTGGCCATCGGGCCCGTGATGAACCTGCTCTGGGGAATGAAGCCCGCGCACTACGCGCTGAGCATCCTCGCTGCGATGGTCGGTGGGGCCGGCAGCACCCGCCAGATCCTCCTGCACATCGCCGATCCGAACGATCCTGGTTATGGTCCCGCGGTTCTCGGGTACCACCTCTACACATGGGCCTTCATCACATTCGCCGTGGCGATCGTCGGGTGCGCATTCATGTTGTTGTGGAACAAGCCGTTCGAGTCCCCTGACACAGGGCTGCGCTACCAGCGCAGTTGGTTCCGCATCGCCGCGCTCACCGGCATCATCTGGGTGTTCCTCGACCTCCTGGTGATCGGAATCAGCGTTCTGCCGGAGTGCGGGCTAGGCATGTGTCCGGATGATCCGGAGAACATCACGGGTGCCGGGAACGTCGGCGGATGGCTCGTGGTGCTCTCGATTGGAATGCTGTCGTTTGCGATCGCCGTGGCGATCGTTGTTGACCGCAGGGTGCTCAAACCCGGGAAGTAATCGACTTACGCACCTTTGCGCAGCAGGGCAGTCAGGTACGTGTCGAAGATGTCGGCGACCTCCCGACCGCCGGCTGTGCGCACCAACTGCACGGGCTGGCCGAATCCCTCTGCCTGCTGCACGGCGATCCGGTCCGGGATCGACGGCTTGAACAATGTGGTGCGTCCGTAGATCTCGACGAGTTCCTTGTTGCGGTAGGTGTGTTCCTCGGCCACGGAGCGGACGCGGTTGACGATGATGCCCGCGAGTTCGAGCTGTGGGTTCACGCTCTTGCGGATCTCATCGATTTCCGCCATCGCGCGTTCCACACCCTGCGCGCCGAAGAAGGATGGTGTGGTGACGACCAGAGCGAGGTCCGAGGCTGCCAGGGCCTCTCGGGTCAGCGCACCGAGTGACGGCGGGCAGTCGATCAGCACCAGGTCGTAGCCATCAAGGTGTGACAGAGCCTTCGCCAACTTCGGCCGCCACGCACCGCCGGTCCAGGCGTCGAAGCGGATCACCGAGGAATGTCCGGGGAGGACGTCGACCTCACCTGGTGCAACCTCCCAGTCACAGGGGGTGAGTGCCTTCTCCAAGGTCTCGCGGGTGGGGTGCCCGAGAACATCGGCGACGGTGGTGCGCGTCTTGTGCGCCTTGAGCAACGACGTCGCGTTCCCCTGCGGATCGAGATCGACCACGAGGGTGGCGAGGCCACGGACGGTCGCGGCGCCGGCGAGGCCGAGAACGACGGAGGTCTTGCCGACACCACCTTTGAGGCTGAGGACGCTGACGGTTGGCATGGGCCGAGTCTGTCGGGAGCGTCCGACCGGCACAAGCCGGGTGACCGACTCCCCGTATCGTGCTGGGGTGCGTTCAGTGGTGGCGGTGGTCGCAGCGGTTGTCACAGGTGTTGCTCTCGTACCAGCGGCCACTCCTGTGGCGGCGGCTCCCCGGGAACCCGTGATCGATGCCTGCTTCGACTACACCGCGCCGAAGCGGATGACCCCCCAGGCGCGGGCCCGGATCGCCGGTAACTCCCCCGTGGACTGCACGAAAGCCCATACGGCGCAGACCTATTGGGTGGGCACGCTGCCCGCATCCTTCGGGGACCCCACGCGGGCGTCGGGCGCGGCACGGGCGAAAGCAACGCGGGCCTGCACGGCCAGCGCACTCGCCACGTACCTCGGCCTCACGGAGCGGGCCATTCCCTCGCGCTTCCAGACGATCACCGTGTTCCCCTCCCGCGCCCAGTGGCGCGGCGGCGAGAGGTGGGTGCGCTGCGATGCGATCCTGCGCGGAGGTCGCGGATTCACCGAGGTCACCGTGCCCTTCCAGCAATTGATCACCTCGACGGACCCGGATGCATTCGACTTCTGCACGCCCGGTGTTCCGGGGACGCGCACCACAACGGCGTTCCCGTGCACCAAGCCGAAGAAGAACTGGGTGATGATCCGCGAGGTGGAACTTGCGGGTCCGCAGAAGCGATTTCCCGGTAGGCGCGCTGTCGAGCGCAGATCGAAGGCGATCTGCGAGAAGGCCGGCAAGGCCTACTCCGGTGGTCAGCGATTCCATGCCTGGTGGGCGATCTGGCCCACGGGTGCGGGATGGCGCCAGGGTGATCGCACCGCGCAGTGCTTCGTTCCCTTCGCGGACTACCTCAGCGCGACGCGCACCACATCCACCGGATGAGACGCCTCACTCCAACACAGTGCGCCGTGGACCGATTCCCCATGCCAGGTAGTTCCAGAACCAGTCCGCGATGACCGACACTCGGTTGCGTCCGCCCGCGAGATAGAAGACGTGGAGGGCGAGCCACGCGAGCCACGCTGGCGTGCCGTGAAGTCGTAGCCCGTTGGGCATTTCGACGACGGCGAGCCGCCGCCCGATCGTCGCCATCTGTCCCTTGTCCTTGTAGCGGAAGGGCGCAACCTCCCCGCCCGTGAGTGCCGCGGTGATCGAGGCCGCGACGTAGCGACCCTGCTGCATCGCAACGGAGGCGACCATGGGGAGTGGGCGATCCTCCGGGCCGGTCACGTGCGCCATGTCACCGATCACCCACACATCAGGCGTCAGGTGCAAACGGTCATCGACGATCAATCGGTTCGCGCGATCAGACATCCCGAGGGAGGTCCACTGCTCGGGTGCAGCCACACCCGCGCCCCAGATGATCGTTCCGGCGGGGAGCACCTCGCCACTGGTGAGGTGCACATCGGTTGCATACATGCGGTCCACGGCGGCACTGACTCGGACGTCGGCACCGAGGTCCTCGAGTGCCTTCTTCGCGCGTGCACTCGACTTCTCGGAGAACGACGGGAGCAAGCGTGGTCCCGCTTCGACCAGGGTGACGTGGGCGAGGGGGGCGAGATCCGGGAACTCACGCACCATCTGCTTCTGCAACTCCGCCACTGCGCCAGTGACCTCGACACCTGTCGGACCACCTCCCACGACCACGACGCGGAGTGCTTCCTTGGGCTTGTGGCCCATCTCGACCTGCTCATAGGTACTGAGCAACCGGTGCTTGATGGCGCGCGCCTGGGAGATGTCCTTCATCTGCAGCGCGTGCTCGGCCACGCCCGGGATGCCGAACGTTGCACCGACGCTGCCCATGGCCAGAACGAGGTACTCCCACTCGACGACCGTGCCGTCGGCAAGGCGCAGGGAATGCCGCTCCGGACTGACGTTCACCACCTCCCCGCGCACAAATTTCAGACCGGGGATCGCCGCGCGCACCGGATACGCGATGTCGTCTTCGGGAAGACCACCCGTGGCCACCTGATAGAGAAGTGGGGCAAAGAGTTGATACGGGTGGCGATCGATCACCGTGACGTCGGTCGCGCCCCCATCGATCAGGGAGCGCGCACACGTCAGGCCGCCGAATCCCGCCCCCACGATGACGACGCGGGGCGTCATCTCAGCGCGCTTCGCGGCTCGTCATCGGGATACATGCTCGACTGTTCCGGGACGGTGGAGTCGACCCGGGTGAACTGCTCCGGTGTCAGTGTGATCGTCGCGGCGCGGACGATCGACTCGACCGTCTCCGGGCGAGTTGCTCCAGGAATCGGGATGATCACCGGGGATTTGGCGAGTAGCCACGCCAACACGACTTCCTGCGGGGACGCACCAATCTCGCCACCCACCTCCGCGAAGGCGGCGTATCGCGATCCGACGTCTTTCGCGTGATCGGATCCGCCGAGGGGTGACCACGGGAGGAACGCGATTCCCTGTTCGGTGCACATGTCCAGCACATCGGCGTCGCCGCGGTAGCGCGGGGAGAACTCGTTCTGCACCGAGACGATCCCTCCGTCCCAGGGGCCACCGAGAAGTTCGAGGGCCAGCGTCAACTCCGCGGAATTCACGTTGGAAACGCCAACCTGGCGCACGAGATTGCGTTCCTTGAGGGTCGCCAGCGCCCTCATCTGCGACTCGTACGTCTGGCTCGGATCGTGGCGATGGTGTTGGTAGAGGTCGATCACTTCGACACCGAGTTGGGTGAGGCTGTCCTCGCACGCCGCCACCAGCGAGGTGGGTGCGGAATCACGGCCCCACAACTCCCCCGGTCCCCGGGTGATCCCGCCCTTGGTGGTCACCAGCAGGTCCGTGAGCGATGCCGGACCGGAGTACTTTCCGATGGCTTCGGCGACGAGCGCCTCGTTGTGACCCACCGCATCCCACGTGGGTGCGTAGATGTTCGCGGTATCGAGCAGCGTGATTCCCAGATCCAGGGCGCGGTGGATGGTGGCGATCGCCTGCTCCCGACGCTCCACCATGTGTCCGAAGCTCAGAGGCATGCAGCCCAAGCCGACGCACGACACCTGCTGGTCGCCGAGAGAGCGCAATTCCATACCCACGGCCGCACACTAGCCACTAATCTCGAAAGCGCCCGGTGGCTCGATCGCCGGGAATGACGGGGGTCACAGAGGGGTGAGCCATGTGGCGTCCGTCGGGGCTCGGTCGATCCGCGCGCTCCGCACCCACCAGTGAGAACCCGGGGGAATACGTGGCCGTCCCCAGCCTCGGGAATGGGATCACCCGCCCGATCTCCCCATCCGAGTACCCGCGGTGGCTCGGGATGCTCGACTCGGCTGCGCCACTCGAATCCCATCCGGAGTTCCTCACTGACTGGATGGGGGTTCGAACACGCATGGCCATGCTTCCCTGGGCACCACAGGAATTCGCGGGCACCGTCGCTGATCACCACCCGATCCCCGACGACGGCTACCGCAGCGAGGACTTCGAGTATGTGGCGCTTGCGCGAGCTCTCGCTGCGCGAACAACCCCTTTCCAGATGATCGAGATCGGGGCCGGATGGGCTCCGTGGTCTGTCGCCGCGCTCGTCGCGTGCCGCAACCGCGGTCGTGATGCGCGAGCAATCGCTGTCGAGGCCGATTCCCGACGGGTGACGTGGGCCGTGCAGCACGCCGAGGACAACGGCATCGATGCGCGCGTGGCATCCGGCGACCACCACGCGATCGAAGCGACGATCACGGAATGGCGCGACGACGACTCCTCCCCACTCCTCATCGTGTGTGCTGCCGCCTGGCATGAGTCCGGGGAGTTGAGTTTCCCGAATGTGCCTGTCGATGACATGGGTGCCGCAATCTGGACGCTGCCCGGCACCGACGTGGACTACCGCGGGGCGCACCTCTCACATTCGGTGATCCCTGCAACGGCGATGCACTCCCTGCTCGCCGGGCTTCGTGACCCGATCGTCGATCTCCTCCATGTCGATGTGCAGGGAGTGGAGTTCGAACTGCTATCTGGCTGTGCGCACGAAGTGCAGGAACGCGTGTTGCTCATGGCGGTCGGAACCCACAGCCGCATCTCCGAGGGGCGCCTGCTGGATTTCTTCCTGCCGAGGGGCTGGGGGGTCGTCATCGATTCGCCGTGCCGGGCCGAGTACCTCATGACCAGGCCGACATTGGCTGGGTTCACCGTCCAGGACGGCATGCAGCTGTGGGAGAACCCCTTTCTGACCGCATAGCGGAACGAGGCCGCAACGGGCCAATGACCGGGGCGTTCACTCCGGCATGTGACAATGGAAGACCGTTTCGGAGTCCCCCATCATCATGAAGCGAACACTCGTAGCACTGGTAGCCGCCACCGCGGTCGTGGTCACGGCTATACCTGCGCAGGCTGGGCCCTGGGATGGGGTCACCGCGTGGGAAACGGCGACGGTAAAGCGCATCGTCGATGGCGACACCCTGATCGTCACCGACGACGTGACCGGAGCCCAGTCCCGCATTCGGCTCCTCGGGATCAACTCCCCGGAAGCACCGCACGGATCGAATCCGGGTCAATGCGGTGGGTGGCAGGCCACCGAGGCGCTCAAGGGCTTCCTCCCCGTCGGGACGAAGGTGCGACTCCTCTCGGCAGATCCCAACTCGAAGGGCAAGTCGCAACGTCCGCAACGCGTGGTGCTCGCCTACAACGACGCCAACAAGGAGTTCGATCTCGATATCGCGTGGGCGATGGCCGAGCGCGGATGGGGACTGTGGTACACGGTTGCGAAGGAAGCAGCGATGAGTTCGCTCTACCGCCAGGTGATCGAGCGCGCTCAGGAACGACGCCAGGGGATGTGGAACCCGAACCTCTGCGGTGAGCCCGATCAGCCCGACGCCAACATCGAACTACGCATCAACCGTGGCGATCCGAAGAAGCCAGTCAATGACGAGTACGTGATCGTCAAGAACCGTGGTCCGGTACCGGTGGATATCAGCGGCTGGGTACTGCGGGATTCGGGCAACCAGGCGTGGTACCAGTTCCCCGGGGGCAGCGTGCTCGCGCCCGACGACTACCGCGCAGTGCATACGGGTTTCGGGACACCGTCACTTCCGCAACCACGCGACCTCTACGTCGGACACAAGTCCCGGCTCTACACCGCTGCCGGTCAAGGACCGGCTCTTCTCGGTGACGGCGCCTACCTACTGGACAAGTACGGCAACTTCCGCTTCTGGCGCGAATATCCCTGCACCACCGAGTGTGACGACGACCCCTACGCGAGCGCACTCATCATCGATGACTTCTCCCTCGGTGAGAAGAAAGGCATGAAGCGGGCACAGACACAGTGGGTGCGCATCAAGAACCGCGGCACTGTGACGCACTGCCTCGATACCTATCGGATCGAGACCGGTAACACCCGCTATTCCTTCCAACCAGGAACCTGCCTGATTCCCGGAAGCACGTGGACGCTCAATGTGGGGCGCCCGCCACGTGGCGCATCAATCGACTATTCGACTGCAGACTTCCTGCGTATGCGCACACCGGCACTGTGGTCGAGTGGGAGTGTCACCCTGCTCACCGATCAGGATCGGGTCATCGCCAAGCGCAGTTGGTAAGACGTCCTACAAGCCAACGTGAGTATCGCCCTGGGTGTCCGTATGGAAGCGCAGCAAGCCCCAGCCGTCGATGACTTCTTCCAGTGCATCGAGGGACTGCTTGTTGCCCTGCACAAAGGTCTGTCCTGGCACCAACGTGGTCACAGCGGACTCCGCAGCCATGATGTCCCCGCCACGAGTAGCGAGCGCCTCGTAGAGATTCTGGAGAACTTCGGGTGAGTCGTACACCGCATACACACTCGAAGTTCGATTCTCCTCACTGAGGCCGTACCAACACACCCGAACACCGGGTACCTCTCGAGCGAACTCCGCAAGAGCCTTGTGGGCCGCCCCCACGGAGGCCGCGTCCGCCCCGTCCTTCCATGAGAACAATGCACTGATGATGATCGTTCGCATCGCGCCTCACTTCGATAGGAGTCCGGTGCTGCAAGCCTTGCCGGATCCTCGCGCACGCGCAAGGGGTGCGAAGGGTAGGCATCGCTCCACGGGTACCGAATGGGTACGGGCGATCGGTGCGCGCCCGGAGAGACTCGAACTCCCAACCTTCTGATCCGTAGTCAGATGCTCTATCCGTTGAGCTACGGGCGCACGGCCCGAAGGCCGAGCAAGAAGTCTACCGGGGCGCGAAATCACCGGATTCGGGGCAGACTGCTTCCATGACAGAGAACTCCGTGTCCCGACGCTCCTTCTTGGTGGGTGCCTGCACCATCGCAACCCTCGGCATGGGTGCCGCCCTCCTCGCCGACGACGCCCAGGCTGCCACCGGGATCAAGCGGCGCAAGGACGGTCGCGTCGATGTGGCGGTAAAGCGAGTCAGCGCTCTGGGCGCCGTTGGTGGTGCAGTGGTGCTCGGCACCGTGAAGGGGACACCGGCCGCGGTGGTGCGCACCGGTCCTGACACCTACACCGCTCTCGACCTTCGCTGCACGCACCAAGGTGTGCCGGTGAATCCCGGTGGTCCCGGGTGGGCATGCCCGGCCCACGCATCCCAATTCAAGATCAACGGCGATGTCGTGCGCGGACCCGCGGAGGCCAACCTCGCGATCATGAAGTCCGCCTGGAACCCGCGGAACTCGACGCTGACCGTCGGTTAACCGCTCGCGCTCGCATAAAGAGGTCAGGGCACCCCGGAGGGTGCCCTGATGGCGGAGGCGGAGGGATTTGAACCCTCGAGGGGGCTCAAAACCCCCAACCCGCTTAGCAGGCGGGCGCCATAGACCGGACTAGGCGACGCCTCCACGCTCGGCCGGCGAACCGGCCAACAGCCGGGCAAGGGTATCGGGCAGACTTGCGCGCTGTGACAACCACGTTGGCCATCGACTGCGGTGGTGGTGGCATCAAGGGTTGCGTTCTCGATGAATCCGGCACGATGCGCGCCCAACCCGTGCGCGTGCCGACCCCCTACCCCCTCTCGACCGCACTCTTCGTCAAGACGCTGACGGAGTTGGCGTCCCAATTACCGAAGGCGGACCGTGCAACGGTCGGTCTTCCCGGGATGATCCGCCACGGGGTCGTGATCACCACCCCGCACTACATCACTCGCTCCGGGCCGCGCACGCGCATCGAACCCGAGCTCGTCGAGCAGTGGGAAGGTTTCGACGCGCAGGCGGCGATCTCGGATTCCCTCGGAATCCCGGTGCGCGTTCTCAACGACGCCGAAGTCCACGGTGCCGGTGTCATCGCCGGTCAGGGACTCGAGGTGGTCCTCACCCTCGGCACGGGGCTCGGCTGCGCGATCTACGACGGCGGTCATCTGGCACCGCACCTCGAACTTTCCCAGGCACCCGTGCGCTGGGGCTTGTCGTATGACACCTACATCGGAGAACACGAGCGTTGCCGCCTCGGCGACGCATTGTGGTCACGCCGCGTGCAACGGGTGATCGACGGCCTGCGCCCGGTGTTCCTCTGGGATCGCCTCTATATAGGAGGTGGCAACTCGCGCCACATCACCCCAACCGTGGTCACACGGCTCGGTGACGACGTCGTGATCGTGCCGAACGCGGCCGCGTTGGTGGGTGGTGCACGCGCGTGGCTGTTGCAGATCGACTGACGCCCGCGCCCCACTCATCCCGAAACCCGCAGCTTGTGGGTGTCGTGATGTACCTCGTCGCAGCGATCTTCTTCGCCCTCAATGGCGTTCTTGCGAAGTCCGCGATCGAGGTCGGATTCACCCCGTTGCGTCTGGTGGAGCTCCGCAATGCCGGCGCCATGATCATCCTGATCGTCCTCGTCGCGATCATCCGGCCCCGCGCGTTCACGGTTCGCCTCCGTGAGGTTCCCTTCCTCCTCGCGTATGGCGTCATCGCCTTTACGCTGGTCCAGTTCCTCTACTTCTTCACCATCTCGCGACTCCCGGTGAGCATCGGGACGCTCCTAGCGTTCCTCGCACCGATCCTGGTCGCGATATACGTCAAATTCATCCGGAAGCAGCCGGTGCGCAACCGCATCTGGGTGGCAATCGGACTCACCCTGCTCGGCCTGGCGCTCGTGGCGCAGGTATGGCAAGGCGCAACCCTCGACACCCTCGGTGTGGTCGCGGGTTTCCTCACCGCCGTCGCCCTCGCGCTCTACTGGATTCTCGGTGAGTCAGGGCAGAGCCATCGCGATGCGCTGTCGCTGACGATGTGGGGATTCATCTTTTCGACTGCGACGTGGTCGATCATCGCGCCGTGGACGTCATTCCCGTTCGCCATGCTCCTGGAGTCGGGGGCACCGATCGGTCCAGGCTGGCCGGGACTCCCCATCTGGTTGATCATGCTGATGGGGATCATCTTCGGCACCGTGATCGCATTCCTTCTTGTCCTCGGTTCGCTTCGACGCCTTGGTGCCGAGCGGGCAGGAATCATCGGAACGAGTGAGCCGGTGTGGGCGGCGATCCTCGCTTTGATTCTGCTGGGCGAGATGCTGACGGTGATCCAGGTCATCGGTGGCCTGCTCGTCGTCGCCGGCATCATCGTTGCGGAGACGTCGCGTCCAACTCAGGTCACGCCGGGCGAATCTCCCCTGACGGGCGAATGATCAGAGTCGTCGGCACCAGGATCTCGCCCGGTGCCTCATTCCCAGGGTCGTCCATGGCATCGATCAGGACCTGCACCGCCCGTTCGCCGATCGCACGCGGATCCTGCGCCACCACGGCCACACCTGGGTCGAGGAGATCAGCCAGGGTGAAGTCGTCGAATCCGATCAAAGCGATCTGATGCTGCAGTCCCCGTTCTCGTAGCGCACGCACCACACCCATAGTGATTTGGTTCTGTGCGCTGAAGAGCGCCGTAGGTCGGTGGGGTCCGTCGAGGATCGCTCCGGCGACTCCCGCCGCCATATCGATGGACGCGACATCCCGGACGATCGTCTGGTCGGCGATGGGGATCCCCGCCGCCGCCAGCGCCGCGGTGTAGCCACCGAATCGCTCCTGCGCGGTCGCGACGGCAGAGACACCGCCGAGGAATGCGATGGACCGGTGTCCGAGAGCGATCAGGTGCTCGACCCCGCGCTGGGCACCGATCAGGTTGTCGCTCAGGACCGCGGGAGCGGCGAGACCCTGGCCGGGGCGATCGATGAAGACGACGGGAACGCCTTGCGCGAGTTCTGCGGCGAGGTAGGACTGATTCCCGGGACACGGCGCGACGATCAGTCCGTCGACGCGGCGCAGCGACAACGCACGCACCAATCCCCGTTCGCGCTCATGGTCCCCGTGTGTGCTGGACGCCAACACCGCGATCCCCCGCTGGCGCGCGGCGTACTCCACGCCGGCGTGCGCGGCCGCACTGAATTCGTTCGCTACGTCCTCGAGCAGCAGTCCAACTGTGCCGGTGCGTCCGTCGCTGCGGCGCAGGTTGCTGGCGTTCATGTCGGGGCGGTAGTCGAGTTGGGCTGCCGCGTCATCCACCCGGGCGACAACCTCGGGCGAGACTCCCGTTTCCCGGTTGATCACCCGGGAAACTGTTTTCAGGGATACCCCGGCCAGGGCCGCCACGTCGCGCATCGTGGGCCTCGCCCGGCGCCTGGGCCGGCCCCCCGCGGATAACGTTGTCATCACGAATCGGAAGCATTAGACCGAAGCGCTTGACAGGAATCAATGCCTGGCGAATAACGTTACGACAACGTTGTCATGGGTGGGGGTTCCCGCCCCTGGCGGCGTTGCAGTACCCCAACCACCCTTCGAAGGGAAACTACATGTTCAACCGCGTGAAGCGTGGACGTGGATTCGCTGCGATCGCCGCAGTGGGCGCACTGTCCATCACTCTGGCGGCCTGTAGCAGCGGCTCCGAGGAGTCCACTGATGCAGGTGCCACCACGGAAGAGACCGCTGCGGCGGAGGGCGGCACTGTTGCCGTCACTCTGATCACGAAGGACTCCACCAACCCGTTCTTCGTCGCCATGCAGGAGGGCGCGAAGGAGGCGGCTGCAGCCGTCGGTGTTGATCTGACGGTGGGCTCTGGCAAGACCGAGGGCGACGACCAGGGTCAGATCGACCTGATCGAGAACGCCATCGCTCAGGGCCAGGCCGGCATCCTGATCACCCCGATGTCGGTGAACGTCAACGACGCCATCAAGAAGGCACGTGACGCCGGCCTCTACGTGATCGCCCTCGACACCCCGACCGATCCGCCGGACGTCGTGGACATCACCTTCGCAACAGACAACTGCCTCGCGGGCGAGGCCATCGGCCAGTGGGCCGCGGGCAAGCTCAACGGCGAGAAGGCGACCATCGCCCGCCTCGTGATCTTCAACGATCGCATGGTGTCCGTGGACTACTGCCGTGACAACGGCTTCCTCCGCGGCATGGGCATCGACATCAAGGACCTCACGGTCATGGGTGACGAAGAGGCCACGGGCAAGTACACCACCGGTGCCGGTGGCGACTACGAGATCGTCTGCCTCGAGGCAACGGGTGCAAATGAGGAAGGTGGCCGTAAGGGTATGGAGACCTGTCTCTCCAAGAACCCGGACATCAACCTCGTCTACACCATCAACGAGCCCACTGCGTTCGGTGCCGCTGAGGCCCTGAAGGCAGCCGGCAAGACCATCGGCAAGGACGTGTTCATCGTGTCCGTCGACGGTGGTCTCGCGGGTGTCGAGGCCGTCAAGGCCGGCGAGATCCAGGCCACCTCGCAGCAGTACCCGCTGCTGATGGCCAAGCTCGGTGTTGAAGCGATCAAGACGATCGCCGACGGTGGCGCGCCGCCTTCGAACACCTCTGCGGACGGCACGTTCTTCGACACCGGTGTGAAGCTCTGCACCGAGGAGCCGATGGACACGGTCACCGCTGCCGAGCAGTGGACCGCACAGCAGTGCATCGACAACGCCTGGGGCTAAACCCCTAGCGCGTTCAGCGTGAACCCCGGGGCGGCGATCTCACGATTGCCGCCCCGGGCGCATATCTCTCCGATATCGTGCTTGAGAACTTTGAAACAAGGAGGAGTCCGGTGTCCCAGGCCCCCACGGTGGACCTCGCTGAGGAGTTCATGGAGCGGCGAACCCCGCTCCAGCGCGTCCAGAGCACCCTGCACCGCTACCCCTACCTCAGCCCGCTCATCGTTCTTGTCGTCGCGATGGTCGTCTTCACCCTGCTCAACGAGAGATTCCTGCTCCCCGGCAACCTCTCCTTCCTCACCCAGCAGTCGGTGGTGATCGGAACACTCGCCATCGCCCAGACCCTGATCATTCTGACCGCCGGCATCGACCTCAGCATCGGCGCGATCATGGTCTTCGGCCAGATGCTCATGGCCAACCTCGCGGTCTCGGTGACCGCGTCCAACGTTCTTCCCATCGCGGGACAGAATCCCGCGCTCTCGATCGTGCTCGGCATCCTGGCGGCGACCCTGGCCGGCGCGGTCAACGGCTTTCTGATCGTGCGGTTCAACCTGCCACCCTTCATCGTCACCCTGGGCACGCTGAGCGTGTTCACGGCCTTGACGTTGATCCTGTTCAAGGC
>JBEIHR010000054.1:0-13194 GCA_040381195.1 Rubricoccaceae bacterium
AGAGCCAGGTGCGGATTGTTCCTGGAAGTTCCTCGATGGAAGAGAAGTATCCGTACTCCGCCTCGGGGGTGAAGAAGTGGCGCGTGCTGGTTCGATCATCCGTGAGTAGCAGGGTGCCGGCGACGGTCGATTAGATGACCAGCGTAGTGTACTGATCTGCATCACCCGCACATAACCGGGAGAAATTCAACGTCATACGGCTGCCCGCCAATCCGGCCATGTAGTCCAGCCACCCAGGCTGATCACGACGGCTCGAGGTGGGATCTGCGGCACCGTCAGCGCGGTGCGGGTTCACCGCCACATCAATCCCCTCGGCCCGTAATCGCTCGATGAGGTCAACCCGATAGGGATAGAGCACCCCGATGAAGGAGACATCGGAGGTCACGGGCACCGTGGCAATACGTGCCCTGACGAGTTCCAAGGATTTCCGCGAGAGAGGCATGGTCACGGGCCCTACTTCTCCGCGCCCCGAAACGAGTACCGAGTCCATGGAGTCGCAGATATCCACTGCCAGGAAGTTCGGTGACATACGCGCGACACGGCGTGCCTTCATACGTACCAGGGAGAACGCCGAGTCGAACATAACTCCGAGGAGCACACCGTCCCAGTTCGGCGTGATCTGCGCCCACGCCTCATCCCAGTGCCAGGACTCCTGATCCCCCGGGTCGTGCTCGATGTGGGTCACGATGTGGGTCGCCCGGTGTTCTCCCAGGTGGTCCCGGAGGCGAGGGATCCAGGACGAGCGCGGCTCTCCAGGAGCGACATCGAGCACGGACATCGTGAGATCACCGAAGTTCTCGGTCCCCGACCTGAATGCCTCGTAGTAGAAGTTGCGGGTCCCGGGCCTCCAGGACTCGAACTGGGGCCCTTCCTGGGGCACGACGACGACGTGTGGTGCACGTTCCCGGAAGACCGGGGGCTTCAACCCACCGCGCGGCGTACGTGACTCTGGGGTGCTTCGATCGCGCTCACGATTGAAGGCGCGGTCCTCGACTTGCGGATAGACGCGTGCGACCAGACGCCCGAGGCGCGCGCGCAGGGTCGAGGGAGAACCGTCCATCTAGTCGATCCACCGCCAGACGACCGTGCAGGGCAGGCTCGGATGCGTGGGTTCGTCGAGCCCGTCTCCCCAGTTGGGCGGCCAGAAATGGCTGAAGATCACCCGTTCAGTCGCATCGGGTTCGGCTGCGCAACGGGCCTCGATCCGCTGAGTCTCCGCGATCCAGGGGGGTTGGGGCGCAGACCGGAAATCGCTTGCCGGGAACGCGGGCCACCAGATCAGCAGGACCACGGCGGTGACCACCGCCACCACCCATGGCCGGGAGCGTCGAATCACCGGGTCCAGGAGGACCAGGACGGTGACACCCCAGAGGAGGAGCGGAACGACGAAGTAGCGGTTGCTGGGGGATCCGATGGCCGCGGGGATCAGGCCGAGACCCAGTCCCGCGATGATCAAGACGCCCGCACCGAACACCCGGCCGCGGCCCACGACGAGAGTTGCGATCCCCCACACCGTCATCGCACTCACGACCAACCAGCCGGTGAACGGCCACGGGCTCAGGGTGAAGTTGGTGAAGAGGGAGTACTCACCGATCGTCAGTCCCGGCCAGTAGGTGAGGATTGCTACTGGTACCGCGTCCGCCCACGCTCGCAGCGTCTCGACGGTGAAGGCAGTCGATCTCGGGGTGGTGGCACCGAGTGAGATCCATGCCTGCAGCGCCAATCCGCCGAGCATCCCGATGGTCCAGAGTCCGGCAGTTCGCCAACGCACCCCCGCGCGTATCGCGACTACGAGGATCAAGGGAAGGAGAACGACAACGGAGGGGATCGTCATCGCTGTGACCAGCAGCATCACGCCCGTCACCAGTCCCGAGGCTCGGTAGTCGGGGAACGCCACGAGCAGGGTGCACAGGAACAGCAGCGGCATGTAGACGCTGCCCAGGGACATGATCGATTCAAGCCCCACAATCGGTGCGATGGCCGGGAGCAACCCCGCTGCCGCCGCGACGAACAGGGTCATCCCGGCACGCCGCAGCACCAGAACCGTCGCCGCGGCCACCGCACCGGTGATCAACGCGCCGAGGAGGTTCGTCACCACGGCCCAGTGCTCCCAGGGGAACGCCGACACCGGCCAGGCGAGCAGGCGAGGCAGGAAGAGCCAGTAGCCCGCGAACGGATCGGTGAAGCACTCCCAGAACCCCGCCTTGTGGATGCAGAGGGGGAAGAGCCCATCCTCCGCCCACAGGGTCTGGGTGAGCGCTGAACGGTCACCGAGCCACAGCCGCAGCAGCGACAGCGCCGCGGCCGCGACTCCCACCAGAAGGGGCACGAATGTCACCCTACGGTCGAGCCTGACCCGGTACGCGATACTCGAGGCCATGGCACCCCTGGTTTCGATCGTGGTGCCCGTCTACAACGGGATGCCGCACCTGGTCCCACTCGTGGAATCCCTCCTCGGCCAGGACTACTCGAACCTGGAGATCGTGTTCAGTGAGGGGGGTGGCACCGACGGGAGTTCGGAGTATCTGCTCTCGCTCACGGACCCCCGCGTGCGCGTCATCCACCAGGCGCCCGGCACAACCGCTGCCGAGAACTGGACCGCAGCTACACGCGCTGCCACCGGCACTTACACGAAGTTGATCTGTCACGACGACGTGCTCTACCCCAGCGCGATCCGCAACCAGGTCGAAGACCTGGAGGAAAATCCCAACGCCGTGATGGCGATCGCCGCCCGGGACATCATCGACGCCCGAGGACGCATCCTCTTTCCGAAGCGGGGACTGGCCGGCCTTCGAGGATCCATCGTCCGCGGTGATGACGTGCTGCGCACGTGCTATCTCCAGGGCACCAACGTAATCGGCGAGCCCCTCGCGGTTCTGTTCCGCACGCCGATCCTCCAGGAGGCCATGCCATGGGACGACACCAACCCGCTGATGCTGGACCTCTCGACCTACACGAAAGTCGCCCCCGCCGGTGATGTCGTGATTCGCCGTCAGGCCGTGGGCGCGTTTCGGGTGAGCGCTTCGTCGTGGAGCACCCGTATTGCATCGCGCCAACTGGAGCAGACGCGAATCTGGCAGGAGGACTACGCCCGCACAAGCCCCCAGCGCCCGTCGAGCGCCGAGCGGGTGCGTGCCGCGCTAGGACGACACGCTCAGACTGCCGTGCGTCGTGGCGCCTACGCCAGCCTGCGCCTTCGCGGGGCACTGGGTAGTCCGACTCCGCCTACGATGCAGCAGTGACCTCCTTCGCGATCGGTGATCGCCTCGTGGGCTTCGATCAGCCCACGTATTTCATCGCGGATATCGCGGCCAACCACGACGGGGATCTCGAGCGCGCCCTCCTCCTGATGACCTTGGCTCATGAAGCGGGGGCCGATTGCGCCAAGTTCCAGCATTTCCGGGCACCGCACATTGTGAGCGATGCCGGTTTCCGTGCACTTGGTTCGCAGCAGTCCCACCAGGCCACGTGGACGAAGTCAGTGTTTGAGGTCTACCAGAACGCGAGCCTCCCGTGGGAGTGGACAGAGCAACTCGCACGTCACGCAGACTCCATCGGCATCGAATTCATGTCAGCTCCGTACGACCTCGAGGCGGTCGACCATCTCGACCCTTTCGTGAATGCCTTCAAGATCGGTTCGGGAGACGTCAACTGGATCGAGGAACTTGCCTACGTGGTAGAGCGCGAAAAACCCGTGATTCTCGCAACCGGCGCCGCCTCCCTGGATGACGTGACTCGCGCGATGGAGGTCTTGATGGCCGCTGATGTTCCCATCGTGCTGATGCAGTGCAATACCAACTACGAAGGCACCATCGGGAACATCCATCACGTCAACCTCCGGGTACTCACCGAATATGCGGCGATGTTTCCCGGGGTCACACTGGGCCTGTCCGATCACACTCCGGGTCATGTCACCGTCCTCGGTGCCGTGGCGCTGGGGGCGAGGGTCGTGGAGAAGCACTTCACCGATGACACCTCGCGGGTGGGTCCCGACCACGGCTTCTCGATGGACCCGGTCACCTGGCGTGCGATGGTCGACGACACCCGCATGCTCGAGGCTGCGCTCGGCGACGGGCGCAAGAAGGTCGAAGCCAACGAGGATCAAACAATCGTGCTCCAACGACGGTGCGTGCGCGCGGCACGTGATCTACCCGCAGGATCCATTCTCACTCGCACCGATGTCGAGGTTCTTCGACCGGCACCCCGGGACGCGATCCCAGCCCACGATGTCCACACCGTGGTAGGCCGAACCCTCCTACGAGGCCTCACCCACGGGGAAGCCGTCCTGCCCACTGATCTGCAGTAGCCGATGAGCGATCGCGGACCGTGCACGTACGTCACTGACGGGTGGGGAGTGCACGACGAACGCTGGACCCAGGCCTTGGTGGATCTCGGGTTCACAGTCGAAGCAATCAGTCTCACACGCGATGGAGTGGACATCTCCGCCGTCAATGCACGCCTCGCACAGGGAACCGGACCGGTGCTCGCCGGCCCCCTCGACTCGGTTGCTGCAGGGATTCGCACAGGACGCCCGGTCATCGGACTCTCGTGGGGCTTCGACCTCGTCGGGATGCGCGCACGCGGGGACGACATCACGTGGCTCACCGCTGTGACCGGTCTGATCGTTGACTCACCGGAAACACGAGTCATCGCTCGGGAAGCCGGCCTGAGTGATGAACGGATCCGCACGATCCCTTGGGGTATCGATCTCGATACCTGTGAAGGCCTTGAGGCCGATTTCACTCCTGAGAGTCTCGATCTACCTGGAACACCGCGAATGATCGTGACCCTGCGCGCGCACGAGCCCCGCTATCGGAACATTGATGTCATCACTGCGTTCGAGGATCTCGACCTTGATGATTGCGCACTTGTTCTCGCCAACACAGGATCACTTACCGAGGAGTTAAAGCAACGTGCGCAGACATCGAAGGTTGCCGAGCGCATCCGGTTCGTAGGCTCTCTCCCCGAGCATGACATCCCCTCTCTCCTCCGCAGCGCAGACGTCTACGTGACAGCGAGTGAGGTCGACGGCACGTCGGTCACCCTGTTGCAGGCCATGGCATGCGGAGTCCCAGTGGTGGCCTCCGACACTCCCGGGAACCGTGCATGGGTGATCCCTGGCGAATCGGGCTGGCTGTTTCGCACCGCCGACTCTGAAGACCTGAGCGCCACACTCCGGGATGTCCTCACCGCGGACCCCGGCGACACCCGCGCACGCGTCGAAGCTGCACGTGCCCTGGTGCGGAGGGATGCCGATTGGCGCGCGAACCGCGTGCGCCTTCTGGACCTGATCGCTCCAGAGCCCAGCGCCTAGACTGCGCTCCGTGGACGCACTCACGGTCAGCGTCGTCATCCCCGTGTATCGCGGTGAAGACACCCTTCCGGCACTGATGGCCGAGATCCAGCCACTCACAACACCCCAGAGAACCCCCGAGGGGCACGACTACCTCGTGCACGAAGTGATCCTCGTGTGGGATCGCGGTCCGGGAAAGTCCGACGACACGATCCGCGCACTCGCTGAGAGATATCCGTGGGTCCGGCCATTGTGGCTCAGCCGTAACTTCGGTCAGCACGCGGCAACGCTCGCCGGAATGACCTCCTCGGGTGGTGACTGGATCGTCACGATGGATGAGGACGGTCAGCAGGATCCTGCCTTCATCGCCGCGATGCTTGACCGCGCCTACCAGCAGCATGCGCAACTTGTGTACGCAACTCCGACGAACGGCGCGCCCCACTCGGCCATACGCAATATGGGTTCACGCCTCACGAAGAGGCTGTTCGCTGACGCACTCGCCGAAGGGGACTTCGCGGAGTTCAACAGTTATCGGCTCGTCCTCGGTGAGATCGGACGCAGTGTTGCGGCATACACCGGCACCGGGGTCTACCTCGATGTGGCGCTGAGCTGGGTCGTCGCCGACGTGACTACCTGTCCGGTCGTCGCCCGCGCCGAAGGTCGCGCAGCGGGGGCGTACACCTACCGACGACTGTTTTCCCACTTCGGTCGTCTCATCGTCTCGAGTGGAACCCGGCCGCGGCTTTTCGTGTCGTGGTTGGGTGTGCTCTTCGTGATCCTGGGTCTGCTCGCGAGCGTGTGGGTGATCTACCAACGCATCATCGGCGAACTGGTCATCGCAGGATGGGCATCAACCTTCATCGCCTTGATGCTCATAGGCGGTGCGGTGTTGCTCTCCCTGGGGATCATCGCACAGTACGTCGGAGCGGCGACCAATATGAGTCTCGGTAAACCGCTCTACGTGCTCGTCCAGGACCCGCGGCGGGTCTTTCCCTCCACCCGCGATGCCGATCGCCCGTGATCCTCTGGGTCATCGGGGCGGGGGGCCTTTTCGGCTCCGCGGTCTGCCGGGCGGCACGAGCCCGCGGAGACCAGGTATTCACCAGCACCGCGGTCCCCTGGCGCGATGTTTCAGCTGCCGAGGCACACCTCAGTGGGGACGCTTTGCGCATGTCCGACGTCCTCGCGAGCTCCCCGCAGCCGTGGGCGATCGTGTGGGCCGCGGGATCGGCCACCACGGCGACCTCCCCGGAGGCCTGCGCGACTGAACTCGGGGCGTTCCAACGCTGGACGGCCGCCATCGGCGAGGCTCTGGCGCTCCACGGCAGGGCAACGTTCTTCCTCGCCTCGTCCGCGGGTGGCGTGTATGCCGGATCCACAGGCGCACCTTTCGATACGGAGACGTCCCCGGTGCCGATTGGCGACTACGGACGACTCAAACTCGCGCAGGAGCGCGCAGCGCAGGAGGTGCTGGGCAGCCGTATGACCGTCATCGCCGGGCGCCTGGCCAATCTGTACGGGCCTGGCCAGGACACCGACAAGCTGCAGGGCCTGATCTCCCGACTGTGCTTGGCGAGCATCACGCGCGAAACAGTCACCATGTTCGTCCCGCTCGACACGTTGCGTGACTTTATCTATGTGGATGACGCGGCAGCTCTCGCGCTGCACTGGATAGAGACCCCCTCCACAGAGACGAGTGTGCGTGTCATTGCTTCAGGGAATCCGGCGAGTCTCGGGTACGTGATCGCGGTAACACGCGATGTGGTGCGCAGGCCGATTCCAATCGCCCAGGGCTTCCACCCGAGCGCACGAGCCCAAGCCCACGACCTCCGTCTCGCACCGGATCGAGACTCCACGACGGACTCGCTCCTTCAGACACCTCTGCCGGTAGGTATACGTGCTGTGTACCTGGATCTCTTGGAACGCCGGGTGCGTTCGGCCACGCGAGCCCGAATCAGCTGAGTCCCGCCACATCCTTGGGGAATCGACCGAGGAGGGATCGCAGCGTTTCCACACCCTTCACATTGCTGCCGTCATCGAGGAGGATTACCGGGCGGTCGAGGACATCTGGGGGCAGGCTCGCGAGCCCGTCATACACGGCCGACCACGCGGGCGTATTCGTGGTCCATTCGCGAAGCAACCAGGACACCACGGGCTGGGCCTGGGAATCCAGGCCGGCGAGCCCCGCCAGCTGGCGGGTGCAGGCATACACGCGCTGTCCCGGGGACAGCCCGGACGGAACGATTGCCGTCGGCGCCGGGTAACCCTCGGGGAGGTAGATGCACGCGATCGGATTGTCCGCGATCGCCTGGTCGGCCCGGCCATTGACCTCAGCCGGGTACCAGTACGACCCCGACGTGTTGTCGAAGGGGATAGGTGGGGACCACTGCTGTGGGCGCGCCTGCCCCACAGCTCGTGGCAGAAGGGTGTCCACGGCAAGGGCCAGCACAACACCCGCGATGGCCACCCACCGGGGAGCCGACATCCGTCCCACCTTCGCGGGATCGAGGAGCAGCGCCGCCACGGGAAATCCGGCGGCCAGGGCGACGACGGCCACCATGAAGGAGAACTTCAGGGACCCGTAGTGCGGTCCGCCCACCGTTCCCCAGAAGTCCAGGACATAGATGGATAGTCCGACCACCGCGAGCATCCCGAGGGGAGCGAAGGAGCGGTAGGCCAGTGAGGGGCGCCGCGGGGTCTGTCGCGCCACCACGATGGAGGCCGCCACGATCGCGACCGTCGCTAGCAGGATGAGGATCGGGCCGGCCTGTTCGGTCCCACCCTTGGCAGCGAACAGGATCGAATCCGCCAAACCGGGAACGCCGACGGCGGTTCCGATCCCTCCAGCAGAGAGTCCCGGTATCGCGAGCGCACTCGAATCGAAGAACAAGTACTTCATGCTCGAATAGATCGGGCTGAAGACACCGAGTCCGACGACGAGCACGAGACAAAGGCCCACCACATCCAGGCGCGCTCGACCGAAACGCACCCCACGCGAGATCAAGACCACCGCCCACATGATCACCACGACGATGGCGATGACGTTGAGAGGCAACCACACGGTCATCGATGCCGCGGCGATCAGCGACGTGAGAAGTCGCGCGCGGGGAATCCGAGTGGGTGAGAGGAACGTGGCGACCCAGAGCCCCACCACGAGGAAGGTGAATTGCAGGGTGAGGTGACCGTAGGCCATGACGGCCAGGGCTGCGATGGAGAGAACCGCGGCCCCCGTCCAGATCAACGGCGCGGGGATAAGGCCGCGGGTTCGCGCATCTCTGACCCTGGGGGAACGGAACAACGCCTCGGCCATCACCGCGAAAGCGAGGGGCATCGCGGCTACGAGGAAGTACTCACCGAACACGATGGAGTTCGCCGCAACCGCTACTTCGTTGATGCCTCCGAGAACTACCTGCGAATACACGGACATCGCGGTTCCGACGAACGTCAAGTACAACTGCAGCGGGCCACCCATGGGCACCGGCTGATCGATCCTCGTGCCAGACGCCCACTGCGCGGTGTAGTCGAGCCACCGGGAGTTGTCCTCGGCCGTGTCGTGACCGATGAGGAAGCTCACCGGTTTCAGGAATGCCAGGCCATCGGTCCACACCACCGTGATGAGGGCCAGGAGGAGCAGGAGCACGCCGACGGGTGCCAGGATGCTGACCGCCTGCCGAACTTCGGGAACGTGGCCACCGCGGGGCCGCAGCCACGCGATGACGGCGACGAGGGCGAGACTGGCCAGCAGGATGACCTGGAGGGATTCCCGCTGAAAGCCGACGCCGAGGTCAATGAGGCCACTGATAGCCGCGCCCACGGCCGCTCCCGCTCCGCCCACGGTGAGGACGACCCAGGCGAGGGAGCGTGTGCGCCACCATGCCACCGCGGGCAACGCCACGTACAGAACGAGGAGGGCGGCGTTCACGCGACCATCCTCCACTATCGGTCCCATTACTCTGACGAGGTGCCGCTCCGCGTCCTCCACCTGAGCACGTATGACGGGCATGGTGGGGCTGGGCGTGCCGCTTACGCGCTGCATAGGGCGATGCGCGACCACGGGGTCGATTCCCGCATGCATGTAGCGCACGCCGAAACGAGCGATCCGAGTGTCACTCAGGTGAGTCAACTTCGCTGGATGGTGGCTCGTTCTCTGGACCACTCCCTCTGGCGACTCCAAGGTTCGCCCGTGCGGGGGTGGCGCTCCCCCGCACGCTTCGGCAGCCTCAGCGCATCGTGGATTAACGCCCAACCGGTGGATGTGGTGAACCTGCACTGGGTCACGGACGGTTTTCTGTCCATCGAGCAAATCGCTGCGATACGCCACCCTCTCGTGTGGTCGCTCTACGACATATGGCCGTTCTCGGGCATCGACCACTATGGATTCGATCCCGACGATGCGCGACGAACAACCGGCTTCACTCGCCATAACCGGCCCAGCCACGCATCAGGTGTCGATCTCGATCGATGGGCCTACGAACGCAAAGCGCGTTCATGGCGAGGAATCTCTCCGGTCATGGTCCCAGCGAGTTCCTGGCTGGAGGAGGCCTCGCAGTCCAGCGCCCTCACGGTTGGCATGCCCACCCAGCGCATACCGCACCTGGTCGACACCACCGTCTACGCACCTATGGACCGCTCGACTGCGCGACATCGCCTCGGGTTGAGACAGGACGAGCAAGTCATCCTGTTCCTCTCCTCCGGGGGAATCCGGGATCACCGCAAGGGGTGGGACCTGCTCGCCGCGGCACTGCCAAGCGTAGAAGAAGCGCATCCGGGGACACGCGTGATCGTGGTCGGCCCCATTCCGGACCCGGCTGACCAAGCTGCCCAGCCCGACGGCCTCTCGATCACATGGTGGGGCACAGTCTCCAACGACTCGACGCTTCGGGACCTGTATTGCGCCGCGGACGTCGTTGCTGTTCCCAGTCGGGAGGACAACATGCCGTTGACTGCCATGGAGGCACTGAGCTGCGGAACACCCGTGGTGGCGTTCCGCATTGGTGGACTGCCGGACATCGTGATCCACGAGCAGACCGGCTACCTAGCTCAGCCGGGGGACGTAGATGACTTTGCTCATGGACTCATCTCGGTGATGCGCGAGTCCTCGACTCAGGAGTCCACCCGGACCGCACTCCAATGCCGTAAGCGCGCTGAGGCGGTCTGGTCGCCCAGTGCGGTGATCGATGCCTACCTCGCCGCGTACCAGCGCGCCATCGACGCCGCTACCTAACCGCGGAAGGGAGGCATGGTGGCCTCTCCCTCGGCGGTAATCCCGCGGCGGGTCAGCACGTTTCCAATCGTCAGGCCCAGGGTCTTCATGTCCACCATGAAGGACATGTGGTCGACGTACCAGAGATCCAATACAAATCGCTGCTCCCAGGTCAGCGCGTTCCTGCCGTGCACCTGCGCCCATCCCGTGAGGCCCGGGCGCACCTCGTGCCGTCGTGCTTGTTCCACGGAATACAGCGGGAGATACTCCAGCAGCAGGGGTCGCGGGCCGACAATGCTCATCGAACCCGTCACGACATTCCAGAGTTCTGGGAGTTCGTCCAAGGAACTCGCGCGCAGGAACCTTCCGAACCTGCCGAGCCTTTGACCATCCGGGAGTGGTTGCCCTGACTGGTCGCGTGCATCGTCCATCGTGCGGAACTTGACGAGGACGAACGGCTCTCCACCCAATCCAGGACGTGTCTGGCGAAAGAACACGGGCGAGCCCAATCGCCATCGAACGAGGATGGCGATGATCAGCAGTAGGGGACTGAGGAGCACGAGCGCAATGACGCTGATGAGGACATCAAGAGAACGCTTGATGTAGTTCCGATAGAGGGAATTCATCGCTGAGTCAACACGCCATGGATCACCGTGGTCACGCGATCCACGAGGTCCTCGTCCATGGCTGGCCCCGAAGGCAAGCACAGTCCTTCCGTGAAGAGAGCATCTGCTGCACCGGTCAACACTCGGGGACACTCGGCGAACACCGGCTGCTGGTGGAGCGGCTTCCAGATAGGACGTGACTCGATGTTGTGTTCCTCGAGACGTTCTCGGATACGGGTGGAGGCCTCGGGATAGCGACCCGAATCGAATCGGGCGACGCTGAGCCAGGCATTCGACGTCCCCCACGGCGGGTCGTCCTGGACGCTGACCCCGGGGATGTGTGTGAGCTGTGCGCGGTACCACTCCCGAACCTGACGCCTGCGAGCCACCTCCGCGTCGATACGGGAGAACTGGGAGCGGCCAAGTGCCGCAAGCAAGTTGCTCAGACGGTAGTTGAACCCGATCTCATGGTGCTCGTACCAGGGCAGAGGTTCCCGCGCCTGTGTGGACCAGTGGCGCACCTTTTCCGCCATATCCACGAAGTTTGTAACGAGCATTCCACCACCGGACGTGGTGATGATCTTGTTTCCATTGAAGGAGAGGACACCTGCTGAGCCGAACGTGCCCACCGATCGGTCACCCGCTCGGGCGCCAAGGCCCTCGGCGGCATCCTCGACCATCGGGACCCCGTGGGCCTCGAGGATCGGAGTGATGGCCGCATAGCACGCTGGGGATCCGTAGAGGTCCACCGGAACCACCGCGGCCACGCGTTGTCCTGCATCCCGCGCCTGCCTCAATGCACGTTCCAGCAGGGCGGGATCCATATTCCATGATTCATCGATATCCACGAACATCGGCGTTGCACCGAGGTACCGGATAGGGAACGCCGTTGCGGCGAAGGTGACGGTGGGGACGATCACCACGTCGCCCGAAAGCACGCCCAAATACTGCAGAGCAAGGTGGAGGGCTGCCGTCCCAGAGGACAGGGCAACCGCGGCCTCCACCCCCAGGTATTCCGCCACGTCCGACTCAAACGCCGCTAGGTCCGGGCCCGCCGGTGCCACCCATCCGGAGCGCATCGCTGCGACAACAGCTGAAATGTCCTGCTCAGTCGCCGTGGGCGGCGACAGGTACACCCGCGGGGAGTCCATGCACCGCAGCCTACGTACGTCGCCAGCAACGAGGGAGCAGCCGCAGGCCGGGTAGCCTCCGATACATGCCGCGGGTGGTGTTCGCCGTGACGGTGGCGATGACTGCTCAGGCGTTTCTCCGGGATCAGGCGACCGCCCTGGCCGCCCGCGGATGGCGGGTCGACATCGTGTGCGCCCCCGACGACGGCACCGACTCCTTCGTCCGCCTTCAGGACCTGGTCGGCGTGACAATCCACCCCTTGGCGATGGAGCGCACCCTCGCCCCGCTAAGCGACCTGCGCGCTTACCGAGCTTGGCTCAGGATTCTGCATGACCTGGATCCAGACGTTGTGATCGCCAGCACTCCAAAGGCGAGCCTTCTTGCCCTCCTGGCCGCGCGGCGAGTCGGCACCCCCACCCGAATCTTCCACGTGCGCGGGCTGCGCTCCGAGGGCCTCGGTGGCATCCTCGGACTCCTCACCCGATGGTCCGAGCGCGCCGCGATTCGCGCATCAACGGATGTTCTAGTGGACAGTCCAAGCCTTCTCGACACCATACAGCGTGTAGGACTCCTAGAACCGGGGCAGGGGCGCGTGCTCGGGGACGGGTCCTGCTGCGGAGTTGATGTGGCGTGGTTTCGCCCACCAAGTCCGGACGAGCGCGAGCAGGCTCGATCAACATTCGGCCTGGGCCACGACGACATTGCCGTCGGTTTCATCGGTCGCATCGCGCCGGACAAAGGTGTTCGGGAACTTGTCGACGCAGCCATCAACGCGCACACAGAGGATCCTCGAATTCGACTCGTACTTATCGGACCACGCGAGGACTCAGGCGAACTTGACGCCGCCCTCGACCTCATCGACCGGCAGGCTTGGGCGCACCGCCTTCCGCGCACCCCTGATCCCCGATCTGCCTACTGGGCCCTCGACGCTTTGGCGCTACCCAGCTACCGGGAGGGCTTCC
>JBEIHR010000055.1:0-13039 GCA_040381195.1 Rubricoccaceae bacterium
GCCGGAGGATCGCGCGGAGAACGTGCGTCGTGTCGCCGAAGTCGCCAAGTTGATGAAGGACGCGGGACTGGTGGTCTTCGTAGCACTCGTCTCCCCGTATCAAGCCGACCGCGATGCTGCTCGTTCGCTCTTTGGTGAGGGTGAGTTCATCGAGGTGTACATCGATACGCCGGTCGACGTGTGCTCTGAGCGTGACCCCAAGGGCCTGTATGCGAAGGCGGCCGCCGGTGCGCTGCCCAACATGACCGGTGTCGGACAGGGCTATGAGATCCCGAGCGCCCCGGACCTCGTCCTGCGCGGAACCGGCTCGATCGAGGATTCGGCGGCCGCCCTGGTGCGGGCGGTCCTCGGCGAGGATCACTAGTCCGCGCCCCTGCCCATCCCGCCTGCCATACTCGCGTCGCAATGTCCGGTCCGAATACCAACTTCGACCCCAAGCAGGTCGCCGCACTTGGGGACGAATCCGTCGAGGCGATGGTCGATGCTGCCCTCGCCGACATCGGGTCGGCCGCGAATCTCGATGACCTGAAGACCGCCCGCCTCGCCCATGCGGGGGACAAGTCACCTCTCGCCCTGGCCAATCGGGAGATCGGCGCACTCCCCCCCGCGGCGAAGGCGGAGGTGGGTAAGCGCGTGGGCGCCGCCCGTAGTCGGATCAGCAGCGCCCTGGATGCGCGCGAAGCCGTACTGCTGCGCGAACGTGATGAGCGGGTGCTGCTCGCTGAGGCCGTGGACGTGACCGTTCCCGTGGTCACCCAGCCCATCGGTGGACGCCACCCCCTCACGACCCTCATGGAGCGCATGGCCGACGTCTTCATCTCCATGGGCTACGACATCGCCGAAGGCCCGGAGGCAGAAGCCGAGTGGGCGAATTTCGACGCCTTGAACGTTCCCCCGGATCATCCAGCGCGGACGATGCAGGACACGTTCTATGTGGAGTCACCGGACAGTGGCGTGGTGCTGCGCACGCAGACTTCACCCATTCAGATCCGTGCGATGCTCGAGCGCTCACTGCCCATCTACGTCGTGGCTCCGGGTCGGGTCTTCCGTACCGATGAACTCGACGCCACGCACACCCCGGTCTTCCACCAGATCGAGGGCCTCGCCGTCGATGTCGGTTTGACCATGGCAGACCTCAAAGGCACGTTGGACCACCTCGCACGTCAGATGTTCGGTGACGACGTCAACACGCGCTTGCGCCCCTCGTACTTTCCGTTCACCGAGCCGAGCGCCGAGGTGGATCTCGAATGCTTCGTCTGTCACGGCGCCTCGGTGGACAACCCCGAGCGTCCCTGCCGCACGTGCGGGAGCGAGGGATGGATCGAATGGGGCGGCTGCGGGATGGTCAACCCGCGCGTACTGCGGGCTGTCGGCATCGACACCGCGACCTATCGGGGATTCGCCTTCGGCATGGGGATCGAGCGCACGTTGATGTTCCGCAACGGCGTGACCGACATGCGTGACATGGTCGAAGGGGATGTGCGGTTCACGCGGGCGTTCGGGGTGGAGGCCTGATGCGCATTCCGATCTCGTGGATCCGGGAACTCGTTGCCGTCCCCGCCGATCAATCAGGTCGCGACATCGCGCACCGGCTGATCAACGCCGGTCTGGAGGTTGAGACCGTCACGTCCGTAGGTGACGGCCTTCGAGGGCCGATCATGGTCGGCCGTGTGCTCGACATCGAGGAGTTGACCGAGTTCAAGAAACCGATCCGCTGGTGTCAGGTGGACCTGGGGGAGGCCTCACCGCGCGGGATCATCTGCGGTGCCCGCAACTTTGTCGTGGGGGACCTCGTGGTTGTGGCGCCGCCGGGCACAACCCTCCCGGGTGACTTCACCATCACCGCGCGCGAGACGTACGGACACGTGTCCGACGGGATGATCTGTTCCGAACGTGAACTCGGGCTCGGGGACGACCATGGCGGGATCATCGTTCTGCCCCCGGGGACGGCACTTCCCGGAGCTGATGCCGTACCCGTCCTCGGCGTGGGCGACGAGATCCTCGACATCGCCATCACCCCGGACCGTGGTTACGCGTTGTCCGCTCGAGGGATCGCCCGCGAGGTGGCGACCGCCTACGGCGTGGTGTTCACGGATCCCGCGGAGCGCACCGAAACACTTCCCGCACCCGCAGGAGAGCTCGTCCCCCTCGGTTGCGCCTCGGATGACCTCGAAGCCTGCCCCCTGTTCACTCTGCGCACCATCACCGGCATCGATCCGTCCGTTCCCACACCGCAGTGGATGGTGAATCGGCTGCGTGATTGTGGAATGCGTTCGGTGTCCTTCGCCGTCGACGTTACGAACTACGTGATGCTCGAGCTCGGTCAGCCGTTGCATGCCTTCGATCTGGATGCCCTGCAGGGACCCATTCGCGTGGGTCGTGCATCGGCCGGTGAACATCTCGAGACCATCGACCACATCGACCGGACACTCACCACCGACGACCTCACGATCCGCGACGACCGAGGAGCGATCGGCCTGGCCGGTGTGATGGGTGGGGCGCACACGGAGATCGGTGACTCATCGCGCAACATCGCCCTCGAGGCCGCGTACTTCGCATCACCGGTGATCGCTCGGATGGGACGCCGGCACCGGCTCTCGAGTGAAGCAAGTCGTCGATTCGAACGCGGCATCGACCGAGTGCTCGCTCCCGTCGCGTCCGCACGCGCGGCGGAACTCCTCGTTGAACTCGCCGGTGGGCGCTACCAGGGTATGACGGCGGTCGAAGCCCCAATGGACATGGTGACTATCGAGTTGGATGCCGATCTGCCGGCCCAGGTAGCCGGCATGCCGATCGATCGCACCACGAGTGTGTCGATTCTCGAAGCCGTCGGGTGCGTTGTCTCCGGGAGCGACGTACTCACGGTGACCCCACCCACGTGGCGCCCGGATCTGCGCGAGCCATCGGACCTGATCGAGGAAGTCGTCCGCATCGTCGGCTACGACCATCTCCCCTCCACCCTGCCCACGGCTCCCGCCGGTCATGGACTCACCCACGCGCAGCGTCTGCGCCGCCGGGTGGGCACCGCCCTTGCCTCCCGCGGCCTGGTGGAAGTCCTCACGTATCCGTTCGTCGGTGATGCAGACGCCGACGCACTGCGGCTCACGAGTGACGATCCACGCCGCTCAACACCGCGGCTGGCGAACCCGCTCTCGGAAGAGCAACCCGCACTGCGCGGGGCGATCCTGCCCACCCTTCTCGCTGCCGCCCAGCGCAACCTCGGGCGTGGGCTCACCGACATCGCGATCTTCGAGATCGGGTCGGTCTTCCTCGGGGCTGCCGGGGCAGACGATCCTCCGCGACCCGGCGTGTCCGCGCGACCGACGGATGCGCAGTGGGCCTCGCTTGAAGCCTTGCTTCCGCAGCAACCGATGCACGTGGCCGCGGTGTGGTCTGGTGTGCGCAGGCCCAAGAGTTGGTGGGGCCCGGCCGAGGCTGTCACATGGGCGGACGCAGTCGCCGGTGCGATGAGCATCCTGGACACCTGCGGGGTGCAGGGTCGTGCGCAGCAGGCTGTCGATGCTCCCTTCCACCCGGGTCGCTGTGCCGCGATCACCGTCGGTGGCACGGTCCTCGGATACGCCGGTGAACTGCACCCGTCGGTCGTCGAGGCCCTCGGCCTCGCGCGTGGCACGTGCGCGATGGAACTCGACCTCGATGCCGTCGTCGCCGCAAGTCCTGCAGTCCGTCCCGCCCCGATGTTCAGCACGCACCCGGTAGCCAAGGAGGATCTGGCCCTCGTGGTCGCCGAGGAAGTTCCCATCGCCGCGCTGGAGGACGCCGTGCGCGCCGGCGCGGGGGAGCTCCTCGAGGACGTCACGGTGTTCGACATCTATCGCGGTGACCAGGTCCCGGCCGGAGAGAAGTCCGTGGCCTTCGCCCTACGTTTCCGGGCGGCCGACCGCACCCTCGAGGCCGAGGAGATCGCCCGGGCACGCCAGGGCGCCATCGACGCGGCTCGTGGGGTGGGGGCCCGCCTCCGATAGATATGCGAATATGCGTATAATTTTGCTATGACCTCTGTGGCCGTGGCCGGCGCCTCGGGCTACGCCGGTGGGGAGCTCCTGCGCTACCTGGCCCAGCACCCGCACTTCGACCTGGTCGCCGCCTGTGCCGCAGGTCGCGCCGGGGAGACCCTCGCCGCCGTGCACCCGGGATTCGCCGGGACCGCGTGGTCGGACTTGATCCTCGAGCAGGCCAGCGCGCAGGTCCTCGGGGACGCGGACCTCGTCTTCCTAGCCCTCCCGCACGGGGAATCGGCCGCGCTCGCGTCAGCGCTCCCAGCGAGCGCGCGCATCGTGGATCTCGGTGCCGACTTCCGCCTGGCGGATGCCGGTGCGTGGGAGAACTTCTACGGAGGAACGCACGCCGGAACCTGGACATACGGACTTCCCGAGCTCGCGGGCGCGCGATCGGCGATCGCGGCTTCGGATCGCATCGCGAATCCCGGCTGCTACCCGACGGCAGTGGCACTCGCCCTTGCACCGCTCGTATCCGCGATCGATCTGACCGACATCGTCGTCGTGGCGGCCTCCGGGACAACGGGCGCAGGCCGCAAGGCCTCGGATTCCTTGCTTGCCAGCAACGTCATGGGATCCATGTCGGCGTACAAGGTGGGGGGTGTGCACCAGCACATACCGGAGATGGAGCAGAGCATCTCCCGGGCAGCCGGCGGAAGCCGCGCGCGGGTGTCGTTCACCCCTCTGCTGGCACCCATGCCGCGCGGGATCGTGGCCACCTGCACCGCACCGATCGTGGGCGCGCCGGATGTTCGTGCCCTCCTTGTCGATGCATACCGCAGCGAACCCTTCGTCACGGTGCTTCCCGAGGGTCGCTGGCCGCAGACGGCGGCGGTGTTCGGTACCAATAGCGCGCACGTGCAGGTCGCTGTTGATGAGCACGTGGGGCGCGTCATCGTGGTTGCTGCAATCGACAATCTCGGAAAGGGTGCGGCTGGGCAGGCGATCCAGAATGCGAACCTCATGTTCGGCTTCGACGAAGGTGCAGGGCTGGATGCGATCGGAGTCGCGCCATGACTGTCACCTCGGCGAAGGGATTCCGTGCGGCCGGCCTGGCAGCAGGCATCAAGGCCTCGGGTAATCCGGATGTCGCCCTCGTTGTAAATGAGGGACCCCTCGATGTGGCCGCCGCAGTCTTCACATCGAACCGGTTCGCTGCCGCGCCCGTGCTGTGGTCGCGACAAGCGGTCTCCGACGGCTCTGCCCGCGCCGTGATCCTGAACTCGGGTGGTGCGAATGCTTGCACGGGAACCCAGGGTTTCGCCGATGCGCACGAGATGGCTGAGCGCACGGCTGAGTCCTTGCGGGCCAGCGGCGTGGAGATCGGTGCGGGAGACGTACTCGTGTGTTCGACAGGGCTCATCGGTGAATTGCTACCAATGGCGCGTGTCCGCGCGGGTATCGATGCCGCGGTGGAGGCCCTCTCGGACACCGGTGGTGCCGATGCTGCACGGGCGATCATGACGACGGACTCGGTGCCGAAGACGGCGCAGCTGACCACCGGTGGATTCACGGTCGCTGGCATGGCGAAGGGAGCCGGCATGTTGGCGCCGACCCTCGCGACGATGTTGGTCGTGATCACGACGGACGCTGTGGTCGATGCGGATTTGGCTGATACGGCTGTGCGCGTGGCAAGCTCGCTCACCTTCGACCGAATCGATTCCGACGGCTGCATGAGCACCAACGACACCGTCCTGTTGATGGCGAGTGGTGCGTCCGGAGTCACCCCTGATCCAGGGTCCTTCACGGATGCGGTCACCGAAGTGTGCGCGGATCTCGCCCGCCAGCTCATAGCCGACGCTGAGGGGGCGTCCAAGGACATCGAGATCACGGTTCGTGGAGCGGCGTCGGAGACGGATGCACTCGTCGCGGCGCGCGCGATCTCACGCAGCAACCTGCTCAAGTGCGCGCTTCATGGCGAGGATCCCAACTGGGGACGCATCCTCTCCGCGCTCGGGACCACCAGCGCGACTTTCGAGTCCGATCACGTCAACGTTGCCATCAACGGGGTGTGGGTATGCCGCGGAGGTGGGGTTGGTGAACCCCGGGACCTTGTCGACATGTCAGGCCGTCGCGTGCTCATTGACGTCGATCTGGGTGCGGGCTCATTCGAGGCCACGATCCTGACGAACGATCTCACCGCGGACTACGTCCACGAGAATTCGGCGTACGCGACATGACCGCGCGGGCACGCGAGCAGGCGGCGGTCCTCGCCGAGGCGGTGCCGTGGCTGCAGCGCTTTCACGGCAGCACCGTCGTGGTGAAGTTCGGCGGTCACGCCATGGTCGACGCCTCACTCACTGACGCGTTCGCCGCAGACATCGTGTTCTTACGTTTGGCGGGCCTGCGGCCGATCGTGGTGCACGGCGGTGGTCCACAGATCAATGCCCGGCTCGACGAGCAGGGAATCACCTCGGAGTTCCGTGGCGGATTGCGCGTTACCACGCCCGAGATCATGCAGGTGGTGCGTGAGGTTCTGGCAGGGGAAGTGCAGGCGGATCTGGTGCGCGCGATCAATGCGCACTCCGAGTGCGCCGTGGGGATATCCGGGGACGACGGATTGCTGGTGGGAGAGAAGCGGACCGCGATCGTCGATGGCGACGAGGTGGATGTGGGACTTGTCGGAGACATCACCGAAGTCGACACTGAACGAATCGAGGCGATCCTTGCCGGTGGCGGAGTCCCGGTGATCTCGACCGTGGCGCGCAACGATGTGGGGGAGTTGCTCAATGTCAACGCGGACACCGGAGCGGCGGCGATCGCCGCAGCGATGAAGGCCGCGAAACTCGTCGTCCTGACCGACGTGGAGGGTCTCTACCGGGATTGGCCGGCCAGCGACGAGGTCATCGCATCCATTACCGCGGAGGATCTGCGCGCCCTGCTTCCGTCGCTGTCGGCCGGCATGGTGCCGAAGATGGAGGCGTGTCTTCGCGCTGTCGACGCAGGCGTGGCGCGAGCGCACATCATCGATGGGCGTGTGCCTCACGGGCTTCTTGTGGAGATCTTCACCGATCAGGGCGTCGGCACGTTGGTCCTACCGGAGGGGGCGACGGCATGACGTGGCAGGAGCGCTGGGGCGCTGCGATGATGGATAACTACGGCACCCCGAAGGTGATGTTGACGCGAGGATTCGGATCGCGAGTCTGGGACACCGAGGGAAACGAGTACGTCGATCTCATTGCAGGCATAGCGGTGAATGCCCTGGGTCATGGCGATCCGCGTGTGATCGCCGCGATGACCGAGCAGTGGTCGGAGATCGGTCACGTGAGCAACCTGTACGCGACCGAGCCCGGAATGGCGCTTGCCGAGCGCCTGATCGGTCTCGTCGGCGACGACTCCTCGCGGGTCTTCTTCTGCAACAGCGGTGCCGAGGCGAATGAGGCGGCGTTCAAGATGTCGCGTCTGACCGGCCGGACACGAGTGGTCGTCGCCGAGGGCTCATTCCATGGGCGCACCATGGGTGCGCTCTCCTTGACCGCACAGCCGGGTAAGGCCGACCCATTCCGGCCGTTGCCTGGAGATGTGCACGTGGTGCCCTTCGGCGACGCCGAGGCGCTGGCCGCTGCCGTGGATGGCCAGACGGCCGCGGTCTTCCTCGAGCCCATTCAGGGCGAGGGCGGTGTGATCGTTCCGCCGGAGGGCTACCTGCGCACTGCGCGCGAAGTCACCGAGCGCGCGGGTGCGCTCTTGGTTCTCGACGAGGTGCAAACGGGTATGGGTCGCACCGGCCACTGGTTCGGGTACCAGTGGGAGGGGATCACCCCTGACGTCATCACCCTGGCGAAGGGTCTAGCCGGTGGTATGCCGATGGGTGCGGTGATCGGCATCGGGGCTGCCGCGTCGCTGTTCTCCCCGGGGATGCACGGATCGACCTTCGGTGGCAACCCGATCAGTGCACGTGCCGCCCTCGCCGTCATCGATGCCATCGAGTCCGACGGTGTGCTTCTGCGTGCGCAGGAGGCCGGGGAACGGTTGGCCCAGGGAGTGATGAAGGTTGCTGATTCGGCGGTGAGCGAGGTTCGGGGCCGAGGGCTCCTGCGCGCAGCAGCGTTGCTCGACACACCGTCGTCCGAAGTCGAAGCAACCCTGCGCGCGAACGGCGTTCTCGCCAATCCGGTGTCACCGACGGCAATTCGTATGGCGCCAGCACTCACGATCACCGATGCAGACATCGACGCAGCGATCGAGGCATGGGGGAGGTCGGTGTGAAGACACGCACAGTGCCGGTTTCGATGGCCGCCCGGCGGGCCCGAATTGCCGCCCTCGTGAGCTCACGGACGATCACCTCGCAGGAGGATCTCGGGAGACTCCTCGACGACGAGGGAATCCATGTCACCCAGGCGACCCTGTCACGCGATCTGGATGCGTTGGGTGCGGTCAAGGAGCACCTGATCACCGGGGAAGTGCGCTATTCGGTTCCCTCGCGGGCCGCGATCGACACATCCTTGCCGCGTGAGGATCATTCCTTGCAACGCATCGTGACCGACACCCTGCTGTGGGCCGAACCCGCCGGGAACATAGCGGTTGTGCGCACGCCGCCCGGTGCTGCGCAATATCTCGCTGGTCATCTCGATCGCAATCCCGCATTCGACACCGTGGGAACCGTGGCGGGTGACGACACGATCATCATCGTCATGCGCACGGCGAAGGATGCGGTCGCGCTCTGCGACACACTGGTGTCCATGAGCACAGGCCGCTCGGGGAGGTCCGGATGACCGAGGAGACCCTGCGCCTCTGGGGCGGGCGATTCGCCAGTGGCCCCGCAGATGCGATGGCGGCCCTCAGCCGCTCCGTGCACTTCGACTGGCGGCTCGCGCCTTACGACCTCCAGCAGACCCGCGCCCACGCCCGCGTTCTCGCGGGAGCCGGGTTGCTGAGTGCGGATGAATTGGCGCGCGTGGAAGCTGCGATCCAGGAGTGCGCAGCCGGAGTCGCTGCAGGAACGATCCTGCCTGATCCCGCGGACGAAGACGTACACACAGCAATCGAACGGCTTCTTGTCGAGCGCCTGGGTGACCTCGGCGGCAAGTTGCGTGCGGGACGCAGCCGTAATGATCAAGTCGCCACCGACTTCCGGCTGTTCCTCCGCGACGCCGCGCAGGAGATTGCCCGTGCAACCTTGGACCTCATCGCTGCTCTCCAAGGCCAGGCGCGCGTACACGTGGAGACCGCAGCACCCGGCTTCACCCACCTGCAACATGCTCAGCCGGTGTCCTTCGGGCACGAGTTGGCCAAGCACGTGCACGCGCTGCTCCGGGATGTGGAGCGGCTCGCCGATTGGAGACGACGGGCGTCCATCTCGCCCCTGGGTGCCGGAGCTCTCGCGGGTTCCTCCCTCGATCTCGACCCGGAGGCCGTGGCCCGGGAACTGGGATTCCAGGCGGCACTGGCCAACTCCATCGATGCCACGAGCGACCGGGACTGGGTTGCGGAGTTCTGTTTCGTGGGGGCGATGCTCGGGGTTCACCTGTCTCGCATCGGTGAAGAGGTGATCGTGATGGCCTCCCGCGAATTCGGCTGGGCGCACCTCGACGATGAATGGTCCACGGGTTCATCAATCATGCCCCAGAAGAAGAACCCCGATGTTGCAGAACTGGCTCGCGGCAAGGCGGGACGCCTCATCGGCAACCTGACGGGACTGCTCGCCACATTGAAGGGAATGCCCTTCGGATACAACCGTGACCTGCAGGAGGACAAGGAGCCGGCATTTGACACCGTCGATCAACTCCTGCTCGTACTGCCGGCTATGACGGGGATGATCGCCACGCTTCGGTTCGATGTGGCACGCATGGCGGCATCCGCTCCCGAGGGTTATGCCTTGGCGACCGATATCGCTGAGTGGTTGGTGCGCCAGGGGGTTCCCTTCCGAAGGGCACATGAGGTCGCGGGGGAGTGCGTGCGTACTGCGGAGGCGCGCGGTGCGGAGCTGTGGAATCTCACGGACTCAGAATTCTCGGGTATCGATCCAGCTCTCACTCCCGAGGTGCGGGCGGTCCTCAGCGTCGAGGGATCGATGGCTGCCCGTGATGCCCGTGGCGGGACCTCCCCGACACGTGTAGCCGAGCAACTCGATGAGATCGATGTCCGCATCACCGAAGCACGGCGTCTCTGGGGATGAGTGCGCGCTTTGCGGTCGCTCGGGTGGCCGCAGCGGTGTGGTTGGCCGTCCTCACCTGGGGCTCACTGGCGCCGCAGGAATCCGTGCGAGGTGCCTTCACCTTCGGAGACGTGCTCGTGCACATCGCAGGCTATCTCGGGCTGACTCTCCTGCTGCTTGCGTCTCAGCGTGCTCCGAAATTGATGGTGACCGGGCTGATCGCACTGGGCATTGGGATCGTCATGGAACTGCTGCAGATGCTGACATCGGATCGATCCGGGTCGGTGCTCGACGTAGCGTCCAATGCGGTTGGTGCACTGATCGCGGTAGCCGCGTGGCGGATCGGTTCGCGCCTTACCAACTAGAGCTGCCGCCCTCGACTGCCCGCCAGCAATACCAGGCGGCGACGCTGCGATAGGGACGAAGTGGGTCCCCGAGTGGTTCGAGGATCTGCGGATCTATGTCACCCGATTCCCCATGGATGATGTTCCAGCCCTTGCGCATGGCCAGATCACCCGTGGGCCAGACATCGAGCCGGTGCATCGTGAACATCAGGAACATCTCCGCGGTCCAGCGACCGATACCCCACAGTTTCGTGAGCTCCGCGACGATGGCGGAGTCCTCGGGATGGGTCAACGTGCGTTCGAGGTCGAGGGCGCCCTCGTGGACGGCGTGGGCCAGACCCTTGATGGTGCGGGTTTTTGCACCGGAGAGCCCTGCAGCGCGGAGTTCAGCCTCGTCGACCATGACGATCCGCTGAGCTGTCACCTCGCCCCCGAGGTGCACCTCGACACGACCCGTGATCGTGTCCGCAGCTTTCACGGAGAGTTGCTGCGCGATCACCGAGCCAACGAGGGAGTGGAAGGGAGTCAGTTGGTTACGGGAGCCCTTGCCGATGGTGCACATCGGGGACTCCCCGATGATCGAGGCGAACGCGGGATCCGCCGCCATGATGTGATCCGCCGCTGCCTGCATCCGTGCCCGGGAGTACGCCACGCGCGCATGATGCCAGCGTCCACCTGCGGCTATGGGCAAGAATGCCCAGGTGACCGGGATCATTGGAGAGCTCGAGTGGCGTGGTCTGATCGCCCAGAGCACCGACCTCGACGCGCTGCGCGCGGTCACGGACGGTTCCATCAGCCTCTACTGCGGATTCGATCCCACGGCACCGAGCCTGCATGTGGGGAATCTGGCGCAGATCCTGACCGTCCGCCGATTCCAACTGCACGGTCATCGACCCTTGGCCTTGGTCGGTGGCGCCACCGGTCTGATCGGCGATCCCCAGGATTCGGGGGAGCGCAGCCTCAACCCGCGCGAGGTGGTCGAGGAATGGGTTGCGCGTATCCGCGGCCAGCTCGAGCGCTACTACGACTTCACCGGCACGAACGCAGCCGTCATGGTCAACAACTACGACTGGACTGAGAACGTGGGGGTGCTGGAGTTCCTCCGAGATATCGGCAAGCACTTCAGCGTGAATCGGATGCTCGATCGGGAGGCCGTCGCTGCGCGGCTGGCCAAGGACGGGATCAGCTTCACGGAGTTCAGCTATCAGTTGCTGCAGTCCTTCGACTTCCTCGAGTTGTATCGCCGCTACGACTGCATCCTGCAGACTGGTGGCTCGGACCAGTGGGGCAACATCACTGCGGGGGTGGACCTCATCCGTCGAGTTGAGGGTGCGCACGCGCATGCGCTGACGACGCCGTTGCTCACGAAGGCCGATGGCACGAAATTCGGAAAGACCGAGTCGGGGACAGTGTGGCTGGATCCGGAGTTGACCAGCCCCTACGCCTTCTTCCAGTTCTGGCTCAATGCTGACGATCGTGACGTGCCGACCCTGCTGCGCACGTACTCGTTCCGATCCCGCAGTGAGGTCGATGCGCTCCTCGCGGCTACCCAGGAGAAACCACAGGAGCGGGCGGCGCAACGCGCACTCGCCGAAGAATTAACCGACCTCGTGCACGGGGTGCACGAGCGACAGGCGGCCGAGGAGGCGGGGCGGGTGCTGTTCGGCCAGGGAGACCTGTCCACGATTGCGGAGTCGACGTTGAGTGCGGCGCTAGCGGAGGCACCACATGGGGAGGTGTCCGCATCCGAGGTGGACGGGGGACTGCTCCCCGCGGTCGACGAGCTGTTCGTCCGGGCCGGGCTGGTGGAATCCAAAGGTGCCGCACGTCGCGCGGTCAATGAGGGTGGGGCCTACGTGAACAATCTCCGAGTTGAGGACCCGGCCCACCGTCCGGCCGTGGGGGAGCTGGTCCACGGCCGGTGGCTGGTTCTGCGCCGAGGCAAGCGCACGATCGGTGGGATCCGGCTGGGCTAGGGGCGATTTGCTTTTGGTGCCCCGCATGACGTACTCTTTTCCTCCCCCCGCTGGAGGAACGGACGTCAGGCCGGTCCGCGGGACGTGATCCGGGATGAAATGTCCGAATAGGGCGTTTTGACTTCCTGCCCGGTTTCGCGTAAATTTGGAATGTTGCCCCAAATTCGGGTCGAGAGACCCGGGTTCGGTGCGCGTCCGTACCTTGAGAACTCAACAGCGTGTCATTTGTCAATGCCAAATCATTACCCCGTTGCGGGGTGGTGGGGCTTGCCCTACCGCGTCGCACGGATTCCTTTGGTTGACGAGAGCACACAGCTCTGTCTGCCAGCGTCAAACACATTCATCAATGGAGAGTTTGATCCTGGCTCAGGACGAACGCTGGCGGCGTGCTTAACACATGCAAGTCGAACGGTGAAGGTGGAGCTTGCTCCGCCGGATCAGTGGCGAACGGGTGAGTAACACGTGGGCAACCTGCCCCAGACTTCGGGATAACTCCTCGAAAGAGGTGCTAATACCGGATACGAGTTCTGCAGGCATCTGCGGAATTGGAAAGTTTTTCGGTCTGGGATGGGCCCGCGGCCTATCAGCTTGTTGGTGAGGTAA
>JBEIHR010000056.1:0-12493 GCA_040381195.1 Rubricoccaceae bacterium
CCGGCGGAGGCCGCAATCCCTGCTGCCTGGACCTTCGACGACATCCCACCGAGTCCCACACCGGCGGACCCCACGCCGCCGATTGAGACGTCAGCGAGATCGGCGGTCGAATGCACCTCGGGAATGAACCGCGCGTCACCCCGCTCGGGTGGCCCGTCGTAGAGACCGGGAACGTCCGACAACAGGATCAGCGCCTCGGCCTGCACCACGTGCGCCACCAAGGCCGCGAGTCGATCGTTGTCGCCGACTCGAATTTCATCCGTCGCAACGGTGTCGTTCTCATTGACGATCGGCACGATTCCCAGTTCGAGGAGACGGAAGAAGGTCCGTTGCGCATTGCGATAGTGCGTGCGCCGCGTGACGTCGTCCGACGTAAGCAGGACCTGACCCACGGTGAATCCATGTGTCGCGAAGGCTGCGGTGTAGTGGGCGATCAAGAGCCCCTGTCCAACACTCGCGGCCGCCTGCTGAGTTGCGAGATCCCGCGGGCGGGCACGCAATCCCAGCGACGGCATTCCACTCGCGATGGCACCGCTGGAGACCAGGACAACCTGAGTTCCCTGTTCCCGGCGCTGCGCGACGACGGAGACGAGGGCACGGAGTCGATCCGGGTCCAGGGCGCCGTCGTGGGTGAGCGAGGACGAACCGACCTTGACCACGATCCTCGGTGCCCGCGCGATACGCACGCGCACGTCGTCAGCGGTCGTCATCGTCGTCACCTCCGTCCACGAGATCGCGGTGGTCCAGCCCGAGTCGGGCGTCTGTTCCACGCGGTCCCTGGTGCGCTACGGACCCGATCGTCGGATACCAATCGAACACCACGGCATTGTCGTCCGAACCGACTCGAACTTCGCTGCCCGGCTGGGCCCCGAGACGTACGAGTTCCTCTTCGAGACCGAGGCGTGCCAGGCGGTCGCCGAGGTACCCGACGGCCTCGTCGTTGCTGAAGTCGGTCTGGCGCACCCAGCGCTCCGGCCGTTGGCCGCGGACTCGGAAGGCGTCACCCTCCCGCGCAACGGTGAACCCCTGGTCGTCGACCGGGCGGATCACGATGCGCGGCACGGTCGCCTCCACCGTGACCGACCGCGACTGCCGTACCCGTTCCGCGAGGGCGAAGGAGAGTGCGCGGAGTCCCTCGTGTGTCACGGCAGAGACCGGGAAGACCGGGTACCCGCGTTCGATGAGCGCGGGGGTCACGAGTTCCGCCATGGTTCGGCCATCCGGCAGGTCGATCTTGTTGAGCACCACCACGCGCGGCCGGTCCTGCAGCCCTCCGTAGGCGGCGAGTTCGGCCTCGATCACATCGAGATCGGCGACCGGATCGCGGCCAGGCTCGAGGGTGGCGCAGTCAATGACGTGCGCAAGCACGAGACACCGTTCGACGTGGCGCAGAAACTCCAAACCCAGGCCCTTTCCCTGACTGGCACCGGGGATGAGTCCGGGGACGTCGGCGATCGTGTACACGACCTCACCCGCGGTCACGACCCCGAGGTTCGGTACGAGCGTCGTGAACGGGTAGTCCGCGATCTTGGGGCGCGCAGCCGACATCGCGGCGATCAGACTGGACTTGCCCGCACTGGGATATCCGACGAGCGCGACATCGGCGACCGTCTTGAGCTCGAGGACGATCTCGCATTGCTCACCCGGTTCGCCGAGCAGGGCGAACCCTGGTGCCTTGCGTCGCGGGGAGGCCAATGCCGCATTCCCCAAACCACCCCGACCACCCCGGGCGATGACGAACCGTTCGCCCGATCCGACAAGATCTGCGAGCACCTCGCCCGACACCGACGTGACCTGCGTCCCGGAGGGAACACGCAGGACGATGTCATCACCATCGGCACCGTTGCGGTGCGATCCCTGACCCGGACGCCCGTTCCCGGCAGTGCGATGCGGGGAGCGATGGAACTCGAGCAATGTGGTGATGTGCGGATCGACCACGGCCACGATGTCGCCACCACGGCCACCGTTGCCGCCGTCGGGACCCCCGAGAGGCTTGAACTTCTCGCGATGGACGGAGGCGCATCCGTTGCCGCCGCTACCGGCTTTGGCGTGGATGAGGACTCGGTCGACGAATGTCGCCATGTGATTCCTCCTCCCCATGCAAAAGGGCGGGTCAGTGGACCCGCCCTCGCATGTCGATCGCGTCCTCTAGGAGGCCGCCACGATGTTGACGACTCGGCGTCCGCGATGGCTTCCGAATTCCACGGTCCCCGCTGCGAGGGCGAAGAGGGTGTCGTCGCCGCCACGCCCCACATTGGTTCCCGGGTGGAAGTGGGTCCCACGCTGACGCACGATGATCTCGCCCGCGTTGACCTCCTGGCCGGCGAAGCGCTTTACGCCGAGACGCTGGGCATTGCTGTCGCGTCCGTTGCGCGTGCTCGATGCGCCCTTTTTGTGCGCCATGACTTCTCCTACTTGCCCGTGCTGATCCCGGTGACACGCACCGCGGTCAGTTCCTGACGATGGCCCATGCGCTTGCGGTACCCGGTCTTGTTCTTGTACTTGAGGATGTCGATCTTGGGACCACGCCGGTGGTCGACGATCTCTGCGGTGACCGTGACCTTCGCGAGCGCTGCGGCATCCGAGGTGACCTTCGCGCCATCGACGACGAGCACGGCCGGGAGGGACACGGAGCCACCAGGCTCGCCGGTGACGCGGTCCATGACCACGAGGTCGCCGATGGCGACCTTCTCTTGCCGACCGCCGGCACGAACGATGGCGTACACGATTCACTCCACTATTCCGGGGAGCCCCTGCGGGGCACGAGGGAAAAGACTACGACAGGGAAGCCCCTCCCGTCACATCGCCCCCTGGGCCGCAGGCTCCGCCTCGGCCGGCTCCTCGGGCTCTTCGGTCTTGGACAGGGCGCGGGCCGCCACCTCGGCCGGGTCGATGACGCCGGCGGGTTTGCGCCCCCGCGGGCTGTGCTCGTGGTGGTCCAGCGAGACCCGGATGCCGCGACCATTGCACTGCTCGCACGTCTCCGAGAAGGACTCGAGCAAGCCCGACCCGATCCGCTTGCGCGTCATCTGCACGAGGCCGAGCGAGGTGACCTCCGCGACCTGATGCTTGGTTCGGTCGCGACCGAGACACTCCACCAGGCGACGGAGGACGAGGTCGCGATTGCTCTCGAGGACCATGTCGATGAAGTCCACGACGATGATGCCTCCGATGTCGCGAAGGCGGAGCTGCCGGACGATCTCTTCTGCTGCCTCGAGGTTGTTCTTCGTGACGGTTTGCTCGAGGTTGCCCCCTTGCCCGGTGAACTTCCCGGTGTTGACGTCGACCACGGTCATGGCTTCAGTGCGATCGATAACGAGGGAGCCGCCGGAGGGCAGCCAGACCTTGCGATCCAACGCCTTCGTGAGTTGTTCATCGATGCGGTACTCGGCGAAAACATCCTTGTCCTGGACCCAGTGATCGAGTCGATCGCGGAGGTCGGGTGCCACGGCGCTGATGTAGGCGTCGATGGTGGTCCATGCGTTGTCACCGGAGACGACGAGCTTCGTGACGTCCTCGTTGAAGATGTCACGAACCACCTTGATGGACAGATCCGGCTCGCTGTAGAGCAGTTCCGGAGGTGATGCCTTCGACGCGGCATCGGTGATGTCCGACCACAGGGCCTGCAGGCGCTCGACATCGGCCTCGAGTGCATCCTCTGCTGCGCCCTCTGCGGCGGTGCGGACGATCACACCGGCGTCTTCGGGCATGACGCGCTTGAGAATGGACTTCAAGCGCGAGCGTTCGGTGTCGGGGAGTTTGCGACTGATGCCCGTCATCGACCCGTCGGGGACGTAGACGAGGAATCGTCCGGGAAGCGAGATCTGACTCGTGAGCCGTGCGCCCTTCTGTCCCACCGGATCCTTGGTGACCTGCACCATGACCGGATCACCGGACTTGAGTGCGAACTCGATGCGCTTGGGCTGGCCATCCAACCCGGCTGCATCCCAATTCACTTCACCTGCGTAGAGGACCGCGTTGCGTCCACGACCGATGTCGACGAAGGCCGCTTCCATGCTGGGGAGGACGTTCTGGACGCGCCCGAGATAGACGTTGCCCACCATGGAGGACTGCGTTCCCCGTGTGACGTAGTGCTCGACGAGTACGCCGTCCTCGAGCACGGCGATCTGGATGCGCTCGGGTGTCTGGCGCACGACCATGACCCGATCGACAGACTCGCGGCGGGCGAGGAACTCGGCCTCGGTCAGGATCGATGCCCGACGACGACCGGCCTCGCGGCCTTCGCGGCGTCGCTGCTTCTTCGCTTCGAGGCGGGTGGATCCGCGCAGGGACTCCTCGCCCTTGCGTCGCGGCTCCCGCACCTTCACGACCGTGTTCGGCGGATCATCCGGCGACGGCTCACCGTCACCATCGCTTCCGCGGCGACGACGGCGGCGACGGCGACGGGTACCGGATGCGTCTCCGGAGTCCTCCAGGTCGTCCGACTCGTCCGAGGATTCGGACTCCGCGCCCTCCGGTGCGTCGTCCTCTCCGACCCGACGCTTGCGGCCTCGGCCACCGCGCCGGCGTCGCTTGGCCTCGCCAGACTCCTCCGCCGCGGGTGCGGCGGGTGCCGCGGCGGCCTTGGGGGCGGACTTCGCCGGAGCTTTGGCTGCGGCCTCTGCGGCCGCGGCCTGGAAGATCACCGACGGCGGTTTGCGATCGGTCGTCTCCTCGGCACTCGCGACCTTCTTGCGGGTGCGCTTCGGCTTCTCCGCAGGCTCTTCCGGTGGGCCCGAGGGCCGTACTGCCGCGCGCCGGGTGCGCTTCTTAGGCGTGGACACGTCTTCATCGACCATGGGTCGTACTCCTCAATGGGGCGGCGAACCGCCTCTCGCAAGCCTGGTGTGGTGCCGGTGCGCGCTAGTGCTGCGACGCCGACTCCGCGACGATGTCCGGCGCGAAGGGGTCCCCCACGCTGCCCGTGCGCGGATCGAATGGCCCCTGTGCCAGCCGCGTCACCCTCGGGGGTGCTGGCGGCACGAGGTCGGCCACGCTCCGCAGTGCTGAAAGAACGTCGTCGGGTCGAACCGACGGTGTGACGTGCCGGACGACCACGTGGAGTATGGCACACCCCTCGTCGGACTCCCGCGGCTCCACCTCGAGGGAGACCACCGGACCCCGTGCGTCGAAGGTCCGGATACCGGACTTCATCATGCGCGAGACCTCGATACTCGTCTCCTCCAGGAAGCGTTCGGCCGCCGCCGCGGCGTCCGCGGGTGCGACACCGGGGAGCGCGATGCGCCAGAGACTGGCCTGTAATCGCGCCGCAAGATCGGGTGGGGTCGCGTCCACCACCCGCAAGACGTCGAACCCCTCCGGAAGCGACGCGTCGAGACGCTCGCGCACCCACGCCGGGTCGATGGTCTCGGTGACCGCGAGCTCGACGTACTCGGCCTCGGACGCCGTACCGGTGGGAGCCGAGTTCGCATAGGAGATGCGGGGATGCGGCGAGAATCCGGCGCTGAATGCGATGGGGATCCCGGCGCGGCGAATGGCCCGCTCGAGGGCACGCTGGAAGTCACGGTGACTTGAGAACCGGAGGCGTCCGCGTTTGGCGTACTCGAGTCGAACGCGCTGGACGACGGGTGCAACCGTGCGATCGGGAGTGCGCTTCACGCTCCCGCACCCACGCGCGGCATGGGTAATTCGGTGACCCCGGTGGGTCCGATCTCGATCGAGGTCCCCATCTGGTCGCAGACACCACAGTCGAAGCACGGGGTCCAGCGACAGTCGTCGACGGCAACCTCGGAGAGGGCGTCCTGCCAGTCCTGCCACAGCCACTCGGAGTCCAAGCCGGAATCGAGGTGATCCCAGGGCAGGACCTCGGTGCGCTCACGCTCACGGGTGGTGAACCAGGCGACGTCGACGGGCTCGTCGGCGAGTGCCTGGTCAGCCGCGTCCATCCAGCGGTCGAAGGAGAAGTGCTCACTCCATCCGTCGAATCGAGCGCCGTTGCGCCAGGCACTCTCGATGACACGACCCACCCTGCGATCACCGCGAGAGAGCAAGCCCTCGACGATTCCGGGCTTGCCATCGTGGTACCGCACTCCGATCGACTTTCCGTAACTGCGATCGGCACGAATGGCGTCGCGCAGCGCGTGGAGTCGGGCATCAGTGCTCGCGTGATCGAGTTGGGCCGCCCACTGGAACGGCGTATGCGGTTTGGGAACGAAGCCACCGATCGACACGGTGCACTTGATGTCCGAGCGGCCGGTCGCCGTACGTCCGGCCTTGATGACCTCGCGTGCGAGTGAGGCGATCTGCAGCACATCCTCATCCGTTTCCGTCGGCAGACCGCACATGAAGTAGAGCTTGACGTGGCGCCATCCGGCTGCGTATGCGGTGGTGACGGTGCGGATCAAATCCTCCTCCGTCACCATCTTGTTGATCACGCGACGGATGCGCTCACTTCCCCCCTCGGGTGCGAAAGTGAGGCCACTACGCCGACCATTACGCGAGAGCTCATTCGCGAGGTCGACGTTGAACGCATCCACACGCGTGCTCGGAAGCGAGAGGGAAGTCTCCGATCCCTCGTATCGGTCGGCCAGTGTGCGAGCGACATCGGCGATCTCGGAATGATCGGCGCTGGACAGGGAGAGCAGACCCACTTCCTCATACCCGGTTGCGCACAGTCCCTGGTCCACCATCGCTGCGATTCCGGTGATGCTGCGCTCCCGGACGGGGCGGGTGATCATGCCGGCCTGGCAGAAACGGCACCCGCGCGTGCACCCGCGGAAGATCTCCACGCTCATGCGCTCATGCACGGTCTCCGCGAGTGGAACGAGGGGATTCTTCGGGTACGGCCACGCATCGAGATTCATGAGCGTGTGTTTGGACACCCTCCAGGGGATATCGGAGTCGCGCGGCGTTACCCGACGGATCCGACCATCCACGAGGTACTCGACGTCGTAGAAGGCGGGGACGTAGACGCTGCCGGAGCGGGCCAGCCGCCGAAGCAGCTCGCCACGACCACCGGGACGACCCTCGTCGATCCACGTGCGGAGGTGGTCGGTGATCAGCAGGACGGCTTCCTCGCCATCGCCAAGGACCGCCGCGTCGAGGAAGTCCGCGATCGGTTCCGGATTGAAGGCCGCATGCCCGCCCGCAATCACGAAGGGATGCGACTCGTCGCGCTCCGAGGCGTGGATCGGAATACCCGCGAGATCAAGCGCGGTGAGCATGTTGGTATAGCCGAGCTCGGTGGCGAAGGAGACTCCGAGGACGTCGAAGTCACGGATACTGCGGTGGCAGTCCACCGTGAAATGGGGAATCGAACGCTCCCGCATCAGGGCCTCGAGATCGGGCCACACGGCGTAGGTGCGCTCGGCGAGGACGTCGTCGATCTCGTTCAGGACCTCGTAGAGGATCTGCACACCTTGATTGGGAGCACCCACCTCGTAGGCATCCGGGTACATCAGAGCCCAGTGGACGGTGGTTTCCTCCCAGTCCTTGGCCCGTGCATTGATCTCGCCACCGACGTATTGGATCGGTTTGTTCACCAGCGGGAGCACGTCTTCCAGTTGCGGGAAGACGCTCACACCACGGCGGGTATCGATGGGCACCCGGCCAGGGTACCGGCGCACTAGGGCAGCGTGGATGCGCGATGCAGGCGCACGGTTTGGAGCAGGCCAACGGCGATGTAGGTGGCCATCATCGACGTCCCACCTGCAGATACGAAGGGCAGCGGGATTCCGGTGATCGGCATGATCCCGAGTGCCATGCCGACGTTCTCGAACATCTGGAACGAGAACCAGGCGACGACGCCGGAGGCGACCAAACGGCCGTACATGTCATCGGCACGCCACGCGATCATCGCGGCACGCCAGATCACCACTGCGAGCAGCAGGAGCAGTAGGGCTGCTCCGACAAAACCGAGCTCCTCGCCCACCACGGTGAAGATGAAGTCGGATTCGTTCACCGGGACGAACTTGCCCTGTGTCTGCGGACCCTCGAAGAGTCCGTAACCGTAGAGCCCGCCACCTCCGATCGCGATCCGTGCTTGATTCGCGTTGTAGGCGGCGTCACCCACATCCGCACCCGGATTGATGAAGGAGGTGAGACGTTCGAGTTGGTACTCGCGCAAGAGTCCGACCTGCACCGCGACCAGGAGTCCCAGAATGGCTGCGCCGATGAGCCCGATCACCCAGCGCGTCGGAGCACCCGCCACCGCGATGAGTGCGACGGCCACCGCACCGAGGATGAGCACTGTGCCGGTGTCGTTCTGCAACAGGATGATGCCGATAGGGAGCACCGCCGCAGCGATCGCCAGGAGGATGTCGCGCGACCCAGGCTCGGTCTCGTTGTCGCGTCGTTCTGCCAAGAGGGCGGCCATCATCAGAATCACGGCGACCTTCGCGATCTCGGATGGCTGGAGGCTGAATCCACCGGGGACGTTGATCCACGCCCGCGCACCGGCGATGGTGGTGCCCAGTCCCGGGAGGAACGGGATGAGGAGTAGCACGATCGCTGCGCCGTAGAGGATGGGCGTGTAGGCCTGCAGCCAGCGGTACCGCAGACGCGAGGCGATGAATCCCAGGGCCATCGCGATGCCGACGTTGATCAGGTGCCGCTTGAGGTAGGACTGCGGATCGGCCTCGGATGCGAGGTCCGCTCGGCTGGCAGACCACACCAGCACCGAGCCGAAGATCGTCAGCGCGACGACCGCGACCAACAGGATCCAGTCCAGGTCGCGCCAATAGTTGGAGGAGCGCTCCCGTCCACGGACCGCGACGGTGCCGCTGGTATCGATCACCTTCCCTCGCAGCATGGTCACTCTCCCCGTGCATCCGGGAGGCCGGTGCCGGCTCCACGCGGGATGACCGGCGTCCCATCGGGTCGGACCCGCGGCAGGTCCACCTGTGGGCGTCCGTCGTACAGGACACTGCGCCGGGGATCGACGTCGGAACCGTCGACCCCGAACAGCGCCTCGAAGATCGCGCGCACCCCGGGACCACTCGTCTTGGAACCGGTTCCACCCTGGGTGACCATCATGACGACGGCGTAGCGCGGTTTGTCCGCGGGCGCGTACGCGGCGAACCAGGAGGTCGACACCTTGCTCCCCGTCACCTGCGCGGACCCGGTTTTCGACGCCACCGGGATCGCGTCGAGGGGGAAGCCGGCGAACGGCACGCGGGCCGAGCCGTCGGTCGTGACGCCCGGAAGTGCCTCGCGCAGGAAGCGGAGGGCCGATCGCGGAGCCTTCACCGTGGACTTGATGACCGGGGTGAATTCTTCGACGACGGTGCCATCGCCGGAGATCACTCCCTTGATCAACCGCGGTTCGTACACCGTTCCGCCGTTGGCGATGGCGGCGTAGGCCATCGCCATCTGCAGGGGGGTCACCGCGGTATCGCCCTGCCCGATGGCCGCGTTCAGGGCGTCACCCTCGCGCCAGCGGAACCCATCGGCGCAGTTTTCTTTATCCAGGGCGGTGAAGTAATCGGCCAACTGCGGGTCACGCTTGCGGGTCTCGGGATAACCCTCGACAGCGTTGCGGCACCAGGTGTCCTTCTTGGCCTCCCAGTTGGCGACCTTGAACTCGCGACCGGCGACACGACCGGCCGACTCCTCCGGCAGATCAATACCCGTCGGCTCCCCTAGACCGAACATTCGCGCTGCTTCGGCGATCGGGTCGGGCGAGGCGACGGTGGCCGTGTCACCGCCCGCACGCTCCCACATCTGATCCGCTAATCCATAGAAGACCGTGTTGCATGAGACCTCAATCGCACGGCGCAACGGAATCCGCCCATAACCCGCGGACTCGTAGTTCCGGAAGGTCTGCGTACCGAGCTTGAGTTTCCGCGGGCAGTTGTAGTCACCGTAGAGACTGAACCCTTCCTTGCCCGCTGCCACTGTGCTGATCACCTTGTAGGTCGAACCGGGCGCGAACAGACCCTGCGTCGCATTCGAAGCGAGCGAATCACTCGCCACCAACCGGTCGTACTGCTTCTGGGTCACACCGCCCACCCACAGGGCGGGGTCGTACGTCGGGTAACTGGCCATCGCGAGGATGCGTCCATTGCGCACATCAACCACGACGGCCGCACCGGAGTCACCCGGATATCCCTGCGCCTGTGCTCGCTGCACGGCCGCAACCAGCTCCTTCTCCACGACGGATTGCAGGCGGGCGTCGATACTCGAGACCAGGTAATTGCCGGGCACCGCGGGACGTTGATCGATCGTTCCCGTCACCCGGCCCGCAGTATCGACCGCGAGGGTGGTGACCGCCGGCTTCCCGCGGAGTTCCTCGTCGTAGTAGGACTCGAGGCCCGAGCGACCCACGGTGTCGGTGCGCCGGAGACGATCCCAGGCCGAAGTGTCGCCCTGCTCCTCCAACTGCTCCTCGGTGACCGGGCCGAGGTACCCGAGGATGTGCGCGGCGTTCACGTCGAACGGCGCCGGATACTCCCGGATCGCTTCCAGGCGTGCATTGGTTCCCGCAAAGTCACTGCGACGTTCCATGATGGACAGGGCCACCTGAGCATCGACGTCACGCGCGATCGGTATCGGCTGGTAGGGCGAACCGTTCCAGCACACCGGCGGCGGCTTGGCCCCCTCGGAGCCGCAGGTCTTGAGGCGATCGGCGATCTTCTCGGCAGGGGTGTCCAGGATCCGGGACAGTCGTTGGATCACTCCGTCCCCACCGTCCTCCTGACGCTGGAGTGCGAGCCGGTCGACGGTGACGACCAGGGAGGTCCGGTTGGACACCAGGGGCCGACCCACCTGGTCCAGGATCAGGCCGCGCACCGCCGGCTCGACGACCTCGCGCACCGTGTTGTTCGCGGCGGCCACCCGGTAGGACTCTCCCGTCATGACCTGCAGGTAAAAGAGGCGACCGAACAGGGTCACAACCAGCGAGCCCACGAGGACCATGAGGATGAGGAGCCGGAGATTCGAGCGATCCCGCATACCCCTCCCTTCCTCGACCAGCATGATCCCCCATGCCCGGGTTCCCTCCTGGGACGGGCGCGGTCCCGGAGGCGTTCCCCCGTGATCACTGGGGCATTTAGGACATATCGGTGATGCGCGGGGGTAGTCGGACCTCGGGCGGGGCCACCGGCGCCACCCGGGCCGCCAGCCAGGCCACCGCGGGAACCACCAGGGGTGCCAGGAGGACGCCGTAGAGGGCCGAGGCCACCACGACGCTGGGAACCTCCGACCAGACCACGCGCGGGCTGCCCAACAGCGCATCGATCGACGCGGTGGCGAGTGCCGCACCGGAGGTGCTCAGACCCACCAGACCCATCGACACCCACACGGTCCGATCCCGGGGGTCGATGACGAACCCCGTGGCGAACCCGATGATGAGATAGACGATCGAGTTCACCCCGAGAGGGGTATCCGACGGCGGCGAGATATCGACGAGAGCACCCGCGATGAAACCTGCCACCGCACCCTGCGTGGGTCCGAGCGCCAGGGCGAGGGCGACGACGCACACGACGAGCAGATCGGGGGTGGCTCCCGGGATTCCGAGACGACTGAGCAGCGTGGCCTGGATGACATCCGCGACGAAGATGATCGTGCCGATCAGCAGGCCTTGACGCCAGATCACTCGAGTACCGCCTCGGGCGCCGGTGTGGCCGGTTGTTCGACCTCGGCACTCGGTGCCTGGTCGGGAGTGGGAGCCGGCGTCGGTACCACCTGCCCGACGTCGCGGGGATCGGCAACCAGAGCATCGCGGGGATCGGTCCGCGGAGGTTCGACCACGACCCCGACGATGCTCAAGGTCGACATATCGGCGAAGGGCCGGACCGTCGCCACACGCGTGAGTTGGCCCGCGGTGCCACTGACGTCGGTCACCTCGCCGATCGGCAAGCCCGGCGCGTACGGCCGCCCACCACGGGACCCGAAGGTGACGAGTGCGTCCCCGGTGCGCACCTCGGCCAACGGATCGAGGAGTTGGAACTCGAGGGAGTCCTGGCGACCTGTGCCCGACACGATGCCGATCTCCTCTGTCGTGGCAACGCGACCGCCCACCGCCGACGATGCATCGACGACGAGTACCACGGTCGACGTGGTTGCGAAGACCTTCAGCACGCGCCCCACGAGCCCCTGCCCATTGATCACGGTCATCTCAGGTTCGACGCCGTCATCACGACCCGCATCGATCGTGACGGTCCACGAGAAGTCCTGGGCCGGGCCGACTGCGATCACCTCCGCGGGGACGATGGCGTAGCTCCCCACCGCAGAGACGTTGAGAAGGGCGTTCATCTCGTCAACGCGGGCTCGTTCGTTTTCGGCGATGCGGAGTTGGATCTGGAGGTTTTCGTTCTCCGCAGTGAGGTCACGAATCTGCTGCGACTGCGACGTCAACGTCTCCCACCAGGAATTGAAGGACGTTACAGGCGAGAAAACGAAGGCCGCACCCGTCTGGACGCCACCCATGATCGATGCCAGAGCGGCACGAGCACTCGAGAGTGGACCCTCTCCACCACGGAGATCGAGGATGATGAACGTCAACGATGCGACCACGAGGATCGACAATGCGATC
>JBEIHR010000057.1:0-12220 GCA_040381195.1 Rubricoccaceae bacterium
CCATCGCCCCGTTGTCGGTGCAGAGTCCGGGCCGGGGGATCCGGAGTCGGACCCCGGCCGCCTCGGCCCGCTCGCTGACCAGGGCGCGCAGCCGGGAGGTGGCCGCCACCCCGCCCCCCACAACCAGCTGGTCGATCCCGGTCCGTCGGCAGGCCTCGATGGCGCGGGCGCTCAGGACGTCGACAACCGCCTCCTGGAAACTCGCGGCCACGTCCGCCCGGGGCACCTCCCCGGTCTGGGCGGCCAGCCACCGCAGCACCGCGGTCTTCAGCCCGCTGAAGGAGAAGTCCAGGGTGTCACCGCTGAGCGCACGGGGGAATGCGATCGCGTCGGGATTCCCGGCCCGGGCGCACGCGTCGATCGCGGGTCCGCCCGGGAAGGGCAGATCGAGCAACCGGGCGACCTTGTCGAACGCCTCCCCGGCCGCGTCGTCGAGGGTCTGGCCCAGGGACTGCACACCCTCCGTGCCGATAGCGATCAGCGACGTATGACCGCCGGAGACCAGCAGCCCGATGACCGACTCGGGGAGCGGTCCGTGTTCGAGCTCGTCGACCACCACGTGCGCGGCCAGATGGTTGACCCCGTAGACCGGTCGATCGAGCGCTGCACCGAGGGCCTTCGCCGTTGCGACCCCCACCAGAAGCGAACCCACCAATCCCGGGCCCGAGGTCACCGCGAAGGCATCGACGTCGGTCAGGCCGACGCCCGCGTCGGCGCACGCACGCTCGATTGTCGGGAGCATCGCCTCGAGGTGCGCACGGCTCGCGATCTCGGGTACCACGCCGCCGAAACGGGCTTGCTCGTCCACACTCGACGCCAGCGCATTCGCGCGCAACTCCTCACCCACGACGATGCCGATCCCCGTCTCGTCGCACGATGTCTCGATTCCGAGAATCACAGCACCGGTCACAGCGGTCTCCGCAGAATGAGCGCATCCGAGCCGTCGGGGTAGTAGCGGCGACGCAGTGAGATCTGCTCGAAACCCTCGTCCCGATACATGGCGATCGCGGGGGTGTTGTCGGCGCGCACTTCAAGCAGGAGTGACGTGGCGCCGGTCTGGTGCGCAGCCGCGATCAACTCGCGTACGAGCATCCGCCCGATGCCGTGACGCTGCTCCCCCGGGCGCACGGCGATCGTCTGGATATCCGCGTCGGCACCGGCATGGAAGATCCCGGCGTAGCCGATCACGTCGCCTCCGTGGATCGCGACACGGTAGATGCGCGTCGGCTGGGAGAGCTCCTCCCAGAACTGCTCGATGCTCCAGGGATCGACGGTGAAGCACTCCGTCTCGATCGTGTGCACATCCGGAATGTGCCACCACCGCATCGGCTCGAGGGTCACGTCCATGTCAGACCCGCACTGACCGGATGGGCGGCACGCGGAGACACCGTGACGTCGGCCGCACGCAGGTAGAGCGGCTGCGCGGTAAGCAGCGTGCACCCTGCGAGTGCACGCGCCGTGCGTGCGCCCACATCTCCGTGATCATCCAGGTCGACGTCGATCGGAGTCGGCGACCAGCGAGCGGGTATCAGCAGGTCACGGGCGGACAGATATGTCAGCAGATCGCGCGCGTGCGCGGGAGTGTCCACGACGGGCACGGACGCGGGTAGGTCCGACGGCGATCCGACGTAGGGACCGTCGATTCGGGCACCCGACGCATCGAACAGTGCCCAGTACACCTCGCGTCGCCGTGCATCCGCGGTCACGACGACGTCGCCCGCGTGCTGCACCGACGCCGCCACCGCATCGAGGGAACAGACGCCCACGATCGGCACCTGCCAGGCCAATGCGAGGGCGCGGGCGAAGGACACACCGACGCGAAGTCCGCTATAAGGCCCCGGCCCCACGCCACACACCACTCCGGTCACGGGAGAATCCCGGAGAGCTGGCGCGATGACGTCGACAAACAGAACTCCGATGGCCTCGACGTGGCCGCGCGGATCCTGGTGCTCGGCTTCTGCGATTACGACACCATCCTCCGCGACCGCGAGCGATGTCCATGCGCTCGACGTCTCGACAGCAAGAATTCGCTCAGGCATCGAACTGCCACCTCGTGTCAGTTCCAGTGAGGACGACGATGCGCTGGTCATCCACGCCGTAGTCGATGAACACGTGCAGGGCGGCCTCCGGGAACCAGTCGCCACCCCACTCGATGACACTCACCGACTCCTCCCACGGCAGGTCGAGGTCATCAAGCTCGACGCGGCTTCCCAGTCGGTAGGCGTCGACGTGCACGAGGGGGAGTCCGGCTGAGGCGTGGATGCGGGCGATGACGAAGGTGGGACTCGTCACTGCGTCCGTGACACCCAATGCCTGTGCAATTCCTTGCGTGAGTGTTGTCTTGCCGGTACCGAGCTCGCCATCGAGCACGATGATGTCCCCGGCCCGGGCTGTGCGACCGATGCGCTGGCCAAGGGACCGCATGGCCTCGGCATCGGCGACGACCACCGATGTGGTCACGCGGTGACCAGGTCGCGGACCCGCTGGAGGAAGCCCCGCAGGAGAGCGTTCACCTCTCCCGGACGCTCCAGCTGCACCATGTGCCCGGCACCCTCGATCACGGCGAACTCCGCGTGCGGCAGGACCGCGACGATCTCCTCACTCGACGACTTCGGCGTCAATCGGTCGCGGTCAGCACACACGACCAACAACTCCGCACCGGACATGAGGGGCAACGCATCCCGCTTGTCATGGTCCTGAAGCGCGGGGAGGAACTCAGCCACGACGTCGATCGGTGTCCCACCCACCATGTCCGCGACGAACCGGCCCAGGCGTCCGGGTGTCGCGGAGCCGAAGGAATACAGCTGCGTCACCAGGATCCCGATGTCACTCGTGGACCACTGCAGACGGTCGATCCACTGCGGGCGACTGGCCAGAAGCTCGGCGATGTTGGGCGCCCACGCCTGGAAGGCTCGTCCCAGGGGACCTGGCAGACCGAGGGTGTTGGCGTGGAGGCCACCCGCGGTGGTGGCGATGAGGGCGATCCCTCGAATCCGCGCCCCCACCTGCTCGGGGTTCTGCGACACATAGGCCATCACGGTCATGCCGCCCATCGAATGCCCGACCAGGATCAACGTTCCCGACGGCGCCACGGCGTCGATCACACTGCCCAGGTCGCGCCCGAGTTGCTCCACGTGATGTGTGTCGAACTCCGCGCGGGAACTCCTGCCGTGGCTGCGCTGGTCGTAGAACACCAGGCGCGCACGGCCCCGGAGTGCTGCGCGCTGGAAGTACCAGGAGTTCAGGTTGAGCGCGTATCCGTGCGCGAACACGATTGTGATGTCGGCGGCGCCCTCGTTCGCTTCGTCGACCTCGACGTGGAGGTAGGTGCCGTCATCGGCCACGACCGACAGCACGCGGTCAGGGACCGTGTGGAAGTCATCCTCGCGGGCGTTGGGATCCGGGGCTGCGCGCGTGATCACGCGATCGGCGACCGCACCCGCCACCGCGCCCAGTGCCACCGCGCCCAGTGCCACCGCGCTCCGCCCGGCGATCCGGGCAACCGACGTCACGTTCACGTGTCACCACGGTAGTGGCGGGGTAGGCGTGACCCGACGCGCGTCACCACTTCGTAGCCGATGGTGCCCGCCGAGAGACCCCACTGTTCTGCGTCCATCGCATTCGGTCCAAGGACCTCGACCTCTGTTCCCACGGGAACGGCCTCGCCGAGCTCCACCACGAACTGGTCCATCGCGACTCGACCGATGACAGGGGCCCGATGCCCTCCGACGGACACCCACGCACCGCTTGACGCACGTGGGATGCCGTCGCTGTACCCGAGGGGAACGAGACCGACGGTGGTGTCACGGGGTGCGATCCACGTGTGGCCGTACCCCACGCCCGCCCCGGCGGGGATGCGCTTCACGAGTGCGAGGCGGGCGCGGATTTCCATGGCCGGACGTAAACCGTGCGCACGGGGATCACCGAGTCCCGCGCCCGGTGTCACGCCGTACAGGCCGATGCCGCTGCGCACAAGCGTGTGATGGGTGTCTGCGTGCGCGAGAATCCCCGCGGAATTCGCAAGATGCACATGCTCGGGATCGGCACCCAAGGACCGTGCCACGTCGAGTGCGCGAGTGAAACGCGCGCTCTGCTCGGCGGTCGTGTCCACGTCGGGTTCATCGGCCCGGGCCAGGTGCGACCACACGCCGACGAGGTCGATGCGGGGGTCGTCGAGCGCGGTGCGCACCAGTTCCTCCCACTCGTGCGCGAGGACGCCATTGCGGGAGAGTCCGGTGTCGATCTTCAGGTGCACGCGCGCGCGGCCACCGCGCATTCGTGCCGCTTCGGAAACCTGCTGCAGTGCTTCGCGGGAGGAGACACCGAGGTCTATGTCGAGGTCGATGCACGCCGTGACCAGTGGATCACCGGGGACCCAGAGCCACGCGAGGATCCGTCCCCGGTCACCGGCGCTGCGCAGTTCCACCGCCTCGCTGGGGAGCGCGACCCCGAGCCAGGGCACCCCAGCGGCACGCAGCGCGGGCGCCACGTGCGCTACCCCGTGTCCGTAGGCATCGGCCTTGACCACGGCCATCAACTCGGCGTCACCGGACGCGCGATCCAGGACCTGCGCGTTCGCGCTGATCGCCTGGAGGTCGATGAATGCGGCTGCGCGGTGCCAGGTCATGACCCCATCCCAGCACGTGCGAGGGCTACTGCATCGGACACATGGGCCGCGATGTCCACTGCAGTGACCGTGCGCCCACCGTCAGATGCCAGCTGGCCCGCGACGCCATGTACCCATACGCCAGCGGCGATGCACTCGATATCGCAGATCTCACCGCGCGCCTGGGCTCCCGCAGCGAAACCTCCGAGGATTCCGGAGAGCACGTCCCCGGACCCGGCGCAGGCGAGAGCGGGGGTGCCGGCGATATCGATCCGGACCTCGCCGGTTGCATCGGCGATCACGGTCGGCGCCCCCTTGAGGACGACGATGGCCCCGGAGCGTCGCGCGGCCTCCCGCACTGCGTTCACACGGTCGACTGCATCGACCTCCGGGAACATCGCGGTGAACTCCCCCGCGTGCGGAGTCAGGACGGTGGTGATCCCGCGATCGGTGCGCGTGGTCACCGCCTCCCGGATCACAGGGTCGGCCGCCATGATGCGCAGGGCACCCGCATCGAGGATCAAAGGACGATCGGTCTCGAGTACCGCGACCACCACATCACGCGAGGTGACACCCGAGCCGCACGCCCACGCGGTGACGCGCGTGCAGTCGATCGGCTGCGCCGCTGATCGCACGACATCGGGGTACGTATTCACGATGTCGGAACCTGTGCCCCACACGTGCACCATGCCGATGTTCGCGTGTCGAGCACCCGCGACCACGAGCAGCCCCGCACCCGGAAAGTCCTCGGATCCGGCGGCGACACCGACGACGCCTCGGGAGTACTTATAGTCCGACCACGCGGGTTCGGGAACCCAGGATTCCACGTCGGCCGCCTCGAGGGATGCGAGGGCGACCTCATCCGGCACTTCGAGACCGATGTCGACGACCTCGATCTCCCCGGCGTACTCGGGTGCCAACAGCAGCCCCGGCTTCACTGCGCCGAAGGTCACGGTCACATCAGCGCGCACGGCGTCTCCGGCGACATGTCCGGTGTCTGCGTCGACACCACTGGGGACGTCGACGGCCACGATCAAGGGGTCACCCGCGAGCAGTGCGGTGATCCGTGGATCGACCGCACCCCGACCCCCGATGCCCACGACCCCGTCGACCACGAGGTCGCATGACGACACTCGCTCCTCGACCGCGTCGAGCCCGACGCAGGACCCGCCGGCGCGTGTGAGTGCGCGGAGACCATCCACGTGCATGCGGTCCCCCACCTGCACCGCGAGGACACGGCATCCACGCGCGGCCAGGTCCGCTCCCGCGAAGAGAGCATCACCACCGTTGTTTCCGGTGCCGACGAGGAGAATGACGTCCGCTCCCGCGACCTGACCTCGCTCTGCCTCGAGCAGCCGCAGGCAGAGGTCGCTGAGTCCGCGTGCGGCGCGCTGCATGACCGCCTCGGGTGCCACCGTGGTGAACAGTGCCTCTTCCGCGGCGCGCATCTGCGCCACGGTTAGGAGCGGGATCATCACTCCACCGTGACGGACTTGGCCAGATTGCGGGGCTGATCGACGTCGTGCCCCTTCACCGTGGCCATCTCGCAGGCGAACACCTGCAGGGGAACGGTCGAGACGAGGGGCTGCATCAGGGGTGGGACCTCCGGGACACGGATGATGTGGTCGGCGAAGCCGGTGATGACCTCATCGCCTTCCTCGGCCACCGCGACGATCACGGCACCGCGTGCCCGGACTTCCTGGATATTGGAAATGATCTTGTCGTGCAGAACCGCGCGGCCACGGGGTGAGGGAACGATCACGACCACGGGGACACCGTCTTCGATCAGGGCGATCGGGCCGTGCTTGAGCTCGCCGGCAGGGAAACCTTCCGCATGCATGTAGGCGAGCTCCTTCAGTTTGAGCGCGCCCTCGAGGGCGACCGGGTAGCCCACATGCCGACCGAGGAACAGCACCGAGGTGGCCGAGGACAATTGTTGGGCGAGGGCCCGGACCGGTTCGACAGTGTCGAGAACGAGGTCCACCTTCTGGGGCATGTCGTTGAGATCCCGCAGGATTCCGCGGATCTGTTCTTCCTGCAGTGCACCGCGGGCCTGCGCGAGGAAGAGGCCGACCAGATACGCCGCGATGATCTGGGTGAGGAAGGCCTTGGTCGAGGCGACAGCGATCTCCGGACCGGCATAGGTGTAGAGGACTGCATCGGCCTCGCGCGGGATCGTGGATCCCACGGTGTTGCAGATGGCCAAGGTCCGTGCGCCCTGGGACGCCGCGTAGCGCAACGCCATCAGTGTGTCCATCGTCTCCCCGGATTGGGAGATCGCGATCACCAGTGAGTCCGGTCCCACCACAGGATCGCGGTAGCGGAATTCACTCGCTAACTCAACATCGACAGGCAGGCGCGTCCAATGCTCGATCGCGTACTTGGCGACCATGCCCGCGTGCGCCGCGGTGCCGCAGGCGACGACCATCACCTTGGTGATGTCTCGGAAGACGGACTCATCGAGGGTCAGCTCGTCGAGTTGGATTCGACCTTCCGGACTCGTGCGTCCACGCAGGGAATCCGCAACCGCCTTCGGTTGCTCGGAGATCTCCTTGAGCATGAAGAGGTCGAAGCCACCCTTTTCGGCCGCAGAGGCGTCCCAGTCCACCGTGAATGCCCGCGGCGTCACGGGATTGCCGGAGAAATCCGTCACTGAGACGGACTCGGCGGTGAGTGTGACGATCTGGTCCTGCCCGAGTTCGAGCGCGTTGCGGGTGTGCTCGAAGAACGCGGCCACGTCCGAGGCGAGGAAGTTCTCCCCGTCCCCAACGCCGACGACCAGAGGTGAATTGCGTCGGGCACCGACGACGAGGTCCGGGTGCGACGGGTCGATCGCGACCAGGGTGAAGGCTCCCTCGAGTTGCGAACACACCGCCTGCATCGCCAGCGGCAGCGAGTCACGAACCGCCGGGAGCGCACGGGCGAGCATGTGGGCAACCACCTCGGTATCGGTCTCCGAGGTCAAGGTCACGCCGGCTGCGGTGAGCTCGTCGCGCAGGACCGCGAAGTTCTCGATGATCCCGTTGTGGATTACCGCGATCCGCCCGTCCTCACTCACATGCGGGTGGGCGTTGGAGTCGGTGGGACCGCCGTGGGTAGCCCAACGGGTGTGACCGATCCCGGTGGTGGAATTCGGCAGCGGGTCCTCGCCCAGCAGGGTTTCCAGGTTGGTGAGTTTGCCGGCCTTCTTGCGGGTCTCCAGGTGACCGTCCGCTATGACCGCCACACCGGCGGAGTCATAGCCCCGATACTCGAGGCGTCGCAGGCCTGCGACCACGACCTCAAGGGCCTGCTTCTGCCCCACGTAGCCGACGATCCCGCACACGCTGTCAGCCTACGCCCGACTGCTCACGCTTAGCCGTTGGACAACTCCGCGCGCACGACTGCCGCTATCGACTCCGCGATCGCGGTTGCCTGCTCCTCACTGGGAGCCTCGACCATGACGCGGATCACCGGCTCGGTCCCCGAGGGCCGCAGGAGAATGCGACCGTTTCCGGCGAGGTCTGCTTCGGCCGCCACCACCGCGGAGTGCACGGCGGCGGCGGACGCGAGCTGCTCACGATCGACATCACGCACATTGATCAAGACCTGCGGCAGTTTCGTGACCGCCGAGGCAAGTTCTGCCAACGATTTCCCGGTCTGCGCCATCCGCGCCACGAGATGCAGTGCGGTCAGAACGCCGTCGCCTGTGGTCGCGTGCTCAAGAAGGACCACGTGCCCGCTCTGCTCCCCGCCCAGGGTGAAACCGTTCGCGCGCATCTCCTCCAGCACGTACCGGTCCCCCACGGCCGTCTCGCGCACTTCGATGCTGGCCTGGTGCATCGCGATCTTGAATCCGAGGTTCGCCATCACGGTGCTCACCACGGTGTTGCCAGCCAGTGTTCCCGCATCACGCATTCCCGACGCGAGGATGGCAAGGATGTGATCGCCGTCAACGATCGCGCCTGTGGCATCCACGGCGAGGCAGCGATCTGCGTCACCATCGTGTGCGATGCCGATGTCGGCCCCGGAGGATCGGACGGCGGAGATGAGGTCGTCCATATGGGTGGAGCCGCAGCCATCGTTGATGTTGATGCCATCGGGGTTCGCGTGAATGGCCGTCACCTCCGCACCGGCACGACGCAGCGCAGCGGGTGCAACGGCTGAGGCAGCACCATTGGCGCAGTCCACGACCACGCGGATTCCGGTGAGCGGCGTCACGATCGTGCTCACCAGGTGGGAGATATAGCGCTCTATGGCATCGGGGTCGGTCCGGATGCGTCCGACATCGGCACCCACGGGCCGATCCCATGGCTCATCGAGACGCTTCTCGATCGCATCTTCAATCACATCGTCGAGTTTGTGTCCTCCGCGGGCGAAGAACTTGATCCCGTTGTCCGGCATGGGATTGTGTGACGCCGAGAGCATCACACCGAGGTCTGCACCCGTGCTCGCCACTAACCAGGCGACGGCCGGTGTGGGGAGCACGCCCACCTGGAGGACATCGACTCCCGCGCTGGCCAACCCGGCAACGACAGCTGCCTCGAGGAATTCACCGCTGGCACGCGTGTCGCGTCCAACCACCGCAAGGGGACGGTGACCTTCGAAGGCACCGGCATCGGCCAGGACGTGCGCGGCCGCGACCGAGAGGTCGAGGGCCAACTCCGCAGTTACCTCTCGGTTGGCCAGCCCCCGAACACCGTCGGTACCGAACAGGCGACCCAAGTCAGCGCTTGCTGTATTGGGGTGCCTTGCGGGCCTTCTTCAGGCCGTACTTCTTGCGCTCCTTGGCGCGTGGATCGCGCGTGAGGAATCCGGCCTTCTTCAGCAGCGGGCGATTGCCGTCTTCGTCGATCGCGTTCAGAGCGCGCGCGACACCGAGGCGGAGTGCACCTGCCTGACCGGAGATGCCACCACCGTGGATGCGCGCGATGACGTCGAACTTGCCCTCGGCGCCGATGGTGACGAAGGGCTCGTTGACCTCCTGCTGGTGCACCTTGTTCGGGAAGTAGTCGTCCAACGTGCGTCCGTTGATGGTCCACGCTCCGGTGCCCGGGACGAGACGCACGCGCGCAATGGCTTCCTTGCGACGACCAGTGGCCGCGCCGGGCGCGGTGACGACGTCGCGACGAACGACCTTCTTCTCCGGAGTTGTCGTGGTGTATTCCGACGGGGTCTCCTCGACCTCGTCGACGTCCACGTCGATGTCTTCGATGATTGCCTCAGACACGGTGATCCTTCTTTCTGCCGCTACTGGGCGATCTGGGTGATGGCGAATGGCTGGGGGTTCTGCGCCGCATGCGGATGCTCGGCGCCGGTGTAGACCTTCAGCTTCTTGATCTGCTGACGGCCCAGCTTGTTGTGCGGGAGCATGCCCTTGACGGCCTTCTCCACCGCACGGCAGGGATTGGACTCCAGGAGTTCCGAGTATGAGGTCGCGGTCAGACCGCCCGGAAAACCCGAGTGGCGGTAGGCCATCTTGGTCTCGCGCTTGGAGCCGGTGAGGGCCACCTTGTCCGCGTTGATGATGATCACGAAGTCCCCCGTGTCGACATGCGGGGCGAACGTGGGCTTGTGCTTGCCGCGCAGCAGAGAGGCTGCGTGGGTGGCCAGTCGGCCGAGCACCACGTCGGTGGCGTCGATGACGTGCCAATGGCGAGTGATGTCGCCGGCTTTCGGGGTGTACGTGCGCACGATGCGCCACCTATCTCTCGTAGGGACCGGTTTCTGCACCCCCCACCCGGGGGGCCGTACTGGGCACCTTCCGAGCGCCCAGGCTGCAAGCAGCGAGGGGAAAGGCTACCGGGGCCACACGAGGGGGCCAAATCCGGCCCGGACGCTTAACTGAGCGTGATCCACACCTTCCTCAGGGGCGTGGTGACGGTCCAGGTGGTGCGCGCACCCGCGGGAAGGAGGCCCACCACCCCGGGGGCCAGGTCGATCCGACCTCCCTCGGAGCAGGTCACGGTCCCCTCCCCCTCGATCACGACGAAAACCTCCTCGATCTCGGTGTCCGTCGAGGTGCCCACGGAGTGCTGCCAGACGCCTACCTCCATGTCCCCCTCGGCCGTCACTGCCCGCACGCCGGTGCTCACGTCGCCGTTGGGGTTGCGGGCATCGTTGAGGGGTGTCATCTCGAGGTCGATGTCGCGTGACTGGAAGGAGCGGATCACCGGGCGAGCGTAGGGGCAGCCAGCACCCGCAGCGCGGATGCGATGAATACACCAACTAGGTGTACGGTCCTCCACATGGCGAGAACCAACATTGATATCGATGACGCGTTGGTCGAGATTGTCATGGTGCGCTACCACCTGAAGACCAAGCGGGAGGCGGTCGACTACGCCCTGCGCCACCTCGCCGGCCAGCCCATGACCAAGGAGGAGGCCCTGGCCATGTGCGGCTCGATGCCGGACTTCGAGGTCCCGGAGGACCGCCCCTTCACTCATCTCCTCCACGATGACGACGATCACGCTCGCTGACACCTCGATCTGGGTCTCCGCGCTCCGCCAGCCACAATCCTGGATTCGCAGTCAGATCGAGACCGACTCCCCCGTTGCCATCACCGACCCGGTGCTGATGGAACTGCTCTCGGGAGTACGCAACGAGCGAGAACTCCGAGACACCAGGGCCTACGTAACACGTGGACCCTTCATCCCCTTCGACACCGCATCGGACTTCGAGGGGGCGGCCGCCATCTACTCAGCCGCCCGCCGTCGTGGGATGACACCCAACAGCCATGTCGACTGCATGATCATCGCGGTCGCACTTCGCAACGACCTTCCGTTGGTCACCCTCGACACCCGTCAGGCGGCCATCGCCGAGATCTTCGGCGTCACCGTTATCTGACTGTGCGCAATGCTCGGGTCTCCAGCTGGCGCGCGGCCAATTCGGCATCCGGCGGGTAGCCGACCTGCTCCAGTACCAGCGGATGAGGGGGCATCACCGTGACTCCCGATTCACGGCGTGCAGCATGGACCAACTCTCCCGGCCACGTGACCGGCTTTCGACCATCGCCGACCGGGAGCATCGCACCCACGATGCTCCGCACCATGGAGTGACAGAACGCATCGGCCTGGATCGCCATCACAGCGTTTCCATCTTCATCACGTTCCCACCGAAGGTGCTGTAACTCGCGGATCGTTGTAGCACCCTCGCGCCACTTGCAGAAAGCAGCGAAGTCATGCGTGCCGATAAGAGCGTGGGCTGCTTCGTTCATCCGATCGAGGTCGAGCAGCCTGGTCCACGCGAGAACTGAGGTGCGCTCCAGGGGATCGGGACCGTCCGGGTCATCGCATACCCGATAGGTGTAGCGGCGCCAGATCGCACTAAAACGCGCATCGAATCCCTCGGGTGCCGTTTCGAGATCACGGATGCGTATGTCGTCCGGCAGGGCGCGGTTGATCCGTGCGCTATCGATGTCGGGATGATCCGCGGGCACGTCGAAGTGGACGACCTGACCACGGGCATGCACGCCCGCATCGGTACGACCGGCACAGGTGGTCTGCACTTCAGTGCGGAAGAGCTGGGTGAGAACGCGCTCGAGTTCCCCCTGCACGGTGCGCAGGGAGTTTTGCGCGGCCCAGCCGGAGAAGTCCGTGCCGTCGTAAGCGACCGCGGCACGGAGACGACACAGCC
>JBEIHR010000058.1:0-12111 GCA_040381195.1 Rubricoccaceae bacterium
CACCACACGCAGACGAAGTAGACAAACATTCCCAGCGCTATTGCGAGGAAACAGGAGAAGGTTACTTGTCCCGAAAAGGACTGACAACATGAACCAGATACCCAGAGTAAGTACCCAAAATATGTATTTCATGTGCACGAAATGTGCACGGACTCTGCGGCACTCAAACGCACGGTGAGGGACTCACAAGACACCAAACTGACCGTGAATGACTGTCAAGACCTATTCGCATGGTGCGCACCAATCTGAAAATCGGAAGGTCGGCGGTTCGACCCCGCCCCTGGCCACCACCGTTGGGTGCTATCTCTCTCTGGAAATGATGCGTGCGGCGCGATGAGGAAGGGCCTGCATCACACCGCTGATGGCAGCGTCCAGGGCACTGGTGATGACCACCTCGGTGACATCGACGATCACCGATGAGACCCGCACACTCCCCCGCGCCATCTGTCACATCGGTCACACAAGTCTTCCTTGGTCATTCCCCTCACTTAGGCAGTGACATTTCTGATGGTGCATCGAGATTCGATGTGGTGGACCCCTTCCCAAACCGGATCGCGCCTCGCCACGATGAAGCCCCCGAGAAATGGAGCCATCATGCAGACCGAGATCCGCCACCAACCGGCATTTGCCGTAGCTCGCCTCACCCTTGCCAACGGCGAGTCGGTCAAGGCCGAGACCGGGGCCATGGCCGCAATGAGCGCCGGGATCCAGATCGAGGCCAAGATGGAAGGCGGGCTCTTCAAGGCCCTCACGCGTAGCGCCCTGGGCGGGGATTCCTTCTTCGTGACCACCTACTCTGCCTCGGCCGACAACGCCTGGGTGGACGTTGCCGCGAACCTCCCGGGCGATATCGCCATCCTCGAGGTGAGTCCAGACCGGGGTGTGGCTGTGACCAAGGGTTCCTGGCTAGCGAACGAGGCCAGCATCACCATGGACACCCAATGGGGAGGATCCGAGAATTTCTTCGGTGGCGAAAGCGGCTTCATCGCGCACATGACCGGCCAGGGCAAGGTCGTCGTTGCGTCGTACGGAGCTATCGATCTGCATACGCTGGCCGCGGGCGAGACCTTCACCGTGGACTCTGGGCACATCGTGGCCTACGACGATGGCGTTGGCTTGGAGGCCAAGACCGCGGGTGGATTCATGAATGCCATCAAGTCCGGTGAAGGATTCGTGGTGGAGATGAGAGGCCCAGGCCGGGTGTGGACCCAGTCGCGCAACCCGAGTGGCCTGATCAACTGGCTGACGCAGGTCCTGCCCTTCACGCGTTCCTGATCATCGGGACCGTTCCAGCAGCAGGCGTCGCATCGTCTCCAGCACACACAGGCACAACATCACGTCTGCACCACGTGTGGTGCAGACGTAGTGCTCGGGTTGTGGCCTGCTGCAAGCCAGATGATGGGCGATGTGACCCCACGCCTGGCTGCCGGAATTCCCACACCTGACGGCGTTGACCTCGTGAGTGACTGAATACGATCCCGACATGACCCTGGGAACCGTGCATGAACGCCATGAAGTAGCCACCTCTATTCGCGGCGCCCGCGCCTGGCGGATTCGCTATTCATCACAGGATTCATCCGGGGTGACCACCGAGTCGACAGGCCTAGTCATTGCTCCGAGTGCCGGGGGGAGCAATCTGCCGGTGGTGACCTGGGCCCACGGAACCACGGGTTTGGGCGATGCCGCCTGTCCATCTGCGCAGCCGGACCCCGTGCGGGAACTCACCGTGTACTTCTCGTCCGCGTCGACCCAATCCATTGATTACGGCGTGCCGGGTCTCCAAGGGTTCATCGACGAGGGCTGGATCGTGTGCGCGACCGACTATCAGGGTCTGGGCACACCGGGCATGCACCACTACACCGTCAATAGGACCAACGCGATCGACGCGGTGAGCATCGTTCATGCCGCGCGGGCAATGGATATCGGAGCGGGAACACAGTTCGGGTGCATGGGATGGTCGCAGGGAGGTGGCGCCGCGGCGGCCGTCGCAGAACTTGATGCCGCCCACTACGGCGAGCTCACCCTCGTCGGGACAGTCCCGATATCCCCGGGGGTGGGGAAGATCGCCATCGCGAACCCCGTGGGTGCCGCCCAGACACTCACCGGAGGTGATGTTCCTCCAGACCCGCATCTGGTGATGCTCCTCGTGGGCACAGCTGCTGAGAATCCGAACTTGAAGCTCTCCGACATCTTCACCCCGCTAGGCGTGAGCATCATCGAAGAAGCCTGGAATACGCAGCCTGTTCATCACTTGAGTGACACCGTTGCGCGGCTGTTTCGACTCAAGGGCGCGATCATCCAGATTCAGCCTGGCGTCATGCCTGCATGGCAAGCCACGATTGAAGAGGGGTCGGCGGCGCAGCACAAGCCCGTATGTCCCGTATTGGTCTGTATCGACACCTTCGATGGCGGAACCGTTGTCCCGGTGATCTGGCAGACCGACTACGTGAAGGCTGCGCAAGCACTCGGGGGCGATGTTTCTACCAAGGAATACCCCAATGATGACCACTTCAGTCTGCCCACCAGCTGCATCGGCGATGCAACAGCATGGTTGAAGCCGCTCTTCACTTCGCGGTGAGAGTAGGGGTGTGAGGTCGGGCACCCGGGAGCACCCTCCACGTGCTTGGTGGTGAGGGTGAATGCGCCCCTTGTCGTCGGCATAACCGGTGCCACCGGGGCACGTCGTAGCAGGCGGCCGATCGCCTCCCTCGATTCACGAGTCCCAGGTCGGTGCGCTACCGGTCACCTACGGTTGCGGGCAGGTTGATCGAGCGGACAAGGCCGTCGCTTCCCTTGCCGTTGATCTGAAGGATGTAGGCCCCGGCCTTACGTGCGAGCACCGAGACCTCGCCCTGGATCCTGCCTTGCGCATCCGTCATCAGGTATCCCAAGTCCTTGACGCGCGCCCCGCGCGGACCGTCTTTGGGTTGTGGAAGCAGGTAGACCCGCACAGGTGACAGCGGTGCGTTCCCGGTGCTCGTCAGACTGATGGTGGGCAACGATCTCGTTCTGTCGCGGTACGCACTCCCGAACTGAGGAATGCTCAGAGTGCCGTCCACGGGTCTCTGATTCACACCCTGTGTGGATTGGGTCTGCACGGTCATGGTGACGGGGCCCGTGCGTTCGACCATCCCCCGTCGGGTGATCGTCAGATCACTCCTCTGGGGACGACCGTTCACGAGAACGATCGCTGTGCCCGGGGGGACACCGTTGGCAAGTGCCTTGACTTGACCGGGACGCACCGGGCCCGCCGCCCGAAGATCCGTGGCCGAGGGTCCGGATGGCGAAGGCGCCGATGTGGGTTGCGCACTTGCGGACGGCGTGGGTGATGGTGAGGGAGTGGCCGTCGGGGTGGTGGATCCACCTCCGGAGCGTTGAGTGACCGACACCGTGCCCACATTGGCCCAGCCACCGACTCCATTGACTGAGATCGTGTAGGTGCCGGAAGCAAGACTGTCGGGCACCGTCGCGGTGATGCTCTCCGTGCTCGAGCGCGTGAAAGGCACAACAGTGGATCCGAACTTCACGCCATCTGAAGGAACACCGATGAAACGAGTTCCCGTGATCGAGACTGTTTGTCCCGACGAGGCGCTGGCATTCACGGAACCGGTCGGTGGCATCCATGTCCACTTGCCTACGTTCTTCAAGTTCCATTGGTAGGGAAACCCACCCTGAGCGTTAGTGTTGAAGTTCCCGCCGACGTAGACGTCTCGCCCCCTGATGACGAAGGACGACACTTCTCCCGTGAGGCCGTTGCTGTCATCCCCGGTACCCCACTGGAAGGGGATGAACTCTTCTATGGCCGTATCCCAGACCGTCACGCACCGAAGCGGACCGCCGGGGATGGTGGTGTCGTCGCACGCCCCATTGCCGGAACCGCCTGGGGTATCGTCGAAAGTACCGCCGATATAGAGCAGGCCACGGTCGTCATCTGCAGCAAGGGATCGAACAGAAGTTCCGGTAGCTGGGCCGGGACTGATCCTGTAGTTCAGCCCCGGCCCCACGGTTTGCCACGATGACCCGTTCCACGCAGCTAGATTCTTCAGCTCGCGTGACCCATTCCCGGTGGCGGTGAAGTAACCACCGGCATAAACAGTGTCCTTGAGAAGGGCAAGCGCATCGACTCTGCCCGGAATGCGAGAACCACTGTGCCTCAGAAAACTGACACCACCGCCCATGCCCGACCAGCTCCTGGAGTCATCGAAGGCCCCATTCATCTTGGTGGTGCCCGAGTCATCTCTCGTTCCTGTGTACTCCCCACCCATGTATGCGGCGCCGACTCGGTCGGCAAGGAGTGCATAGATCGCACTATCGAAGCCGCCGACCCCAGGAGCAGTCCATCGGGCGGGGCTCGGATTCCATGCGGCTAAGCCGGGAACTTGAGTGCTGACACCGCTTGCCACAGTGAAGCCACCCGCGACAAGGAGTCCATTGTCCCATCGGGTGAGGGCATACGCCTGCGAGGGAACCGATATGGCTGGTGCGAAGAGCGGCCTTGCCGTAGTGGATCTTGACAGGGAATCGACCGAAGTTCCACTCAACAGGAAGTCATTACTGGCCGTATCGTCCGAAACCCCGAGCAAGAATCCCGCCGGTGAATCATCGTTACTAGTCAAGACGAAGGCGTACTGACTGCCGACATTGACTTGGAGGTACGGAGCGGAGAACACTGCAGAGACCGTATCTAGGCCGAAGTCATAAGGAGGGTTTATCGGGTAAGCGATCGGGTTGACAAATGTCGCGGTGGCCAAGGAGCCACCTGTTGGGAGACCAGTCGTCTCGTCGGCTTGATAGATTGCCACGCTCAGGTTGCGTGGATCTCCGTATCGACCCAGCGCGACGTTAAATCCAAGGAGAGGGCCGGATAGCGTGGCCCTGAAGCTAGCGCCTGCACTTTGGGACCGATTGACAATAACTACGGTGTCATCAGGATCGGCGATAACTACCGTGTCATCAGGATCGGCGGGATCGTCTGGAATGGTGACTGGAGTCCACGTGAGGGAAAGCCTGTCCGGTTCCGGAGCACCGGTACCTATGCCACCTCCTGCGGGCGGTGACCACGTGCTGCCATTCCACTTGGCAATGCAGGGGAGGGCATCGAGACCCAATACACATTCGCGATTCCCCGAGCCGCCGATGGTGTCGTCGAACTTCCCCACCACGTACAACTCGCCGTTCATGACAACCATGTCATCCACCTGGTTGGTGAGGCCTCCCCCAACAGGCAGCCATGCTGAACTCGTAGATGCCATGTCGATCTTGGCGATGCACTGCAGTGCAAACAGCGTTCCATCGCTGCAATCAGCCGCCGTGTCTCCGCCGCCACCTGTGTCATCGAAAAGGCCACCTGCGTAGAGGAACCCGTCGTATTCCGCCAAGGTATACACGGCTTGGTTCAAGCCAGGGCCGAGCCAATAAAACGGCCCGTCCCTCGGTATCCCGAGTGGCGACCACTCACCAAGCACTGTGTTCGTGGTCGCCCGGGGCGTCACATCGGTCGGGGCACTCGCCTGAGCCGTGGGCCCCACCTCCACGACAGAAGCCCCAGCGACAGCGATCAGAGCGAAGGCGACGCCTATGCAAGCGAGGCGGGGCAGCTGACGCCACCGCTTGGACCTGTCAGTCACAGGACGCGCCTCGATTCAGCTGATGTGGCGACCCTCAGGTCCCTCAGCCCAAAGTCTATGTCGGATGCCCCTGCATGCCCGCACGTTCGTCGGCGCCTCGCGAAAGGACGTGAAACGAGTCCCTACTCGAGACTTCGCGGATGACCGGGCTCCCGCGACGGCCTGAGTTTGTCGCTCGTCCCGCGCCAGCCACTAGGTTGACCGCATATCGCAACAACGAGGGCAGACCCGCATGAAGAGATTCGGCCTTTCGGACGCTCTCGGGTTCGTTGGCGCCCTAGTCGCAGTGGCATGGCTGCCCAACAGTTTTGACCCGATGACCCCTGCGAAGCTGCTCGTTCTCGCAGCGGGCGGTGCGTGTGTTGCCCCAGCAGTCGTCGTTCGATGGAGATCGATGGGTAGGCCGATGTGGCCTGTCATGATCCCATGCGTCGCGGTCGTGATGCTCGTGCTGTGGGGAGCAATCTCCTGGATCGCAACGGCGGCTCCCTTCTGGGACGCTCTCTTCGGCTGGTGGGGTCGAGGAGATGGCTGGCTCGCGTGGTTGAGTTCGGCCTTACTCCTCCTCGGTGCCGTCACACTCTCGACGCGAGAAGTCCAGCGAACGATCACGTGGCTGCTCGGCGGCGCGACGGTCGTCGTGATTATCGGCATGCTCCAAGTTGCCGGTGTCAGCATCGCGCCAGGCAACGGAGGTCCAGTCGTCGGCCTGATGGGAAACACAAACTTTGCGGCCGGCTACTTTGCGATCCTCGCGCTGCTGGCGCTAGGGCGTGCGCTCACACCGGTGCCGCTATGGCATCGGCTCTGGGCTGCCGTCCTCTTCCTTTCTCTCGCATTTCTTGCTTGGGCCACCACCGCCCTTCAAGGGCCCGCGGCTCTGGCTGCAGGTGTAGTCGCCTTCGTGATCGCGTGCGGCCTGCTCTACCGAGGACCCCATAGGAAGGCCGGACTTATCGCGGTGGGAGCGCTGGTCCTTCTCTGCCTCGTGGCACTCGTGCTTTCCCTCGTTGCAGTTGGACCCATTGCGAGCCTCTGGAGGGATTCCGGATTTGTTGGCCGCCAGATGCACTGGGGGTCAGGACTCCGCATTTTGGCGGGTGAGCCCTGGTTCGGCACCGGTCCGGGAGGTTTCACTCGCTACGTCTCCGAGTATCGCCCGGAGTCGTACCTGCAGGCCCGCGGCCCCTTCGTGCGCATCTCCGCCTCGCACAACATCGCTCTCCAATTCGGAGCCGTGCTTGGCTTTCCCGGACTGATCCTGTGGTTACTCGCTTTCCTCGGCACCGCGTTTGCTCTCACAATGCGCATCGTCCGAGCTCCGGTCATCTCAATCGGCTTAACAGCCTCCGTTGCAGCGGCATTCACGACTTTTCTTGTGCAAGGCATGGTCTCGATCGACATGCTCCCCCTGTTGGCGACGGGATGGCTGATTGCGGGGCTTGCCCTAGCGTGCGCACGGGAACCGATGACGGTGAGCGGGAGCATCGCACGTCGATCTGCTTCGTCCACCGACCTCCCTCCGGAATCATCCGGCAATCTTGAGCGTTCATCAACGGCGCGCTGGATACCCGTAACTGGCGGAATTGCCGGCATCGCAGTCGCGATTGTCGTCGGAACACAGGTATCACTGAGTCACCGACTGTGGCTGGGGCTCTCGCCGGACCAGATGCTCACCGTAGTAACCGATCCCAAGACTCCTTGCTTGGTGCGGTCCCAGATTGCCCAGCAGTTGCCCTTGGCCCTTTCACCAGGGATCAGCAGCGCCGCCATCATGCAGTCGACGGAAATCGATCGCCGCTGTCCGCCCATGATCATGTTCGCGGCTCAAGTCGCTGTCAGCGAGCGCATACTCCCCTTGGCGGGAACGTATACCGCGGACGCCGTCGCGTTCGACCCACTGCTTGACAGCGCCTGGGTGATGCGGGGCAGGTACTTCCTAGGAGCCGGGGACATCCCCGCCGCCGAAGCGGCCGCCGCCGAAGCTCGACGCGTCCTGGCGCTCTATCCAGAAGACTCGATTACACCGAGATCGATCGCCGAGATCGATGCGCTGTTGCTCGACATTCTGCGGGCGCAGGGGCAATCACCGTAGAACGACCAAGGGTAGGTCCTGCACGGCCAGCGGGGAGCGCACGTGATCCGGCCTTCACAGCGCGTGACGCACACGCTCGCCGCGCGCCTGCCGCCAACTCCGGAGCCGGTCTTCTGTAGACGCGTAGACCCCCGCCACCCTTCTCGGTGTCGGGGGTCTACGCGCCGATGACTAGGGTAGGAGGGCGGTCACATCGACATCCGGCGGAAGAATCACCGCATCGATTCCATGGATCACTCCGTTGCTCGCCACCACGTCGGCCTGCACAACTTTCGCACCGTTGACCGACACACCATCCATCGTGGACAGGGTGACGTTCTGGCCCTCGACGGTCGCAACGTCGCCGTCGGTGACATCCGCGGACATCACGGCACCGGGCACGACGTGGTACGTCAGGATCTTGACCAGGGTGTCCTTGTTCTCCGGCAACAGGAGGGCATCCAGGAGTCCGGCCGGGAGAGCGGCGAACGCATCATCCGTAGGGGCAAAGACGGTATAGGGCCCGGGACCGTTGAGGGTGTCCACGAGTCCGGCGGCAGTGACGGCAGTCGCCAGTGTCCAGTACCCCTGCGTGGATGATGCAATATCGACGATGGTTCCCGCGGACTCGTTCGCCATGTCACCCGCGGGTGTCTCCTCGGCAGTCTCAGTCGCCATGTCCGAGGCAGTCTCCTCGGTGGAACTACTGCACGCCACGAGCGTGAGGGACGCGGCGGCCACCATTGCAGCTGCGAGCATCGTGCGTCGGGCAAACTTCATTAGAACTCCTCAAGTCAAAGAATGGCGACCGGCAAGCCGCCTTTACCAGTGCACCACCCCCCTTGTTGATGCGCAACGACGGAGACAGTCACTGATCAGACAATGACCAGCGCGTGCACCGTCCATGCCTCAGGATCTCCCGCCTCGCGACCGTGGATGAGCCCCCCGGCAGTGCTCGCGTCCACCACTTCCTAGGCTCATCCCCCGTCGCCCTCGGAGGCGACTACGAGGGAGTAGTTCATGATCAGCAGCGACTCGACTGTGCGGACCGGAATCTGGCGCGTGCTCCTTGCCCCGTCTGGAAAGAAGGGGAAGTGGATCACCCTGCTGCTGTGGGTGGTTCTGCTCGGCGCCACCGCCGGGGCAGCCGCGCGCTTGGAGAGTGTCCAGTCCACTGATCCGGCCAACTCCCGTCCCTCGGAGACCCAATCCGCACTCGTCGCGCAGGCCCTTGAGGACTTTCCCGGTGGTGATGCGCTCCCGGCGGTGATCGCCTACGAGCGCGTGGGTGGATTGACCGAGGCGGACCTCGCGAAGATCGCCACCGACGCCGTGAACGGCGCCAACATCGTCGGGGCGCCGCCTCAGGCCGCGCAACCGATCCCCAGTGCTGACGGTGAAGCCGCGATCATCGTCCTGCCATTCGTCCCCGGCGACAACGACGACCTGACCGCGACGGTTGACGAATTGCGGGACGCGGTGAGTGAAGCGCCCGCGGGCGATGCCACAGGTTTGCGCATCGCCGTCACCGGTGCCGCAGGTGTCATCGCCGACCTGTCCCAGGTGTTCTCCGGTGTGAACACGAATCTCTTGCTCGCAACATCGATCGTCGTCGCGCTGCTGCTTCTCATCACCTATCGAAGCCCGATCCTTTGGGCGATTCCGCTCTTCGCCGTGATCATCGGTGACTACCTCTCCCGTGCCGGACTCACGTGGCTCATCGAGATCTTCGGTGCCACCGTGGATGGTCAGATCGCCGGGATCACACTCGTGCTCGTCTTCGGTGTCGGTACCGACTACGCCCTCCTGCTGATCTCCCGATATCGCGAGGAACTCCGCACGATGAGCGACCGCCATGAGGCCATGGCGCGCGCGATGCGCGGCGCCGGCGAGGCCATCCTCGCGAGTGCCGCAACCGTCGGGGCCGGTTTGCTCTGTCTGCTCGCCGCGACCGTCGGAACAACGCGCGGCCTGGGGCCCGCAGGATTCATCGGCGTGATCTGCGCGCTGCTTGCCGCGATGACGCTGCTCCCTGCGCTCATGGTCATCCTGGGTCGCTGGGTGTTCTGGCCCTTCATCCCGCGCGAGGGCAACACGCCGCCCGTGGGCAAGTCCATCTGGGGGCGCGTGGGCCGCGGTGTTGCGCGCCGCCCGCGCACGATCTGGGTCACCGGCGTCCTCATCCTGATCGCACTGACCGGTGGGCTCGTGAAGCTCGACCTCGGCCTGTCCCTCTCCGACAACTTCCGCGGTGAGGCGGCCAGCGTCGACGGTCAGGAGATCATCGCCGCGCACTTCCCCGAAGGTGAAGCCAATCGCACCATCGTCCTCGTTCGCCCCGGAACAGAGGCGGTCGCGACCGATGCGATCGATGGCATCGCGAACGTTGCGGCCGTCGCTACAGGTCCCGCCAACGGCACGTGGTCACAGATCCTGGTGACGATCGACGCCGATCCCCAGGGCGATGTCGCCTATCAAGCGGTGCGTGACATGCGGGCGGCGCTGGCCGAACTCCCCGAGACCGAGGCCCTCGTAGGTGGAGATAGTGCCGACAACCTCGACTTCGACGTGGCCCAGACAGAGACACGCAACCGCGTCGTCCCACTCGTCCTCGGCAGCGTGTTCCTCCTGCTGTGTCTCTTCCTGCGCAGCATCGTCGCCCCGCTCCTGTTGCTGGGCACCACGGTGCTGAGCTTCGCTGCCGCGATGGGTCTCACCGCGTTCGTATCCAGTGAGATCCTCGGCTTCGAACGCTTCGACGTATCGCTGCCATTGCTCGCATTCGTCTTCCTGGTTGCACTAGGTGTCGACTACAACATCTTCCTTGCCGTTCGAGCACGCGAAGAAGCTGCGAAGTACGGGACGCGCATCGGCATGCTGCGCGCCCTCGCGGTGACCGGTGGCGTGATCACGAGCGCGGGCATCGTCCTCGCGGCCACGTTCACCGTGCTCGGCGTACTCCCCTTCGTGGCGCTCGCCCAGATCGGACTGGCCGTTGCGCTCGGTGTGCTCCTCGACACCCTGCTGGTGCGAACCCTCATCGTTCCGGGGCTCGTGGTCGACATCGGCAAGCGCACGTGGTGGCCTAATCGTCTTTCCAAGGACGCGATCCCCGAGCCCGCGCCCGGCAGCCCGGAACTCGTCGCCGCGCTCCCGCGCTAGCGCGCACCTACGCTCGTCCCGTGACCGAGCGGGTGGACGTGGTGGTGGTCGGTGCCGGAGGCATGGGCGCCGCCACAGCATGGCAACTCGCGAAGCGCGGCCGCTCCGTTGTGGTGATTGAGCAGTTCGAGCACCTGCACCGGTGGGGTTCCTCGCACGGCCAGACGCGCATCTTCCGTTTCGCGTACCGCGATTCCCGCTACACCGAACTCGCGCAGTATTCGCTTCCCTTGTGGCGGGAGTTGGAGTCCGACTCCGGAGCGCTGCTGCTCGAGCAGAACGGACAGCTCGATCATGGGTCCATCGGTGCCGTGGACGAGGTCGTGGCGTCGCTCCGCGCCCATCACTTCGCAGTCGAGGTGCTCAGTCCCGACGCCGCCCACGAGCGCTGGCCGAGCATGAACTTCGACACCGCGGTGGCGTTCTCCCCCCATGGTGGTCGTGTGTTTGCGGATCGAACCGTCGACGCGGCTATGTCTTCTGCTGTGCGCTTCGGAGCCGAGTTCCACGTGAGCACGCCGGTGGAGCGCGTCGAGGTGCACGGTGACCGGGTGTTCGTGCACGCCGGAGGGCGCTCCTGGGAGGCCGAATGCGTGGTAGTTGCCGCGGGAGCCTGGCTGCCCGGTCTCGTGGGCGATCTCGTTGCACTTCCGGAACTCCAGATCACCCACCAACAGCCCGTGCACTTCGCGATCCGTCCCGGGTACTCCTTTCCTTCCTACATTCACCACCAGGAGACAGGAAAGGCATTGACCTTCGCCGCCTATGGGCTGGAGTCCCCGGGTGAGGGAGTGAAGCTCGGCCTGGAGGGAACGGTCCGTCCCGTCGATCTCGCCCACCGCAGTCTCGAACCCGATCCGGCCGTCACCCGGGAGGCCCAGGAGTATGCGGAGCGGTGGCTCCCCGGTGCAGATCCCTTCCAGGTGAGCGCCGTCACCTGTCTGTTCACCGAGACCGTGGACGGACACTTCGTGATCGATCGAGTGGGCCCCGTGGTGGTGTGTTCCCCGTGCTCGGGTCACGGGTTCAAGTTCGTGCCCGCGATCGGTGCGATCACCGCGGATCTCGCGACGGGCATCGACCACGGACGTGACTACTGGCGCCTCCCCGCGCCGGCCTAAGGTTGGTACATGCGCATCGCCAAACTTCTCTCCGTCCTGCTCGCCCTCACTGCACTCGTCGCGGGACCGGCCCGCGCGGACACCACCGAGATCGTGCGCGTGTATCACCAGGCGGTGTCCCCGATCA
>JBEIHR010000059.1:0-12092 GCA_040381195.1 Rubricoccaceae bacterium
ATAAACAGTGGGGTCAAGAACCCGACCCCGAACACGAGCACCGTCCGCAAGAAAAACGACAGATATCGGTCCACGGCAACAATGTTCTCGACATTCTCCGGCGTGAATCCGAACAGGATGTCAAGTCCCAGTGGGAGCACCCAGTAGGCGAGCGCTACACCCATTGCGAACAGCGGAGTGGCAATGGCGGCGAATGCCAGGGCCCATCGGCGCTCGTTGCGGTGAAGACCGGGGGTAACGAACCTCCACAGCTGATACAGCCAGACTGGCGCACTGACAACAACGCCGGCAACAGCGGAAACTTGCAGCTGTAGGACGAATGGGTCGGCGACACCCGTCAGTGCAAGCGTGATGTCGCGACCGTCGGCACGCGCCTGTTCCACAACCCTGTTGAACGGTGCACTGAGCCACGCGAATAGCTGTGTGTAGTAGATCCAGGCAACAACCATCCCAGTGACGATGGCGATTCCGGATTTCAGGAGGCGCGAACGCAACTCCCGCAGATGGCTAGTAAGCGGCATCGCCGCCGCAGGCGCCGCCTCACTCGGGGATGCTGTCACCCTACGTGTCGGTGCGACCCGGAGTTGTCTCCCTGGGCTCAACCGGGACAGCGGGGGGCTCCTGGGCGGGGGACTCGATCGCCTGCGGCGCCTGATCTTCGCTAAGCCCCTTCGTCTCTGCCTTGAAGATCCGAAGCGAACGGCCGATCCCCCGAGCGGCATCGGGGAGCCGCTTCGCACCAAAAAGCAACACAACGATCAGAACGATGATCAGCAACTCTTGCCAGCGCAGATTCGGCATTACGCCTCCATCTCTTAAGGATTGCCAACAGTCTACACAGGGCGGGCGCTCTAGGTGTCCCTTCGGTTAAGAGCATGGCTCACGATCGCGTGTCGAACCCAGGGGGGGTCCAAAACGATGACCGACCCGGCGTGACGCAACACCCAGCCCACTACCCACTCGAGGTTCGCGAATCCGATGGTGGCATCGATCATGGACCCGGACTCACCGATGACGTCGACGGCGTGGGCCTCGTCCAGTGACCATATCCGACGAGCATCGACACGTACGGTTGCGCGATGGGTGTTGAGCTCGCCCCACCAATCGGTATCCCCAATATCCGGAGCCCCGTCGATCTCGTCTGTCAGCGTGCCGCGAACAACCCGATCAACACGTAGTGTTCGGATTGACTCGGCTGTCTCACACCATCCGGTTACGTAGTGCTTTCCATCGATTGCCACAGCGCTTTGTGGCCAGAACCGTCGAGTCGTGACATGACCGTCAGCCGACCCGTACGCAAGATCGAATCGGCGTCTCTCCTTGATAGCGATCATGAGGTCGCGGGAAATCTCCTCAAACTCCAGATCGCTCCCAACATGGGCAAGCTCCTCCCTGACTTCTAGTGCAGCTTCGAGTTTCGCGGCAGCACTGACGACCGCGTCGGCTCCCTCTATGCCGGGTGTCTGGGCCAGAACGCGAAGCCCAAGAAGTATCGCGGAGGACTCTTCCGGACTCAGCTTCAGTGGAGCAGTCAGTGTTTGAGCGTCGTGCACGTAGACTGTGCCGCCATCCCAGAAGTCGATGTCGACGAGCTGATCGGGTCCGTAGCCCGGAACTCCACAGAGGATGATCTGCCAGAGGTCGGCCTCCAGGGTGGCTCGGGTGATCCCGAAATGCTCAGCTGTCTCCTCAAGGGTCACCCCCGGCCGTGCGGCCAACCAAGGAACGAGGGTCAACATCCGACTGATCCGCCGTGCGGGTGACTCAGTCATGGCTAACTCCGCGATGTAAGGCGATCACGGTCGAGATGCGATCGTCCACCTCATTGAGCAGCCAGCTTGGAAAGACTGAATCGATGTGTGTGCGCGAGGCAGCGAGGAGACCGACCAAGTCTTCGCGCTCCATGGTGACGGACACTTGGAGTCGGTCCCCCAGCTCGACGACCGTAGTAGCCCTGCGTAATAGCTCCGCGCCGCCTCCCGGAGCCATGGTGATGACCGCTTCGGTGGGCTCGATGAGGTCAACGGTTACGAATCCGCGCGGATCGAAACCATCTGGACGTGGATGGGTCGATGCCAGCTGAAGTGAGTGAACCGGTCCTCGGATTCGTGAGACTCGGAAAGCACGTGGTGCTTCCCGCACGTGATCGAAGCCGACCACGTACCAATGCCCATTTTGGGTGATCACCGCCCAGGGGTCGAGCGTCCGCTTGTGGGCGTCATCGTCCGCGATCCCTCGGTAATCGAACGTGATCGGATGTCCTTCAGCAGCGGCGCGGATCAGCGGGAGGAGGCGTGGGTCGCTCGCCGTGATTCGGACGAATTCGGGTCGGCGGAATATGGGCTCGTCGATATCGCCCGCGGATGCCGACAACTTCAACGCGGCCTGGGTGGCCGCTTCGGACAGCGCTGCCCCCTGCCATACGCGTGCGGCAAGCGCGACGGCGGACCTCTCCTCTACGGTCAGGTTGACGTCGACGAGGCGATAACTGGCCGGGACGATGCGATAGCCGGCGACGTCTCCGTTGATGTCCAGGACGGTCTCGATGGGGATTCCCATCCCCCTCAGCTCTTCCTTATCGCGCTCGAACATCCTCTCGAAGGCCTCGGTGGATCCGTCCGGGTCGTACCCGGCGACATTCGCGCGGATTGTGCTTCGTGGAACCGGGCGCTGAGCGGCCATGAGGCAGAACACCAAATTGAGGAGGCGCTCCGTGCGTTCGAGGCGGCTCCCCACGATTACCGCACTGCGAGCAGATCGATGATGAAGACGAGTGTTTTGCCGGAGAGTCGATGGCCGCCACCGACGGGGCCGTAGGCCTTTGCTGGGGGGATGACCAGCTGGCGCCGACCACCTACGCGCATGCCGGGAATGCCCTCCTGCCAGCCTTGGATGAGCCCCGAGAGGGGAAACGCGATGCTCTCACCGCGATCCCAGGAGGAGTCGAATTCCTCACCCGACTCGAACTCCACACCGACATAATGCACTTCGACGACGTCGCCGGGCGAGGCCTCCGCCCCTGCTCCCACCGTGAGATCGGTGATCACCAGTTCGTCCGGAGCGGGACCTTCGATGAAGTCCACCATTGGCTTGTCCATGTCAGCCCTTCTCGACGTTGACGAGTTCTACGAGGAATACGAGGGTCTCGTTGGGCTGGATACTGCCGCCGGGCGAGGCATCGCCGTAGGCGAGGGGGCCGGGGATCACGAGCACCCGCTGCTCGCCAACGCGCATGCCGGGGACACCCTCGATCCAGCCCTGGATGAGGCCACCCTCGACCAGGCCGAAGGTCGCGGGCGCGCCCCGCGCCCAGGAGGAGTCGAAGGGCTGCCCGGTCGCCAGCCCGACGCCGCAGTACTGAACGGTGACGGTGTCGTTCAGTTCGGCCGTGTCGCCCGTGCCTTCGCGGACGATTCCGCTGATCAGGTCCGCAGGCGGTGTGGTCCCGGGCTGGACACTGATGCTCGGACTCGCCGGGTCGGTCACGGTGACCGCGACTCCCGGGGAGATGAGGTCAGCGTCCGCAAGGGCTGGTGTGTCGTCCACGATCTCCGTGAGGCTCGTGCAGTCCGAGGTCACCCACTCGGCGGAGTCTGGCGCTGCTGCTGCCGCTTCGTCGGCAGGTTCGGCTCCCTGCGAGCATGCGCTGATGAGTAGTGAGGCAATCAGGATCGCGCTGAGCGAGAGTCTCTTCACCCGCAGACCCTAACAAACTTCACATGCTGGCGATGAGGCGCTCCACACGTTCGTCTACCGACACGAACGGGTCCTTGCACAGGACTGTCCGCTGTGCCTGATCATTGAGCTTCAGGTGGACCCAGTCGACCGTGAAATCCCGGAGCCTCTCTTGGGCCCGGCGCACGAAGTCACCGCGCAACTTTGCCCGGGTGGTCTGTGGTGGTGTCACCTTCGCCTCGAACACATCGAGATCCGTGATGACACGGTCAACCAGTCCGCGTCGCTCGAGTAGGTAAAAAAGGCCGCGGGAGCGATTGATGTCGTGGTAGGCCAGATCGAGTTGAGCGACCTTGGCAGAGGACATCGTGAGCCCATGCTTGGCCATGTATCGATCGATCATTCGCAACTTGATTGCCCAGTCGATTTCGCGGTCGATGAGCGAGATGTCCTGGGCCCCCACGGCTTTGAGGGTGCGCTCCCAGAGTTCCAACGTCCGCGCTACGACCGGAATCTCCCTCAGATCCCGCCGATCGACGAACGTCGAAACCTTGTCGAAGTACTCGGTCTGCATCTCGAGCGCAGAGATCTCGCGCCCGTTTGCGAGGCGGACCCTCTGTTGGCCCGTCATGTCGTGGCTGATCTCCCGGATGGCGCGAATGGGGTTTTCCAAACTCATATCGCGCATCACCGTCCCGGACTCGAGCATTCGGAGCACAAGATCGGCGCTGGTCACCTTCACCATGGTCGTGGTCTCGCTCATGTTGCTGTCCCCGACGATCACGTGAAGACGGCGGTAGAGGTCCGCATCGGCATGCGGTTCGTCGCGGGTGTTGATGATGGGTCGCGACCGGGTCGTGGCGCTCGAGACCCCCTCCCAGATGTGGTCGGCACGTTGGCTCAGCGAGTAAAGGGAGCCACGAGGCGTCTGGAGGACTTTGCCTGCACCGGCGATCACCTGTCGAGAGATCAGGAAAGGGATGAACCCCTCTGCCAGGGACGGGAAGTCGACCGATCGCTCGACAAGGAAGTTCTCGTGGCAGCCATAGGAGTTTCCGGCGGAGTCGGTGTTGTTCTTGAACAGGTAGATGTCACCATTGATGCCCTCCTCGCGTAGACGATGCTCGGCGTCGACGCAGAGACTCTCGAGGATCCTCTCCCCCGCCCTGTCGTGAGCGATGAGCTGGGGGATGGAATCGCACTCGGCGGTCGCGTACTCGGGGTGTGAGCCGACATCGAGATAAAGACGGGATCCATTGCGCAGGAAGACGTTGCTGCTTCGGCCCCAGGACACAACCCGACGAAACAGGTATCGCGCGACCTCGTCCGGGCTTAGTCGACGTTGACCCCGAAACGTGCAGGTAACCCCGTACTCGGTTTCGATCCCGAAGATTCGCCGATCCACATTGCGAGCCTACGCGGTCATCAGGAAGCGCCGGCGAGAAGTGTGCTGACCTCAGCGACCTCGAGACGACGAAAGGTGCGCCGCGTACGGGACCGATCGAGCATGGCGACTTCGAGATCGGAGGGTGACAGGGTTCGTGGCTGCTCGGCTCCATGCGCATCGAGCGCGGCCACGGCGAGACGGAGGTTGGTCTCTACAGAACCTCCTGGAGCCCAATGGTCCCGGAGGTACGTCGAAATGGCATCGGCGAGGCCACCCATCGCAACGAATCCCTGCTCGTCGGCGACGGAGCCGTCGAAGGTCAGTCGGTAGATCTGATCGAGATCAGCCGTCTGTCCAAGTTCCGCCACGACGATCTCCACCTCGTACGGTTTGGTGGTCTCGGTGAAAATGGATCCCAGCGTTTGCGCGTAGGCATTCGCCAAGCCACGGCCGGTCACATCCGAACGGTCGTAGCTGTAGCCACGCAGGTCTGCAAGACGAATCCCTGCAACGCGCAGGTTCTCGAATTCGTTGTACTTGCCGACCGCAGCGAATCCGATCCGGTCATAGATCTCGCTGATCTTGTGCAGGGCCTTCGACGGGTTCTCCGCGACGAACAGGATCCCGGAATCTGCCTGGAGTACGACAACGCTTCTTCCGCGCGCGATGCCCTTGCGCGCAAAATCCGCCTTGTCCTTCATGATCTGTTCGGGCGAGACGTAGAAGGGAACGCTCATGACGCACCCCCGACCACTGCGGTGGGGCCGTCGGGATTCTGCTGACGCAGTGCGAGCATCCTCTGGACTCGGGGCCCCACCTCGGAATCGTCGAGCATGGTGACGCCGTCACGCGTCACACGCGCGATGACGGGGTAAATGCCCCGCGCGGGATCGGGACCCCCCGTGGCGCTGTCGTCATCGGCTGCGTCGAAGAGAACCTCCAGCGCGACCTGAACGGCCATAGAGCAGTCGATGTCCCGACGGTAGAGCTTCTTCAGCGAGCCACGCGCAAAGGTCGAGCCGGAACCCACGGCGTAGAAGTCATGCTCCTCGTACCGTCCTCCCGTGACGTCGTAGGAAAAGATTCGACCGTTATCGCTCCTGGGATCGAAGCCCGCGAAGAGCGGTACGGCTGCGAGTCCCTGCATGGCGAGACCCAAGTTCGTCCTGAGCAGGCTCGCCAACCGATTGGCCTTGCCTTCCAGGGACAACGGGAAACCTTCGATCTTCTCGTAATGCTCCAACTCGACACAGAACAGCCGAACCAGCTCGACGCCGATCCCGGCAGTCCCGGCGATTCCCACCACGGAGAGGTCGTCTGCGGGGAATACCTTCTCGATGTCCTTCTGTGCGATGTAGTTGCCCATGGTGGCCCGGCGGTCGCCTGCCATGACAACTCCTCCGGAGCAACGCAGGGCGACGATTGTGGTCCCATGGACGATGCCCGCGTCATGGGACGTGGATTCACCGAGGGGTGTGCCCGGCAACACACGGCCGAGGAAGTCGGCGAAGGAGACTGTGTCCGAGGCGCGGAAGGCCTGACTGAAGCCGTCGTTCTGCCTCACTGCCCACCCTTTTGCACGAAGGACTTGACGAAATCCTCGGCGTTCTCTTCGAGGACCTCGTCGATCTCGTCGAGAATCGCGTCGACGTCGGCATCGAGCGCCGACGTGTCGATCTGGGAGGTGGGAACGTCCTCATCCTGTGTCGTCGGCGACTTGGCGGAACGTTTGCTCGTGCTCTCCTGGGCGGCCATGACAGAAGGCTAACGGCACTAGTCGGACCCGGCCTCCTCACCTTGGAGGAGACGGACCAGCGCCCCTGCGGTCGTTGCTCGATCCAGGAGGTGCTCGACATGGGCCGCCGTCCCCCGGGTGGGCTCCATGGTGGGAACGCGCAGGAGGGTCTCGGCCTCGGGGAGGTCGAACACCACGGAATCCCAGGCTGCCGCTGCGATGTTGTCGGGATACCGGCGCATGCACTCCCCCCGGAAGAACGCTCGCGTGTCCCGGGGCGGATGTGCGATGGCATGCGCCACCTCGTCATCGGAGACCACTCGCGCGAGGGAGCCGCGTCGCTCGAGTTGATAGGCCAGGCCCTTCCCCGGGCGCATGTCCGAATACTGAAGATCGATAAGCGCCAGGCGAGAGTCACTCCACGAGAGACCGTCCCGACGGCGATATCCCTCCATCAGTGACAACTTTGCGCACCAGTCCACCGTGGATGCGGCCGCCGCACGGTCGTGTGTGAGCAACGCCAGGGTCCTCTCCCAGAGCACTAGGACATCCTTGGTCTGCGCGTCGATACCCAGGGGACCATCGCAGAATTTCCAGGCCGCCTCCAGGAAGACGCTCTGAATCTCCAGCGCTGTCAATGCCCGTCCGCGCTCCAATTCGACTCGGTGGCCCAGGTCGTAGTCGTAGGAGACCGCATGCATCTCACGCACGGGATGTGCCGGCATCAGGTCCATGATGTCCGGTACATCGGCCTCGATCATTGCGAGAACGATCGCTGTACTGCCCATCTTCAAGTACGTCGCAGTGTCACTGAGGTTGGCGTCACCGACGATCACGTGGAGTCTCCGGTAGCGCTCCGGATCCGCATGGGGCTCGTCACGTGTGTTGATGATGGGACGTTTCAGTGTGGTCTCGAGGCCCACTTCCACCTCGAAGAAATCCGCTCGCTGACTCATCTGGAATCCCACGGCAGAGCCATCCTGACCTCGGCCAAGACGCCCGGCTCCTGTGAAGACCTGCCGTGTGATGAAGAAGGGAATCAGCGCCGTTGCAATCGATGAAAAAGGAGTCTCCCGTCGCATGAGGTAGTTCTCATGACATCCGTATGAGACGCCCTTGTTGTCGGTGTTGTTCTTGTACAGGAGAAACTGCAACCCCGTCGCGGCATGTGCAAGTTGTGCTGCGCGATCCATGATCGCCGCACCGGCGCGATCCCACAGAACAGCGTCCCGCGGATTGGTCACTTCCGGGCTGGAGTACTCCGGATGCGCATGATCGACGTACAACCGAGCGCCGTTGGTGAGAATCACATTGGCAAGCCCGAGGTCTTCATCGGTGAGCTGGCTGGGGTCCGCATCCGCGCGCGAGATATCGAACCCTCGGGCATCCCGCAGTGGCGACTCGAGCTCGTAGTCCCATCGGGGCCTGGTCGCGCCAACTGCACCCACCAGGGACGCGTAGGCGTTCACGATGTGACTCGATGCCACCATCGCGTTCATGGTGGGTTGACCTGTGACCGAGATCCCGTATTCGGTCTCAATCCCCATGATCCGATGGACGCTCACAATGCGCCCTCCCGACGGGCGATCACAGGTACTGGCCGGTATGCGACACGGTGTCGATGGACCTCCCCGCCTCCGCCCCCTTCTTCCCCTGGATCAGGGTGCGGATGAAGACGATTCGTTCACCCTTCTTGCCCGAGATGCGCGCCCAGTCATCGGGGTTCGTGGTGTTGGGGAGGTCCTCGTTCTCACGGAATTCATCGATACACGCCTCGAGCAGGTGCTGAACTCGAATTCCCTTCTCACCCGTGTCGAGGAACGCCTTGATCGCACTCTTCTTAGCGCGGGCGACGATGTTCTCCAGCATGGCTCCGGAGTTGAAGTCCTTGAAGTACAGGATTTCCTTGTCGCCATTGGCGTATGTCACCTCGAGAAAGCGGTTGTCCTCACTCTCGGAATACATCTGCTCAACCGCACGCTGGATCATGTTCGCGCATGTAGCGCTCCGGTCATCACCGTTTTCTCGGATGTCCTCCGGGTGGAGTGGGACATCCGGTGTGAGGTACTTGGAAAGGATCTCCCGTGCACCCTCCGCATCAGGGCGCTGGATCTTGATCTTCACATCGAGCCGGCCGGGTCGGAGAATCGCAGGATCGATCATGTCCTCACGGTTCGAAGCGCCGATGACGATGACGTTCTCGAGGGTCTCCACACCGTCGATCTCGCTGAGCAACTGGGGAACGATCGTATTCTCAACGTCGCTGCTGACACCTGTCCCGCGTGTGCGGAAGAGGGAATCCATCTCGTCGAAGAAGACGATCACGGGGAGACCCTCGGAGGCCTTCTCGCGTGCACGCTGGAAGACGAGACGAATATGGCGCTCTGTCTCGCCCACGTATTTGTTGAGGAGCTCGGGACCCTTGATGTTCAAGAAGAAGGATCGGGTTTCTTCCCGACCAGTGCGCTCGGCAACCTTGCGGGCCAGGGAGTTCGCCACTGCCTTGGCAATCAGCGTCTTCCCGCATCCGGGCGGTCCGTAGAGCAGGATTCCCTTTGGTGCCTTCAGCTGGTGTTCAGCGAACAAGTCGGCATGCAGGAAAGGCAACTCGACCGCGTCACGGATAGCCTCGATCTGATCCCGTAGGCCACCGATGTCCTCGTATTGGATGTTGGGAACCTCTTCGAGAATGAGTTCCTCGACCTCAGCCTTGGGGACCCGCTCAATCGCATAGTTGCTCCGGATATCGCAGAGCAAGGCGTCTCCGGCGCGAAGTTGAACACCATTGAGGCTCCCAGCAAGTCGAACCACTCGCTCATCGTCGGTGTGGCCCACCACGAGCGCCCTGCCATCGCTGAGCCGCTCCTTCAGGGTGACGATCTCCCCCACCGACTCGAATTCCCGGACATCGACCACATTCATGGCTTCATTGACCACGAGTTCCTGGCCCGGGCGGAGTCCTTGCACGTCGATTGCCGGTGATGCCGTAACCCGCATCTTCCGACCCGCAAGACTGATGTCAATCGTGTTGTCCTCGTGTCGACAGATGAAGGTTGCGTATCCATTCGGCGGTTGCGCCAATCGGTCGAGCTCCTGCTTGAGCGTGACGATCTGCTCGCGCGCCTCGCGGAGAGTGGAGATCAGGCGTGCATTGTGGTCGCGCTGAGCCGCCAACTCCCCACGCACGTGCGCAAGGGTCGTCTCCAACTCGTGCATCCGGCTGGCCGGTGTCTCGGCGCCCATGGTGCTCCCTTCCTTTCTGCGACTCTAATCGCCAGTGGGCTCCATCGCCCCCGGACCCGAGTAGTCAGCTCCATACGCGCCGGGTGCTGGGCGACGATGCCGTCGGGGTGGAGCGGCGTGAGCGGCCATGCGACGCGTCGAGACGAGGAATCCCGTGTGTCCGTTCATTCGATGATCGGGTCGGACCGCCAGACCGTCGAGATGCCAGGTTCGGAGCATCAACTCTTCCGAGCGCGGCTCGACCCAGCGGTTGCTCATCCTCATCTCCTCCACCACCCGGGACATCTGGGTCGTGGTCGCGACGTACACCACGAGCGCCCCTCCGGGTTTCAGCAGGTGGTCCGCTGCCGGCAGGCACTCCCACGGGGCCAGCATGTCCAGGATGACGGCATCGACACTTTCCTCGGGCATCGCTGGGGCGAGATCCTGGAACGTGCCCACGCTGATCGACCACGTGCGTGGCATGCCCCCAAACCACCGTCGCACATTCTCTGTGGCGATCTCAGCGAAGTCCGCACGGGCTTCGAAGGACACGAGTTGCCCGTGGGATCCGGCCGCTCTGAGGAGATAGCAACTCAGCGCACCGGATCCTGCACCTGCCTCGATGATGGAGCTTCCGTCACCCACGTCGGCCAATGCAACGATTCGTGCCGCGTCCTTGGGGTACACGACTGCCGCGCCCCGAGGCATTCCGAGGACGAAATCGTCGAGGTGCGGTCGCATAACAAGGAATTCCACGTCCTTTGTGGACAGCACTGTGATGCCCGGAGGCTGACCGATGAGGGAGTCGTGGTCAATCTGACCGCGATGGGTGTGCAGCGACCGACCCGACTCCAGCGTGATCGTGTACTTGTTCCCGCGCGGGTCGAGGAGGTGGACGATCTCACCCGCGCCCAGCCGTGGTCCGCGGTGCACGCGCGGGTCCACTGGATCGGATGGCGCAGCAGGATGACTGGGACGGCGCGCCACCCCAGGACCCTATCCGTCACTAGGGTGCCCGAATGGCTGCGCGCACCCCGAAGGACATCGGGTTCCCGCAATCGCTGTCACCCTCACGCGCACAGGACTTCCAGAACTGCCCGCTGCTCTTTCGATTGAGGTCGATCGATCGGCTTCCTGAAGCCCCGTCCCCGGCGGCTATCCGTGGAACCCTGGTGCATTCCGCCCTCGAGGAGTTGATGGATCGACCCCCGGCAGAGCGCTCGATCGAGCTGACGCGTGATCTGCTTCGGGAGGCTCTTATCGCGCTGAAAGAGACGGAATCGGTTGCGTACGACGCACTCGCCGAGGGACTCCCGGGTGACCTCGCGGCCGAGCAGCTCAGTCAGGCGATCCTTCGTCCCCTCTATCCGCTACTTGATACCTACTTCGCCCTCGAAGATCCACGACGCATCACCCCGCACGCGCGTGAAATGGCCATCAGCGCGGAGTTGGAACCCGGTTTCGTGGGGCGCGGCTTCATCGACCGCGTCGAGATCGCTCCGGATGGACGGGTTCGCATCGTCGATTACAAGACGGGTCGAGCGCCGGGGCCACGGTTTGAGGGCAAAGCCATGTTCCAGATGCGCTTCTATGCATTGATGTGGTGGCGCACCACGGGAACCATTCCCAGCATGCTCCAGCTCATGTACCTCGGGGATGGGCAGACTCTGCGGTTGGAGCCGACCGAGGGACAACTCCTGGCCACAGAGGCCGCGATCCTGGCGATCCGGGACGCAATTCGGACAGCGGTGGACGAGGGGTTCGAGCCCCGGCCATCGAAACTATGCGAGTGGTGCTCATTTCAGGAGTTCTGCCCGGCGTTCGACGGGTCTCCTCCCCCATTCCCCGGGGTCGAGAGCGTCCGCGAGGGAAGCGGCCGGGATCACGTCTGATCACACTGCGTTGAAGTACTTCGCCTCTGGATGGTGGACGATTATCGCGCTTGTCGACTGCTCAGGATGGATCTGGAACTCCTCGGAGAGTTCTACTCCGATGCGCTCGGGCTTCAGGAGCTCGAAGAGCCCCACCTGGAGCTCAAGGTCTGGGCACGCGGGGTACCCGAATGAGTAG
>JBEIHR010000060.1:0-11817 GCA_040381195.1 Rubricoccaceae bacterium
CAATACCGTTCCATCGCATCGGGCCGACTTTCGGTCTCCGCAGCCATCACCACATCGATCGCGTTCGCGGTGGCCGCCATCGTTCTCTCCTGGTGGATTCAGCCAGCGTTGGCCGGCGTTGTTGCGGTCTATGCCGCGGTCACCCTCACCTACTCATTGCTGCTGAAGCACGAACCTGTCGTCGAGCTCGCCCTTCTGGCGATGGGATTCCTCCTCCGTGCGATCGCCGGCGGGGCAGCCTCGGACCTCCCCATCTCCCAGTGGTTCCTGATCGTTGCCGGGTTCGGGTCACTCTTCATGGCAGCGGGCAAGCGATTCAGTGAACTCGAACGTGCACGACGGGAAGGCGACCACGCGACACCTCGCCGCAGCCTCGCGGGCTACACACCCGGCTATCTCCGATTCGTGTGGGCGGTATCGGCGGCGGTCACGATCACGGCGTACTGCCTGTGGGCATTCGATGTCGCGCTGACTCCCTCGTCTTTCCCGTGGGCTCAGTGGAGCGTTGTGCCATTCGTGCTCGCCATCCTGCGCTACGCGGTCGACATCGACCGCGGCGAGGCGGAGGCACCCGAGGATGCCGCGCTCGGTGACCGTGTTCTCCTCCTGCTCGGCGGGATCTGGGTCGTCATGTTCGGACTCGGGGCGTTAGGACTGTGAACGCACACGTCTCACCGCTCGCCCCCGCCGAGGGTGAGGAACTCCTCACAGGGTGGGGGCGCACATCGCCTTCTCGCGCACGGGTTGTTCGACCCGAGGACATCACCGACATCACCGTCGCCGTCAGTCAACGCTCACCACGCGGGGTGCTCGCCCGAGGTTTGGGTCGCTCCTACGGGGATGCGGCGCAATCGGGCGGTGCAACGGTCATCGATATGACCGGGGTCAAGGGCTTCTCCCTGGATGCGGACAGCGCGACGGTTCGGGCGGACGGTGGGGCAAGCCTGGATTCGATACTTCGGGCAATCGTTCCGCAGGGATTTTTCGTCCCCGTCACTCCGGGTACGCGCATGGTGACCGTGGGTGGAGCGATCGCCGCGGATATCCACGGCAAGAACCACCACGTCAGTGGAAGTTTCGGTGCGCACGTTCGCTCCGTGGATCTCCTGACGGCCGAGGGTCGACTTCTCACGCTGACACCGGAAACCACGCCCGACGAGTTCTGGGCCACGGTGGGCGGGATGGGACTCACTGGGGTGATCCTGAGTGCCACGTTCGACGTGATCCCGATCGATACGTCACTCATCAGCGTCGACACCGAGCGCGGTACGGACCTTGACGACGTCATGGCACGGATGTTGGCCCGCGACAGCGACTATCGCTACAGCGTCGCGTGGATTGATTCTGTTGCATCGTCCGGTCGCGGTGTGATCACCCGGGGTGATCATGCGCGTGCAGACCAGGTACCGATGAGCAAGCGTTCCCGTATGCGCGACTACGACCCCGCTGTTCGGATCACCGCACCGTCGCTGATTCCATCTGGTCTGCTCAACAACATGACCGTTCGTGCGTTCAACGAAGCGTGGTACCGCAAGCATCCGCGTCAGCGCAGCGATGAGTTGCAGAGCATCGCGGCCTTCTTCCATCCGCTCGATGGCGTGCAAGAGTGGAATCGCGTGTACGGACCCCGGGGTTTCCTGCAGTACCAATTCGTGGTTCCCGATGCAGCATCCGGCATCGTGCGAACCGCGCTCGAGAAACTCGCGCGCGTGGGAGCACCGAGCTTCCTCACCGTGCTGAAACGTTTCGGTCCGAGTAATCCGGCACCACTGTCCTTCCCCATGCCCGGGTGGACGTTGGCCGCTGATGTGCCGGCTCGGGTCGAGGGACTCGATCGCGTTCTGGACGAGCTCGATGAGTTGGTCGCGGGGGCGGGTGGACGTCTCTACTTCGCCAAAGACTCCCGCCAATCCCCGGAGATGGTGCGTCGGACCTACCCGCGACTCGCCGAATGGCAGGCTGTCCGGAATCGGATGGACCCCGATCGGGTGTTCACCTCAGACCTGGCGAGGAGACTGGAACTGTGATCGACGCATTGGGTGACCCGCAGTCTGTCCTCGTCCTCGGGGGAAGTAGCGAGATCGCGGCTGCCACGGTGCGTGCGCTGCCGCGTGCACGCTTGCGTCGCGTGGTCCTCGCGGGGCGTCCGGGTCCCGCCCTCGACGCGGCCGCGCAGCGTCTGACCGCTTCCGGTATCGCGGGGGTCGAGACCACGGATTTCGACGCCGCGGCAACCGGGGCCCACCAGCGGATCATCGACGCGATCTTCGACGAGGGTGACATCGACATCGTGATCCTGGCCTTCGGAGTCCTCGGGGATCAGATGCAGGTGGAGGCTGATCCCGCTCTCGCGGTGGAGATCGCCACCGTCAACTACACCGGTGCGGTGAGCGTCGGGCTGCATGTGGCGCGCCGTCTCCGCGGTCAAGGCCACGGCCACCTCGTGGTGCTCTCGAGTGTCGCCGGCGACCGGGCGCGACGCTCGAACTACGTGTACGGGTCCACGAAAGCCGGGCTCGACGCGTTCGCCCAGGGATTGGGGGATGCCCTGGCCGGATCGGGTGCGAGCGTGCTGGTCGTGCGCCCCGGGATGGTCCGTACCCGGATGAGCGCGGGTCTCCCCGAGGCGCCCATGACATCCGATCCCGAGCAGGTCGCCACGGTCATCGTCGCGGGCTTACGGAAGGGCAAGCACACGGTGTACGCCCCCGGCCCATTGAGGTTCCTCATGACGGCGGTGAAGGCGGTCCCGCGACCGATTTTCCGAAAGTTGCCCCAATAGGGGCGATGGGGCCCCACGGGGCGGAGATTCTCACTACCGTGATGCCATGCGCAGACCTTTCACCCTGACCCTCGCGGTACTCCTCGTATGGCTGTACGTGATCCTGTCGATCATCACGGCCTTCGGCGTCCTCGCGGCCGACTTCTCCGTTGTGGGACTCTTCCTCAGCCTGTTCGTGACCGCGGTCGCGGTGGTGGCGGCTGTCATCGCCTTCTCGCTCGCCCGCGGTCATAGCTGGGCTCGCATCGTGATCTCAGTATTCGCGGTCATCGCCGTGATCAATGAGGTCACTCAGATCTTCAGCGGCGAGGTGCTCCTCGGCATCGTCCGACTCGTGATCCAGGTCATTGTCCTGTGGTTGATGTGGAACTCCTCGTCCTCCACCTACATCAAGGTCAAGACGGCCGAGCGCGCCGTCACCAAGGAGATTCGCAGCTAGGTCCTCATGCACGGGCCCGACCGGTCGGGCCCGTGCATGTCTGGAACCCTCGCCGTTCCCTCGGTACAGTGATGCGATTCGAGGGGGTGTGATGGACACCTGGCGTGACCACAAGCGGTACCTGTGGCTTGTTGCCCTGCTCATGCCCCTCTTGCCGTTCCTCGCCATCGGGTTGTTTCTCGCGACCGGCATGGCCGTGTGGCTCTGGTTGGGTCCGATCTTCATCCTCGGTGTCGTACCTCTGATCGACGTACTGACCGGTCTCGACCGCGCCAACCCACCCGAGGACGTCATCGAGGCACTGGAGCGCGACCGCTACTACCGCTGGATCACCTATCTCTTCCTGCCACTGCAATATGCGGGCTTCGTGACCGCATTCTGGTTCATCGCGCACGGGGGTTTCAGCGTCTGGGAGCAGGTGGGACTGGCGGTCACGGTCGGGTTCATCGGGGGACTCGGAATCAACACCGCGCACGAACTTGGCCACAAGAAGGAGAGCCACGAGCGGTGGTTGTCCAAGATCGCTCTCGCGCAGAGCGGCTACGGGCACTTCTACATTGAGCACAACCGTGGGCACCACGTTCGTGTTGCGACACCGGAGGATCCGGCGAGTAGCCGGGTGGGGGAGAGCTTCTACCGGTTCTGGCCACGCACCGTCTTCGGATCGTTGCGCAGTGCATGGAACCTTGAAAAGCGTCGCTACGCACGTCGCAATCAGAGTCCACTGCGAATCGGCAACGACGTTCTCAACTCCTGGTTGATGACAGCAGCGCTGTGGGCGGTGATGGTGATTTGGTTGGGCATCGGCATCGCGCCGTTCCTCATCCTGCAGGCACTAGTCGCGATCACCTTGCTCGAGGCAGTCAACTATCTCGAGCACTACGGGATGCTGCGGCAGAAGGTTGGCTCGCCTGAGCGCCGTCGCTACGAGCGGGTGGATCCCACACACAGTTGGAACTCGAACAACCTCGCAACCAACGTTCTGCTCTATCACCTGCAGCGCCACAGTGATCACCATGCGCAACCCACCCGCCGCTACCAGGCGCTACGCGACTACGAACTCTCACCCGTTCTCCCCACCGGATACGCCGGCATGATCCTGCTGGCTCTCGTCCCACCCGCGTGGCGGCGGGTCATGGATCCCCTCGTCGCAGCCCACTTCGAGGGTGACATGACTCGGGCGAACATCGCGCCGCATGCGCGTGCACGCATCCTCGAGCGCTGGCAGGCCCCGGCCGCACCCGCGTCGGACATCCACGACGTGCCGCTGCCCACCCAGACTGGATCACCTATCTATATGTGTCCCAGTTGCGGCTACACCTTCGACGAGCGCGCGGGAGACGCACGCGAGGGATTCCCGATGGGCACGGCGTGGTCCCAGATCCCGGATACGTGGTGCTGCCCGGACTGCGGTGTCCGAGACAAGATCGACTTCGTCTCCGTCACCACTGTCGATCGCTGACCCACCCGTAGCCTGTGGCCGTGCGGCCACTGCCACGTGATCTCGGCCTCGGGTTCGGAGCGGGAGCCTTCTCGGGAGTGTTCGGGGTGGGTGGCGGGATCCTGCTGGTGCCGATCCAGGTCCTCGCCTTGCATATCGACCAGAAGCGGGCGCAGGCCACCAGCCTCGTGATGGTCGCCATGGGTGCCGTCGCGGCCGGCATCACCTACGCGCTGGGTGGTGAGGTCGCCTGGATTCCAGCCATCGTGATCCTCGTCGGAGGTATCGCAGGGTCACTCCTCGGGTCCGCTGTCGTGAAGCGCAGTCCCAGCCGCCTCCTCCAGGGGGCCTTCGGCGTGCTGATCATCATCGCCGCGGTCCGACTCCTGTTCTCCGCTCAGCCGGCGGACGAGATCACCGCCATTACGGGCTTGGACTGGAGTGTCGTCGCGTATTTCGCCAGCGGTGTTGCCATGGGTCTGCTGTCAGCGCTGTTCGGGATCGGCGGCGGCATCATCCTGATACCGATCTTGGTGACGCTTTTCGGATTCCCACAGCAGTTGGCGGCGGGGACTTCGATCGCCGTCATGGGACCGATCGCACTCGTGGGCGCGATTCGTCAGTCACGTACCGGGCCGACCGATTGGCGCATGGGCGTGCGTTTCGGCATCGGTGCCATCCCGGGCGCGATCGCCGGCGCTGCCCTCGCTCTCGCGTTGAGCGGCTCAGCAGTGCGAGCGGCTTTCGCGATCGTGTTGACCCTCGTCGGACTACGCATGCTGTGGCAGGCCTCTGCCCTGTCTCGACCGCGGTGGATGAGCCGCGCTCGGTGATCCAGCCCTGACGTGGCTCTTCGTCGCTATGCCTTCAATCGGGGAGAGGACAGCAATCGATAGCCGACACCACGGATCGCCGTCAGCAGCGATTCCTGACCTGGGTTGTTGATCTTCTTACGGAGTCGGGACATGTGAGCCTCGATCCGGTGGTCATTACGGAACCAGTCATCCGACCAGACGGCCTCGGCCAATTCGCGGCGCGAGAAGACCCGCCAGGGACTGATCGACATGAACGTGAGGATGTCGAACTCGGTCTTGGTGAGCTCGATCCTCTTGCCATCCACCGTGACAACGCGTTCATCCAGCTCGATTTCCACGTTCGCGAAGTTACGCACCTTCGTACCGTGGGAATGTTCGAAGTCATGGATCCGGCCCGTGAGGCGCGCGAGGAACACCGCGGTGCGCACGGGGACCGTGAAGAACTCGGTTGCACCGGCGGACAGCATCCTCAGTTCCTCGGCGTCATCCGTCTTCGTGCTCACGGCCACGATCGGCGCGTGAGAGCCTGCTCGGATCAGTCGACACATCCGAATCTGATCGACAGTGGAAAGCGAGGGACCCACGATGAAGGCCGAAAACGGCGCCTTCAGTCGAAGGATCGCCTCGGCGGCCACCTGGTCACCGCACTCGAACTGGAGTCCGCTGTCATGGAGGTCTGCCTTGATCGTGGCCTGCCAAGGACTGTCCGGCTCTACGACCAGGACGACGGGAGGGTCCACGACCTGCTCCTTCCCGACGGAGACCTCCACACATCCATCCATGCCTGGGAATCTGACCTGAGAGTAAGTATGAGGTCGGTCAATGTCCGTCAGGGCGCGCTGACCAGGTGAAGTTGTCAGCAAATCGTGAGGATTCACACTTTTCACCGAGTGGCGCCACACACATTCCGGTCTACAGTGACGGGGCAGGTCACCTTCTAGCCGGGAAGAGTCTCTGCCTGTCGGAAGGGACGCGTGCATGGCGAGCGCTCGACGCGACCACTTCCTGGCCGAGTTGGGCAAGTCTTCAGGCGTCTCGATGACGGAGCGACTGTGCGGGATGGCTCTGGACGTCGGTGCGGACGGTGCGGCGATCCTGGTCCAGAACGACGGTCAGATCACCGGATGTATCGCGACGGCGGGACCCCTGGGAGAGAACTTGCGCAATCTCGAAGTGCAGCGGGGCGAAGGGCCGGGTCACCAAGCACTCCGGGAACACCGAGCGATCCTTGCCGACCAGTTGGTCACCGGTCCGGCCGAGAAGTGGCCGATTGCGTCGCTCGACGCTCGTGAGCGAGGGATCGGTGCCCTCTTCGCGCTCCCCTTGCACGTCGGCAGCATCTCCGTCGGCGTGCTCGCGACCTGCCGTGCGGAACCGGGCCACCTCTCTCGCGCCCAATTCGCGGACCTGTCGGTCATCGCCGACCTGTGCACGTCCGCGCTCCTGCTCGCGCAGGCGGGGTTGCAGGAAGGTGCGTTGATGGATCTGCTCTCCGCCGAGAGCGGGAGTCAGATTCCCGTCCATCAAGCGATCGGCATGGTGGCTGAGCAGGAGAACCTTTCCACAAAGGACGCCTTAGCTCGCATGAGAGCTTTTGCGTTGGCAGAGGACATGACAGTTCAGGAATTGTCGAGAAGAATCATTGCTCGAGAGATTCGGATGGATGGCTGATGTCAGAGGATCACGTTTCGCGCGCACGCGACCCCGAATTGACCACGACCTTGATCCGTGCGATGGAGGCGATGGCCAAGGAGTTCGACTACGTCGATCTTGCATCATCGTTGGTGTCCTCCGCGATCGACGTCTTGAACGCATCGGCTGCGGGCGTGATGGTGAGCGATGCCGCGCACGTTCTGCACGTTGTTGCGGCATCGGACGAGAGCATGCGAACCCTGGAGCTTTTCGAAATCCAAGCCGATGAGGGTCCGTGCCTGGATAGCTGGGTTGCCGGGCAACAGGTGATTTCCTACGACCTCCGACTCGACGATCGCTGGCCGATCTTCAGCCCGCGAGCTGTGGAAAGCGGGTATCTCGCCGCCCTCGCGACCCCGCTGCGCGTCAGGGACCAGTGTTTCGGCGCACTCAACATCCTGTGGAGTGATCCCCAGAACCTGGACGAGAGCGCAGACCAGGCTGCGCGAGCCCTTGCCGATCTCGCCGCGATCGGTCTCATCAATCGTGCTTTGCCGATCGAGGCGACATTTCTTGCCGAGCAGATTCAAGTGACGATCAATGCTCGGGTAACGATTGAGCAGGCGAAGGGCATGCTCGCGGAGCAAGCGCATGTGGATATGAACGCCGCCTACGCATTGATGCGTGACTTCTCGCGGACGACGGGGATCCATCTCCTTGAGACCGCTCGCCGAATACTCGATCGCCGGATCTCGGCAGCCCAGGTGATGTCGGGGATCGTCCCGGAGTAGGAGTCCGTCACCACCCGCCAATCGCTCACCCATAGGGACGTGCGCTGAGGTCCCGCGCGTCGTGTGTCTACGTTCCTGCTGCAGCGAGCATCGCGTCGAGAATCTCCGGCGTGAGCGGGCCGATGCGCTGCGCAGCAATCCGACCCTCGGCGTCCAGAACGGTGGTGCTGGGTATCGCGCGTGGTGGGACTCCGGGTATTGATGCGAGAACTGATCCGTCAGTATCGATCAGGCTCGGAAATGGCAAGGCGGCGAGTACGGGGGGTGGTTCACCCATCTCATCCATAACGCGTAATCCGAGGTACTGCGCGCTCATCCGTGGATCCTGCACTGCCGCCGTGAGGATCGGTGCCTCGTCGATGCAGGGTGCGCACCACGATGCCCAGGCGCTGATCACGAGTGGTTGACCCCGGAGTTCTGCGGTGTCGATGGCAGTGCCCTCGGCATCTTCACCGAGGAGGCGTAGAGGATCACCACGATCGTCAGCGGGAATGATTCGGGTCTCGACATCCTGCACGGGAAGTGCACCTGCCTGAATGGGAATCAGGTCTTCGCGACTCGCATCAAGCATGCCCCCGGAAGCACAACCGCCGAGGAACAGCGCTCCGCCGACGATCCCCATGACCAGCCGCCAGTGCCTAGGCATTGACTGACTCCTCACGTTCAACATTGCGCTCTTGATCGCGGAACCATTCCCATGCCGCGAGCATCGTCCACAGGCCGTCGATCACCATGGTCAGCGCCCACGCCAGAGCACCAGCGAACTTCTGATCCAGGAGCGGATCAGCACCGAGGGTGCTCGCGCTCAGCGCATAACTCGGATACAGAACCACGGGTGCGAAATGGATGATCATGCCCAACAAGGTCTCGGGAACCATCATCAAGCCGAGACTGATCACACGAATGCTGGGCTTCGGCCGATCGGGAAGCATGTTGTGCCCGATGAGTGGAACATAGAAGAGGAACGCCACCACCGTGTAGAGCGGGAAGATGAATAGGTGCATCGCGTGGTGGGACTCGAGGCTCCACTCCATCACCACCGGAATATGTGTGATGAGCAAGGTTCCTGCGAACAGGAGCCACGTGAGGACCGGATTCGTCAGGATGCGCACTGGTCGGCTGCCGAGCATCCGCACGAGTGACCGGCGGATCGCGGGACTCGACGCACGTACAGCCAGGGTGATCGGATTCCCGAGCACCATGAGAGGAACTGCGATCATCATGATCAGCAGGTGCTGGACCATATGCGGCCAGAAGAAGACGTGCGCCCACGCCATCGGCGGCCCGGTCGCGGCGAAGAGCAGGGTGCCGAGCCCAATGAAGAAGGAGAGCGTGGCGGCTGGGTTCCACCCGACGGTGCGTCGTGCGCGCAGGACTCCCCAGGCGTAGAGCACGCCGATCAGGACGATGTTCGCCGCGAGGAAGAGGTTCTCCTGCCAGAACGGGTAGCCGGCCGGTACCAGGATCACGTCGTCAGGGTAAGCGGTTGAGGAATTCACAGTCCGAAATGTGCGTTTCCGACCTCCACGAGGCGAACGGGGGATATGGTCGCCACCGAACCCTGGGGAGGGCCGTAGGTGAAGCGACTGCTCGTGACCGTGCTCACGCTGGTCCTCGGTGTCGGTTTGGTCGCGGGTGTCGCCGCCTGGCAGATCGTGCGCGGTCAAGAACCGCCACCCCTCCCGGTGACCGCCAAGGGAACCCTCGACACCCCGCAGGGTGAGCTCCCGCACTACGAACTTGAGATGACGATCTACCCCAACAGCTCACCGGCGGTGGCGCCCCCGGAGGAGCCGCGACTTCTTGCCGCGTCGCTGTCCGGGCAGCCCTTCTACCACCCTTCGACCACCCTCCAACTTCCCGCCAACTCCGCGGTCACGATCCGCTTCCGCCAGTACGACAGCGGTGGGCAGATCTACAACCCCTTTTTCGCCAAGGTGCATGGCTCGATGGACGGGACGATGACGGTAAACGGGAAGAAGGTGACCGAGATCGACCCGGGCTCGGTCGGGCATACGTTCACCGTTCACCAGTACCCGGAGAGTGGCCAGCCCAACCTCTTCCTGTCCGTACCGCTCCCGATGGTCCCTTCGAGCGTCAAGACGGATTCGAATGGCTACCCCGTCACGCCGCAGGAAATCTCCGTCACGTTCATCACCGGTGAGGCGGGAACGTACGTATGGAACTGCGAGTTCCCATGCGGTGACCTGTACCAGGAGTTCGGTGGCCCGATGCAGACTCGTGGCTGGATGGCCGGAACGTTCGAGGTCGTGTAATGGCACATCAAACCCTGTTCGAGAGTGACGACCCCGAGGCGCCGACCAATCGCCCAGCCACCGCTGGTCGCATCCGCGAGTGGCTCAGGAGGCCGTACGCCCGCGCCATCCTGATTCTCACCGTTGTCATCGGGTTCGTTCTTCTGCCTTTGGCGTGGTTGATCGTCGCTGCCATGAATCAGACAGGGGCCCCTGCATCCCCGATCATGGAGGAGATCGAGAAGACCGTCTTCTGGTTCACGATCGTCTCCATTCCAATGACCGCTTTCGTATTCGCGGGACTGGTCTACAGCTTGCTCGGATGGAAGCGCATCTCCTCTGAGGACCCTCCGATGCAGGAGAGTCCGGCTATCCGCACGAATCGCACGGGAACGATCATGTGGACGGTCGTCTCGAGCGTGTTGGCCTTCTTCCTCGTGGTGTGGGGAATGATCGAGCTCGCGGCGATCACCGCGAACTCCTACGGATCGATCCCTGCAGACCAACAGCCGGGCGACCAGCAACCATTGATCGTCAACGTCACCGGTCAGCAGTGGGTGTGGACCTTCGAATACCCGGGGTATGACGGCGCGACCACGGCTGTTCTGTACCTCGAGAAGGATCGCCCGGTCTATTTCAACGTGACCTCCAAAGATGTCATCCACAACTTCTGGGCCGTAGAGCTCGGCGTCAAGATTGACGCCAACCCGGGTGCCGTCACACAAACCGGTGTCACGCCCACCAAGGAAGGCGTGTTCAACGTGCGCTGCGCGGAACTGTGCGGAATGCATCACGCCTACATGGAGACCACGATCGAAGTACTCCCCAAGGAGGTCTTCGCTGCAGCGATGCGTGAGATGGGCGGAGGGAAGACCTCATGAGCAGCGCCACGGTCGTTCAGGAGCACTCGGTACCCCAGCCGACGCAGCACGGTAAGCCGGGCGGAATGATCCGGCACCTCAATGTCGTCACCGCTGTGATCCTCGGCCTGGTCCTCGCAACCATCTTCGGATTCCTCGCCAATCGGCTGGTTCCCTCGGGGGCCACTGGTTCCACGTTCGCCCCCGTGCTCCCGGAAGTCGGCTTTTTCGCGATCCTCATCGGGTGGGTGCTCGGGTTCATGATCGGCATCGGTGCCTTCATCGGACCCTTCCGTTGGCTCATGGGCCGTGATCTCACCCACGCCGACGCCGAGTTCATGGCGGGCAAGGACATGGGGGTGGGGCGTTACTTCCGCTACACCACCGATCACAAGGTCGTGGGGATCCAGTACCTCGTCGGATTCATGGTCATCATCGGGCTCGGTGGCCTCCTCGCCATGCTGATCCGCACGGAACTCGGCGTCACCTGGGCCGAGGTCTTCTCCCCCGACTTCTACAACACCCTCATCGGTACCCACGGCATCGCCATGGTCATCGCGATGATCATCGCGATCTCGGGGCCGGTGGGGAACTTCATCGTCCCGATCATGATCGGTGCGCGCGACATGGCCTTCCCGCGCTTGAACGCATTGAGCTTCTGGCTTCTAGCGGCCGCCGTTCCGTGCCTGGTGGCCTCGATGTTCGCGGGTGGAATCCGCGACGGCTGGTCGGTGTATCAGCCGCTGGCGAGCCAGTCCCCGCCCGGGATGATCGGTTACCAGATGACGATCATCGTCTTCGC
>JBEIHR010000061.1:0-11746 GCA_040381195.1 Rubricoccaceae bacterium
AATCGGCCTCGGTCAGGCCCCCGAGACCAGCCTGAGGGGCGGTACGAGGCCCCCCGCGGCGAGGGCGGCCACCGCCGGCGCATGCTCGTCCGCTATCTGGACGGCCCCCGGGGGGCCGAGGAGGACCGAGACCACGCAGTCGGAGCAGGCATCCCCGGCGACCCTGCAGCTTCCACAGTCGATGATCATGCGCCGACGGTAGGTCGGGGGTCCGACATCAGGGCCGGAGGCGGACCATTCCCGGCTCGAGCTCGGCCACCGAGGTCACGCCCATCAGCTGCATCGTGGTGCGGATCTCCTTCTCCAGGATCTCCACCACGCGTACCACCCCGTCGTAGCCCCCCGCCATCAGGCCGTAGAGGTAGGCACGACCGACGAGGGTGCCCCGTGCACCGAAGGCGAGAGCGGCGACGATGTCGGTACCCGAGGTGATCCCGCCGTCGACGTAGACCTCGACATCGGCACCGACCGCGGTCACGACGTCGGGGAGGATCTCCAGCGGGACGTTGCCCCGGTCGAGCTGCCGCCCACCGTGATTCGACAGCACGATGGCGTCCACGCCCAGATCCCGCACCACGCGGGCATCCGCGACGCTCTGCACACCCTTGACGATCAGCGGCCCGGTCCAGTGCTCCCGAATCCACGCGATGTCGGTGGCGGTCACCCCGGGGTCGAAGACCCGGGTGAGCAGGTCGCCGACCGTTCCCCCGGAGCTGGTGAGGCTGGCGAACTCCAGTGGTTCGGTCGTCAGGACGTTGAACCACCATCGCGGATACAGCGCCATGTCCGCCATGGCCTTCAGGGTCAACTGCGGGGGGATGGTGAGCCCGTTGCGAATCTCACGACGACGAATCCCACCGACGGCGGTATCCACGGTGAGGATCAGCGCGTCGTAGCCGGACATTTGTGCGCGGTGCATGAGGTCTTCGGCTCGATCACGCTCGCGGGAGACATACAACTGGAACCAACGCCGGGTGCCCGGGCTCGCCGCGGCGAGTGCCTCGATACTGGTCGTGCCTAACGTCGACAGGCTGTAGGCGATGCCATACCGCTCTGCAGCAGCCGCGACCGCGGGCTCCCCTGCGTGGTGCATCATGCGCGTGAACCCCGTAGGTGCGAATGCGAATGGAAGGGCGTTGACTGCCCCGAGCATCGACACGCTCACGTCCACCTCGGACACGTCGCGCAGCACTCGTGGGGTGAACTCGACTCGCGCGTAGGCATCACGACTGCGATCGAGGCTCGATTCGCTCATCGCCGCGCCGTCGGTGTAGTCGAACACGGCTGTCGGTGTGCGCTTCTTCGCCATGGCGCGAATGTCTCCGACGCTCGCGCACCGGTCGAGGCGCCGCTGCAGGGAACTCCGGGAACGATCAGGGCGCCCGATCAGCGGGAGGATCTCGGAGGGACGTGGGATCCGTCGACTCACCATCCCTATACCCCGCCGTCACCCGGTCCCTCGGTATCGGGTCCCCCGAACTCGGGGCGGGGTACGACCTCGATTCGGTCGGATGCCGAGCACCAGCGACAGCGGATCTCCTGGACATCTTCGGAGAGCACCGTGGTCTCGTCGACCTGGACATCCCCAGACATGGTGGCGTGCCAGAACTCCTGGGAGCGGACGGTGCGGATCACGTCGAAGCGGGTCAGGTTGCCACAGTGGGCGCAGCGCAATCGGGTGCTCTGGTCGGGCAACTGCGGCATGCCCGAACCCTAGCGAGATGCGGCGTGCCGAGCGCGGTCGTCTCACCCGGGCCGTACGGTGATCCCGATGTCCGATCACCAACTCTCCCTCGACGAGGCAGGGACTCCCCTGTCCCTCGCCACGTTCGTTGTGGTGGACCTGGAGACCACCGGTGGGAGCAGTCGGGACTGCGCGATCACCGAGATCGGTGCGGTCAAGGTCCGTGGTGGCGAGGTGGTGGGCGAGTTCACCACCCTGGTGAATCCGGGAATCCCGATCCCGCCGTTCATCGCCGCGCTCACCGGCATCACCAACGCGGATGTGGCCGGCGCCCCGAGCGTCCTGACCTCGGTAGCGATGTTCCTCGAGTTCGCAGGGGACGCAGCCGTCGTCGCACACAACGCACCTTTCGATCTGGGGTTCCTGCGCGCGGCCTGCCAGCGCCACGACCTCACGTGGAATCACGGCCCGGTCGTCGATACCGCGCGCCTGGCACGTTCGGCACTGCACCGGGATGAGGTACGCAACTGCAAACTCGGCACCCTCGCGGCCTATTTCCGCACCACCACCGAGCCCTCGCACCGAGCCCTGGCCGATGCACGTGCCACCGCGGAGGTGTTCCACCACCTCCTCGAGCGGGTGGGCAACTTCGGCGTCACGACCCTGGAGGACCTGCGGGCCTTCACCGGGCGGGTGAGCACCGCCCAGCGCACCAAGCGCCACCTGGCGGACCGGCTCCCCACCGGGCCGGGGGTCTACGTCTTCGAAGATCGGGAGGGACGACCCCTCTATATAGGGACGTCCAAGAACATCCGGCAACGAGTCCGGTCCTACTTCACCGCCGCGGAGCAGCGTCGGCGCATGAGCGAGATGATCACGATCGCCCACTCCGTGCGCGCGATCGAGTGCGCCACCACCCTGGAAGCACGGGTCCGGGAGCGGCGACTGATCGTCGACGAGCAACCCCGGTACAACCGACGGTCCCGGCGGGCGAGTGCGCCATCGTGGGTCAAACTCACGACGGACAACGCACCGCGCCTGAGCGTGGTAACGCGCCTCGCCGGGGACGGCGCCACCTACCTGGGTCCCTTCACCTCGCACGCGATCGCACGACTCGCCGCGGAGGCACTGGAATACACCTATCCGATCCGCACCTGCACTCCGCGTATCGCACGATCACCGCGCAGCACCGCCGCCGGATGCGCACTCGGCGAACTGGGTCGCTGCCTCTCCCCCTGTCGCGCAGGCCACGACGCGGAGGCCTATGCCACGACTGTGGAGTCCGTGCGGCAGGCCATGGTGGGCGATGTTGCACAAGTGGAAGCGACGATCTCTGCGCGCATGCGCGAACTCGCCGAAGCCGAGCGCTACGAAGAAGCCGCCCGCTGGCGGGAGCGACTCACGTGCTTCATGTCCGCGACGCTGCGCCGCCAGCGTCTCGCCCTGATCTCCAGCGAACCCGAGATCGTCGCCGCGGCACCCGAGGGTGAGGGGTGGTCGATCCACGTGATCCGCTTTGGATTCCTCGCAGCAGCGGGATACATCGGCCCGAATGAGGATGCACACGCAACAGTGCAGGTGCTGCGGGCCACCGCGGCCAGCGTGGAACCGGGCATTGCACCCGCACCCGCCGGGACCGCCGAGGAAGCCTTGGACCTACTGCACTGGCTCGAGTCCCCGGGTATCCGCCTGGTCTCGTGCACTCGCACCTGGGCATTGCCCGCGAACGGGGCCGGGGCGTGGCTGGCACGCTTCGGCGACGCGCGGGATTCCCTGCGCGCCCTGGACGCCGATCCCGCACCACGACCCTGGGGGCCACGCCTCGATGCGGTCACCCGGATCCGCGCGAGCGCCTAGGCCAATTCAGCACTGCGCGCGATCCATGCGCGCAGCACGGACAGCGCCGACCCATCCTCAAGCACCGCGCGGGCACTCGGCATCCGCGCGAGCACCCGGTTCGCGAGGTCATCGTCGCCCCGCACGCCGCACGCGGCATCGAAGGCCACCAATGCGGCGGCCGCGTTGACCGTGACCGCGTGACGGATCGCACCCACGGCAGCAGCGTCCACGTCATCGACCGGGGTTGCGGGATCGAGCACCTTGAGGAGGAGTTCCGCATTGCGCGCGGGCTCCCCGCCGCGCAGCAGCGCGGGCTCGATCGCCGGAAGACCCAACTCGCGCGGGGTGAGAAGGGTCTCCACCACCTCGTCACCCGTTGCGTCCCAGACACGTGTGTCGGCGGACACCGAAATCTCATCGAGTCCGTCGGTTCCGCGAACCACGAGCGCTGAGACACCGCGCTCGTGCAGCACTGCGGCGATGAGTGGGGCCAGGCGTTCATTGGAACACCCGACAAGCGATGCGTTCGCCAACCCGGGATTGGTCAGCGGGCCGAGGATGTTGAACACCGATGGCACACCGAGTTCCCGGCGCACGGGAGCCGCATGACGCAACGCCGGATGGTGCGCAGGTGCGAAGCAAAAACCGATCCCGACGTCCGCCGCGCAACGTCCGACGGCTTCCGGAGTCAGGGTGATGGTGACACCAACGGCTTCCAGCACATCCGCGGCACCGGCTTGACTCGACGCTGCCCGATTGCCGTGCTTGATCACCGGCGCGCCCGCGGCCGCGGCAATGAGCGCCGACATCGTGGAGATGTTCACCGAACCGGATCCGTCCCCCCCGGTCCCCACCACGTCGAGCACCACGTCGAGACCCTCGGGACGGGGAACGAGGTTGGCGAACTCGAGCATCACCTCGGTGAGCTCCCGGACCTCGGTGGCCTGCTCCCCCTTCATCCGCAGTCCGATGATGAACCCTGCGGTCTGGGCGGGTGTTGCATCCCCGCGCAGGATCTCGCCCATCGCCCACCGGGCGGCGTCGGGAGGCAGGTCCTGCCCGGAAGTCAGGGACGCGAGAACCGACGCCCAGGTGCGCTCGGACATGGGCTCATGCGCTGACGCGTGGGCGCAGCAATTTCTCCGCGGCGCGGGCCATGGCGATGGCGTCAATCGGATGCGCCACGACGGCGTCGGCCCGCGACCAGGTGGCGAGCCACGCGTCCTGGGGGCGTCCGACGAGCAGGAGGATCGGCGGGCAGCGGTAGATCTCGTCCTTCAATTGGCGGGCGATTCCCATTCCACCGGCAGGGACGGCCTCACCGTCGAGGATGATCAAGTCGTAGCGGTTCTCATCGACCAAGGCCTCCAGCGCGGGGGCCGTGGCGACCTCGGTGTAGTTCAGTGCGGGGAGGTCTGCGGCGGGTCGACGACCGAGGGCCATGCGCACCTGCTGCCGGACCAGCCGGTCGTCGCTATAGACCAGGACCTGGACGGTGGGGGCCTCGGGCACGCCCTCACTGTAGCCGGGCATTCCCGGACCACCGACGTGACCAACGCCATCCCTATCTATGAGGGGGCCGGGGGGAGAAGACACCCGAGATCTGACAGACTCGGACCGTGGCGAACGCGACAATTCCGGCGGCCTACGCCCACGCTCCGGCCAATCGTCCGAACATGGTCTCGATCGGGACGATCGTCTGGCTGTCGAGCGAGTTGATGTTCTTCGCGGCGCTCTTCGCCATGTACTTCACGCTCCGCGCGGTGAACCCGGAATTGTGGGCGCAGGAGACCCAACTCCTGAACATCCCGTTCGCCAGCGTCAACACCACCATCCTGGTGCTCTCCAGTGTGACCTGCCAGCTGGGTGTGTTCGCCGCGGAGCGCGGTGACGTCAAGGGCTTGCGCCGCTGGTTCATCATCACGTTTCTCATGGGCGCGTTCTTCATCGGCGGCCAGGTCACTGAGTACGTCGAGCTGGTGCATCAGGGCCTCACGCTCTCGTCCAATGCCTACGGCAGCGCCTTCTACCTGACCACCGGATTCCACGGCCTGCATGTGACCGGCGGCTTGATCGCCTTCCTCTTCGTTCTCGCCACGACCTACGTCACCAAACGGTTCACCCACGACCAGGCGACCCGTGCCATCGTCACCTCGTACTACTGGCACTTCGTCGACGTGGTGTGGATCGCCCTGTTCTTCATGATCTACGTCCTCCAGTAGCAGCATCCCGAGAAAGGCACACACGACCGTGAAGTTCCTGGCAGCCCGGCGCCGCAACCCGGCCGTGGCCATCGCCCTTCTTCTGCTCGCCCTCGTTTTCGTCGGCGGGGCGTACTCGCTCGCGAGCAACGCGCAGCCCGCCGTCGCCGCGATGGGGTCGCAGACCCAGGTCGAGGAGGGGAAGAAGCTCTACCTCGAGGGATGCTCCTCCTGCCACGGACTCAACGCCCAGGGAACCGACTACGGCCCGACCCTGATCGGGGTCGGCGCCGCCTCCGTGCACTTCCAGGTGGCCACCGGCCGCATGCCCCTCGCCGCGCCGGGTGCCCAGGCGGTCGCGAAGGAACCGGTCTACAACGAGGACGAGATCGCCAAGATGGCCGCGTACGTCGCCACCCTCGCCCCCGGTCCGGCCATCCCCTCGGCCGAGCAGATCGACTTCACCGATGCCGACGTCGCCAAGGGCGGCGTCCTGTTCCGAATCAACTGCGCCCAGTGCCACCAGGCCGCGGGCCAGGGTGGGGCTCTCACCCAGGGCAAGTACGCCCCGTCGCTAATGAAGGCCACCCCGACGGAGATCTACGAGGCGATGCTGACCGGTCCGCAGAACATGCCGATCTTCTCCGATGAGACCCTGCCCGTGGAGGAGAAGCAGGCGATCATCGCGTACGTGAACGAGTTGCAGCAGGCGCCGAGCCCCGGTGGGCTGTCCCTCGGCCGCCTCGGCCCGGTGGTGGAAGGTCTGTTCCTGTGGACCGCGGTCTTCGCGGCGCTGATCGCCGCCGCCGTCTGGATCGGAATCAAGGCCCGATGAGCACCGACAAGGACCTGCTGCCGGTGGACCCGCACAACGAGCCGGGCCACCTCCCGATCGCGGATATCCCGCACACGCCCCGCGTCACCGACACCGACCCGAAGGCCGCCCGTCGTGCGGAGCGCCAGGTGGCGAGCATGTTCCTGCTCTCCATGGTCTTCGTGGTCCTGTTCGTCGTGGCCTTCGTCACCATCGACAAGTCGACCGTGGTCTACATCCCCGTGCTCGGTGTCGTCGGGGCGAGCCAGATCGCCCTCGGCTTCACCTTCGGCATGGCGATCCTGCTCATCGGGACCGGTGCGATCCAGTGGGCGAAGAAGCTCATGCCCGACGTCGAGGTGGTCCAGGAGCGTCACAGCCTCGCCTCGACCCCGAAGGAGGACGCCGAGGCCAAGGCTGACTACGAGCGGGGCAAGGAGGAGTCGGGGTTCGCCCGCTACACGATCATCCGACGCACCCTGCTCGGTGCACTGGCCCTCTTCCCAATCCCGCTGATCGTGATGCTGCGTGATCTCTGGCAGACCCCGCCCGGCGAGAACCCGGTGGAGATCCTCTCCACCACGGCGTGGCGCGACGGTTTGCGGATCGTCCCCGATACCGGGGAGACCACCGGCGAGTTCGTGAAGGGAATCCGACCCGAGGACATCCCGGTCGGCGGCCTCGTGTCCGCCCTCCCGGTCAACATCATGGAGATTCAGAAGGCGGAGCACAACCTCAATGCCCGCGGGAAGGCTGCGATCATCCTGGTGCGCATGGATCCCAGTGAGATCCGCTCGCAGCAGGGTGAGGGCTGGGACTATCAGGGGATCCTGGCCTACTCCAAGATCTGCACCCACGTGGGCTGCCCCATCGCCCTGTATGAGCACCGGACTCACCACCTGCTGTGCCCGTGCCACCAATCCACCTTCGATCTGGCCGACTCCGGCGATGTGATCTTCGGGCCCGCGGCCCGGCGGATGCCGCAGTTGCCGATCGGCGTGGATGAGGAAGGATTCCTCGTGGCAAGGGCGGACTTCGCCGAGCCCGTCGGACCGAGTTTCTGGGAGCGTGGATGAGCACCACCAGTCCTCTGGAGAAGCCTGCCCCCGTCGAGAAGGTGGGCGGGTCCGTAGCCACCTACGTCGATCAGCGCCTGGGCAGCAACAGGGCCCTCGGCCGCAGCCTCGGCAAGGTGTTCCCGGACCACTGGTCCTTCATGCTCGGCGAGATCGTCCTCTACAGCTTCATCGTCGTTCTGCTTACGGGCGTCTACCTCACCCTGTTCTTCAAGCCCTCAATGATCGAGGTGGTCTACGACGGCTCGTACGTGCCCCTGAAGGGCGTCATGATGTCCGAGGCGTACGCCTCATCCCTGGACATCTCCTTCGACGTACGCGGTGGCCTCATCATCCGCCAGATGCACCACTGGGCAGAGCTCATCTTCGTCGCTGCCATGGTCGTCCATGCCTTCCGTGTCTTCTTTACCGGCGCCTACCGCAAGCCGCGCGAACTCAACTGGATCATCGGCGTGGTCCTGCTGACCCTCGCGCTGGCCGCCGGCTTCACCGGCTACTCCCTCCCGGATGACCTGCTCTCCGGTACGGGCCTCCAGATCATCCGCGGGATCGTCCAGGCGATTCCGGTGGTCGGCACCTGGCTTGCGTTCTTTATGTTCGGTGGCGAATATCCGGGCACCGACATCATCTCCCGGCTGTATTCGGCCCACATCCTGCTCGTCCCCGGCCTGATTCTGGCCGTTGTGACGGTCCACCTGATGATGGTGTGGGTGCAGAAGCACACGCAGTTCCCCGGGCCGGGGCGCACCAACACCAACGTCGTCGGCTACCCCCTCATGCCGGTCTACATGGCGAAGGCGGGCGGTTTCTTCTTCGTGGTCTTCGGAGTCATCGCGTTGATCGGCGGGCTGGTCACCATCAACCCGATCTGGATCTTCGGTCCCTACACCCCGGATCAGGTCTCCGCGGGCACCCAGCCCGACTGGTACATCGGTTGGCTCGACGGCGCGCTGCGGCTCATGCCCAACTGGGAGACGGTGATCGCCGGCTACACCATCTCGTGGAACGTCTTGATCCCGTCCGTGATCATCCCCGGGATCCTGTTCACCCTGCTGGCCCTCTACCCGTTCATCGAAGCCTGGGTCACCGGGGACAAGCGTGACCACAACCTGCTCGAGCGTCCGCGGAACGCCCCGGTACGCACCGGCATCGGCGTGATGGCCATCGTCTTCTACGGAATTCTGTGGATCGGCGGGGGCAACGACATTGTCGCCGTTGCCTTCGACATGTCCATCAACTCGATTTCCTGGGCCCTGCGCATCCTGCTGATCGTGGCCCCACCGATCGCCTTCATTATCACCAAGCGGATCTGCCTGGGCCTGCAGCGCAAGGATCGCGACAAGCTCCTCCACGGATACGAATCCGGACGTGTTCTCCGCCTCCCGCATGGTGAGTTCATCGAGGTGCATCAGCCGATCAACGTCAAGGAGATGGCGGTCATCACGTCCAAGACGGACCACGCGGTGCTCCCTGCCCCGCAGAAGACCGACGCCGACGGAGTACGCAACCCGAGGTATCTCGTGCACTCACTCCGGCACCGCCTCAGCACCTTCTTCTACGGTGACAACGTCCCCAAGCCGTCAGCCGCGGAGATCGAGCACGGCCAGCACCATGCGGCCGAGCAGGCAGCCATCGAGGCTCCCCTGCACGAGTACGAGGACCAGGACGTGATCTACAACGCGCACGGTGGTGTACTGCATCACCCGGGCATGCCCGAGACCAACGCCGAGCAGATCGCCGAGGAAACCCGCAGCTAGGCACGGGTCAGGTCCACGCCCCGCAGGGCGTAGCTGAAGGCAGTGACGGCGCTCACCGCCCACGCGAAGATCAGCACCTTCACGGCGAGCATGGCGAGCGTTCCCGTGGTCTCCGGGTGAGCGAGCATCACCACGAGGATGATCGCCCCCACCCCTCCGATCACGGCGCCGACGTAAGGCACCAGCCGCATTGCTGCCGGAACAGCAGTTGTCACCCCGGTGCGCCGGATGATCAGAGCCGCGGTGAGGCTGATCCAGATCGCGGCCAGGGCGATTCCGGCGAGGGCGTCGCTGGGGCGATGCCATCCCGCCGTGACTACGGCGCCGGTCACGAGGACCACGGCGCCGATACCTGCCATGGCAACCCAGGCTCGGGCAGCCACCGGCACGAGGAATATCGCGCCGAGGGAGAGCGCGGTCACGAAGGTGGAGTGACCACTCGGATAGGTGTTCAGTCCCTGCTTGTCCCCCATGAGTACCTCCATCTCGGGGGCCAGCACGGGTCGCGTCAGCACGGCCTTGAGCACCTCGGCCGAGAGGATCGCCGCGAGGTACGCGCCCGTGACGAAGAATCCCGCGCGCCATAGCCGGCGCACCGCGGCCACAAGGAGGAGTGCTGCGCCTCCGAGGAGGAACACCCGGATATCGATGGCCTCGAGGACGTGCTTATCGACTACCCGGAGATTCTTGGACTCAGCGAGGCGCCCGAGATACGCGGCGTCGGCCAGAGCCTGCCCCGCTGCTGTACGCACACCCAGCAGATAGACACCGACGAACACGGCTGAGGCCACCAGGGCGAGTCGGCGCAACCGACGTGCGCAGTGCACGGGCCCGGGGGCGGACATGCGCGAACCCTAGGGGCCGCGAGGCGCTAGTGGGCGAACTCGCCCCGGTAATACTCGAACAGCCATCCCACCAGGCCGATCAGCAGGATGAACACGCCCACGATGAGCAGCCACACCGCGAAGATCAAGCCCAGGGCGATGACGGCGGCGCCACCTGCCACGGGGAGCGGCCACCACGAATGCGGGCTGAAGAAGCCGTACTCGGGGTCGGCCTCGTCGATCTCGCCATCGGGGCGGTCCTCCGGACGCGGGTAGACGCGCTTGGAGGTGTACCAGAGGTAGAACGCGACCAGGAAGGCCAATGCACCCGTCAGCGCCAGCGCCGTGGTGCCGACCTCATCCCGGCTGAAGTACCAGTAGATGCCGGAGACGGCGGCGAAGAAGAGGAACCCCAGCCCGAAGAAGAAAGCCTCGAGTCTCACTGGGCACTCCCCGTCACGCTCGGCTTGTGCACCCCGGGTGCGGCCAGCTCCGGATGGTGCAGATCGAATGCCGGCCTCTCACTCCGAATGCGGGGCAGCGAGGTGAAGTTGTGCCGGGGCGGCGGGCAGCTGGTGGCCCACTCGAGGGACCCACTCCAGCCCCACGGATCATCGACGGTGACCTTGGGTGCGTACTTTGTCGTGACGAAGACGTTCCAGAAGAAGAAGATGCTGGACAGGCCGAGGATCGCCGCACCCACGCTCGACACCGTGTTGAGGAGGGTGAAGTCGTCGGAGGGCAGGTAGTCGCCGTAGCGCCGCGGCATGCCCTGGACCCCCAGCCAGTGCTGGACCAGGAAGGTGACCTGGAAGCCGATGAAGAGCATCCAGAAGTGAATCTTGCCCAAGCGTTCGTTGAGCATCTTGCCCGTCATCTTCGGCCACCAGAAGTACAGGCCGGCGAAGAACATGAACACCACGGTTCCGAACACTGTGTAGTGGAAGTGGGCGACCACGAAGTAGGAATCGGAGACGTGGAAGTCCAGCGGGGGCGAGGACAGGATGATCCCGGTCAGGCCACCGAAGAGGAACGTGACGAGGAAGCCCATGGTCCAGAGCATCGGGGTGTCGAAACTGACCGAGCCCTTCCACATGGTGCCGATCCAGTTGAAGAACTTCACGCCCGTCGGAACGGCGATGAGCATCGTCATCAGTGCGAAGAACGGAAGGTAGACCGAACCGGTGACATACATGTGGTGCGCCCAGACAGCCACGGACAGGGCGCCGATCGCCATCGTCGCGAAGACCAGGCCCTTGTATCCAAAGATCGGCTTGCGGGAGAACGCCGGGATGATCTCGCTGGCGATGCCAAAGAAGGGCAGCGCCAGGATGTAGACCTCGGGGTGGCCGAAGAACCAGAACAGGTGTTGCCAGAGAATCGCACCACCGTTCTCCGCCTCGAAGACCACTGCCCCGTACTGCCGGTCGATGAAGGCCATCGACAGGGCTGCGGCGAGCACCGGGAAGGCGATGAGGACCAGCACGCTGGTGATGAACACCGTCCAGGTGAAGATCGGCATCCGGAACATCGTCATGCCCGGGGCGCGCA
>JBEIHR010000062.1:0-11522 GCA_040381195.1 Rubricoccaceae bacterium
ACAAACCTCCTGTAGAGGGTGATCCATAGGGTGACCGGCTATTTAAACGCACCGGGGGGTGGGGGCGGGGCCCCAAACCGCCGGTGTCAGTACTGCGTCGAACTACTTGCTGGAAGGTGCCGCGTCGATCTCCTGCTCGGCGAACTCGCGGGAGTCGTTCGCGCTCTTCTCGCGTGCGATCTTGTAGATCAACAGACCGAAGAGACACTTCGCTAGCACGTCCGCGACCGAGTAACCCACTTGACGCCAGACGAACGTATCCGCGCCGGCATCCGGCCAGATCATCGGGATCATGTACGAGATCGGGTACACACCCCACGTGGCGAGCAGCAGGAGCCGGAGACCATTGAGGTCCTTGCGCACCTGCTCGGGCTGGGTGTTCATCGACTTGCTCAGTTCCACCCACAGGATGTAGAGGATGTAGAGGAACGGAATGGTCGAGAGCGCGCCCCAGATGGCCTTGGGAGCGGCGTCGACAGCGATCTCACCGGGGTAGCCGAGGATGATCATCAGGGCCGAGGCCGGGATGAGCTTCATCAGCAGGCTCTTGCGCGTGGCGCGCGGGAGTGCGAGCACTGCGATCGTTTCGAAGAGCAGCAGCGGCACCGTGAGCAGCCAGTCAACGTAGCGGTAGCCCTCGTTGAAGCCCTCACCATTGATCAACTGGTACTGGATCGCGTTGAACGCGGTCGCCGCAGCGCCTTCGTCGATGGCGACGTAGTTGTGCCGGAACGAATCGAAGATCCGGTAGTAGTGGTACGCGGCGATCAAACACACCATCGCCGAGACCACGAGGGCCTGGCGGTAGCGGGGAAGTACTCGACCCTGCACCACGAGCAGGAAGATGAACGTGGCGAGCATCGAGGCCAAAGCGAACGACAGAACGTTATACACGGTCTGGTACTGCGAATAATCTAGTTCGAGAACGCCCACACGAGCCTCCTTGACTGGGGGCGTCTTCGCCCCGAAGGTTTCCCCCCTGGGTCGGTCCGACCCCGAGGCGAGGCCAAGCGTCCTCGTGGTTCAAAGGTTGTGCAACCGGACGCGCAGGCTCGACCGTAGACTGGGGTGAAATGTCCGATTTGAAGGGGGCATGATGGTGTTGCGGATCAGCCGTTCCCTCGTGAACTCCCTCGTAGCCCACGCTCGGGCAGACCACCCGGATGAGGCCTGCGGGGTCATCGCCGGCCCGGTCGGGAGTGATCGACCCGAGCGCTTCATCCCCATGGTCAACGCTGCCCGGTCTCCGACGTTCTACGAATTCGATTCCGCGGACCTCCTTTCTCTGTATCGGGAAATGGACGATCAGGACGAGGAACCCGTGGTGATCTATCACTCGCACACCGCGACCGAGGCCTACCCATCGCGCACGGATATCGCCTACGCGTCCGAGCCTCATGCCCATTACGTGCTCGTGTCGACGCGGGAGTGTGGTGCGGACGAAGGTCCGTTCGAACTCCGCTCGTACCGCATCACCGATGGCGAGGTCCACGAGGAGCCCATCGAGATCGTCGAGGGCTAGCTGCCAACTCTTTGCAGGTGGGCATCCCGAGTGGCTGCTCGAGGCTGTCCTCTCTACCCTTGAGGGCCGATAGAAGGAGATCTAATGACGGTCGAGGTGCGGATCCCCACGATCCTGCGTCCTTACACCGGTGGCGAGAAACTCGTCACCGCGTCGGGTGATTCCCTGCAGGCCGTCATCTCAGACCTCGACGCGCACTATCCCGGGATCGGCGAGCGGTTGCTCGATGACAGCGGACTGCGCCGATTCGTGAACGTGTATCTCAATGATGAAGACGTGCGCTTCCTTGCCGGGCTCGCCACCGTCGTAGCCGACGGCGACTCCATCACGATCCTGCCCGCCGTCGCCGGCGGCTGACGTGCGCTTCAACTCCCTGCTCGACTCCGTGGGGCGCACACCCCTTGTCGGACTCCCCGCGCTCTCGCCATCACCGGAAGTCCGGCTCTGGGCGAAACTCGAGGATCACAATCCGACGGGATCGGTCAAGGACCGCGCGGCACTCGCAATGGTGTTGGCGGCGGAGAAGGACGGGACTCTTCAGCCGGGAGCGACGCTCCTGGAGCCGACATCCGGGAATACCGGGATCTCCTTAGCGATGGTGGCACGGCAGCGGGGCTATCGCCTCATCTGCGTGATGCCGGAGAACACCAGCCCCGAGCGCACGCAGATCCTGCGCATGTGGGGTGCAGAGATCATCTATTCGCCTGCCGAGGGTGGTTCGAACGAGGCCGTGCGTGTTGCCAAGGCGTTGGCGGCAGAACATCCCGAGTGGGTGATGCTGTACCAGTACGGAAACGAGGCGAACACTCGGGCGCACTACGAGACGACCGGCCCGGAGATTCTCGAGGACCTCCCCACCATCACCCACTTCGTGGCCGGCCTCGGCACCACGGGCACTTTGATGGGTGTCGGACGCTACCTACGCGAGCACAAGCCCGATGTCCAGATCATCGCCGCAGAACCGCGTTACGGCGAAGTCGTCTACGGCCTGCGCAACCTCGATGAGGGATTCATCCCAGAGCTCTACGACGAGTCGATCCTGACTACCCGTTACTCCGTCGGACCCCACGATGCGGTCCGCCGCACCCGGGAACTGCTCGACAGGGAGGGGATCTTCGCGGGCATTTCGACGGGTGCGATCCTGCACGCAGCCCTCGGTGTGGCCGCGAAAGCCGATAAAGCCGGTGTTCCCGCGGACATCGCGTTCATTGTCTGCGACGGCGGCTGGAAGTACCTGTCCACCGGCGCGTACGAGGGCACCCTCGACGATGCCGAGAGTGCCCTCGAGGGCCAGTTGTGGGCCTAGGTACTACGCGTACTGCCGGAACCACGCCTGGGCGTGCTTCGTATTCACGATGAGCACCACGATCAGGCCCAGGATGATCTGGATCCAGCCACCGTGGCCCAGGTTGAAGAAGCCGAAGATGATGTTGAGCACGGCGAGGACCGAGATGATCACCTGCGCGGTGTTGCTGCCAACCCACGCGAGCTTGGACAGCCAGAAGTAGATCAATCCGAGGATGATCAGCATGCCGCCGTTGAACCAGAGGAAGAAGCCGGAGACCGTGGCGGACTCCCCGGTGATGTTGTTGATGTAGGTCGGATTCTCCCCGAATGAGGAGAAGATGAACATGAAGCCCATGATGATGTTGGCGATCGCGCTGACCACCAGGAGAACAGCGATGATCGTGACCCCGATGGGCCGAGTGAGGGTGCCTGACATGCGACTCCTTGCGGGAAGTGGTCGGCCGGGTGCCGACGCCCTCAGGGTAGGGATGCTCGGGAGCTCATGGGGGGACGCGCGCCGTAGGCTGACTCCGCTATGAGCGACGCTCCTATCGGCATCTTCGACTCCGGCTTCGGTGGGCTCACGGTGGCGCGGGCGATCATGGATCAGTTGCCCCACGAACCTGTCATCTACATCGGGGACACCGCGCGCGGACCCTATGGTCCCCGGCCGATCGCAGAGGTCCGGGAATTCTCGCTCGAGATCATGGACCAACTCGTGGCGTCGGGGGTCAAGCTCCTCGTCATCGCCTGTAATTCGGCGAGCGCAGCAACCGTCCGCGATGCCCGCGAACGCTACGACGTCCCCGTCATCGAGGTCGTGCACCCTGCAGTGCGTCGAGCAGTCTCAGCCACACGCACCAACGTCGTGGGTGTCATCGGCACGCAGGCGACGATCACGTCCCAGGCCTACGACGATGCCTTTGCGGCTGCGCCCGCGATCAGCCTTCACACGCAGGCGTGTCCCCGGTTCGTGGAGCTCGTGGAGGCAGGTGTGACCAGTGGTGACGACGTCGTGCGCGTGGCGCGCGACTACCTGGCGCCATTGCAGCGGGCCCAGGTAGACACTCTCGTTCTCGGGTGCACGCACTACCCGCTGCTGACGGGTGTCCTGTCCTACGTCATGGGAGAGGGAGTGACTCTGGTGTCGAGTGCGGAGGAGACGGCGCAGGATGTCTTCCGCACCCTCACTGCCCGTGACCTGCTCCGCGACACGCGTTCGACACCCCCTATCCATCGTTTCCTGGTGACGGGCGATCCGAGTGAGTTCGAGCGTCATGGACGGCGCTTCCTCGGGCCGGAACTCGGCTCGGTCGGGCGCATCTGAACACCCCACTACAGTCACGATCCATGACCCGATCCGACGGCCGTGCAGCGGCCGACCTCCGACCCATCTCCTTCGAGCGCAACTGGCTGGACTTCCCGGAGGGTTCGACCCTGGTCTCGTTCGGCAAGACGCGCGTGCTGTGCACGGCATCGTTCACGCCCGGTGTTCCGCGCTGGTTGAAGGATTCGGGCACGGGATGGGTGACCGCGGAGTACGCGATGTTGCCGCGTGCCACGAACGAGCGCAATCAGCGTGAATCCGTCAAGGGGAAGTTGGGTGGTCGCACGCAGGAGATCTCCCGACTGATCGGGCGCAGCCTCCGTGCTGTCGTGGACATGTCCGTACTCGGGGAGAACTCGATCCTGATCGACTGTGATGTTCTGCAGGCTGATGGTGGCACGCGCACTGCCGCCATCACGGGCGCATATGTCGCACTCGCCGATGCGATCACCTGGGCCATCGGTCAAGGCCATATCGCCCGTGATCCATTGCTCGATTCCGTGGCTGCCGCCAGCGTGGGCATCATCGATGGTGAGCCGCGCCTGGATCTGCACTACGACGATGACGTACGCGCCGAAACCGACATGAATGTGGTGATGACGGGCGGAGGAAAGTTCGTGGAGGTGCAAGGGACTGCTGAGGGTGATCCCTTCGATCGTGCGCTCCTGGATCAGCTCCTTGACCTTGCGGCAGCAGGGATCGCCGACCTCACCGTGATGCAGCGGGCTGCACTCGGTCGATGAAGGTCGTTCTCGCAACCCGCAATCAGCACAAGGTTGCTGAACTATGCCGCATCCTCGCGTCCGCGAATCTCGATGTGGAACTCGTCGGGACCGACGAGTTCCCCGATCTTCCTGATGTTCCGGAGACGGGCTCGACTTTCGCGGCCAACGCATTGCTCAAGGCACACGATGTGGCGCAGCGCACCGGGTGTATCGCCATCGCCGATGACTCCGGCCTCTGCGTTGACGCCCTGAACGGGATGCCCGGAATCCTGTCGGCGCGCTGGGCCGGCTCACACGGTGACGATGCAGCGAACCTCGCACTCGTACTCACTCAGATCACCGATGTTCCTTCTCAACGCAGGGGAGCGGCGTTCCACTGCGCTGCTGCCGTTGCCACCCCCGAGGGTGACGAGCGGGTGGTCGAAGGCGTGCTCACCGGGTCTCTCGCGGACGCACCGCGGGGCGAGAACGGCTTCGGTTACGACCCGATCTTCGTGCCCACCGGGTACGTGCTGACCACCGCGGAGTTGACTCCGCAGGAGAAGGATGCGATCAGCCACCGCGGTCAGGCGTTCCGGGCACTCGTGCCCCTACTCCGAGATCTCTGTGCGGAAGGCGGGACTCGAACCCGCACGCCCGAAGGCACCAGGACCTAAACCTGGCGCGTATGCCAGTTTCGCCACTTCCGCGTGCCCGGGAGTCTAGGTGCGCCGCACCCCGGGCGACCGGGCTCTCCGGTTCTTATTGCGAGTATTTTGCAACTGCGTAACTTTGGATCTAAGATGCGCGCATGCGATCCACGTTCCGGAATGTCCTCATGGGTGCGGGTGCGGCCGCGGTTGTTCTCGCCGGCTGCTCAAGTTCGGGTGACGAGGCAGCGTCCTCCGCCGAGGGCGAGCGCCTGCTCGTCGCCACCACCGTCTCCCCGATCACCTCGATCGTCTCGCGGGTGGGCGGTGACTGCATCGAGGTTCGGGGCATCGTCCCCGAGGGCACCAACTCGCATACCTTCGAGCCCGCTCCCTCCGTGGCGGCATTGTTGAGCGATGCCGACGTCGTCTTCATCAACGGACTCAAGCTCGAGGACCCGACCCTGGAAATGGCGCAGGCGAACATGCGTGACGATGCGCAGCTCGTCGAGCTCGGCACCATCGCGCTCCCTGAGTCGGAATACATCTACGACTTCTCTTTCCCCAAGGAAGAGGGGAAGCCAAACCCGCATCTGTGGACCGACCCGACGTTCGCGATCGAATACGCACAGATCGTTCGCGACACCTTGACTGAGCGTGATCCGGCGTGCGCGGACACATTCCAGTCCAACTACGAGTCGTTCGAAGCCCAGGTGAACACGTTGGCTGAGGCCATTCGCGAGGACCAGAAGACCGTTCCTGCAGGCAACCTCAAGCTCGTCACGTACCACGATGCCTACGCCTACTTCGCCGACAACTTCGGCTGGGAGGTCGTGGGCGCGCTGCAGCCGAGCGACTTCTCCGACCCCACCCCCTCCGAGGTAGTCACCTTGATCGAGCAGATCAAGGCCGAGGGTGTCCCGACCATCTTCGGGTCCGAGGTCTTCCCCTCCGACGTCCTCGAGGAGATCGCCAATGAGACCGGAGTGCGTTACGAGGATTCACTCCGCGACGATGACCTTCCAGGCGTACCGGGGGATGCGAATCATTCCTGGCTGGGCCTGATGCAATACAACTTCGCCACGATGATCGAGGGCTTGGGCGGTCAGGCACCGAACATCCGCGCGGTGGACATCTCCAACCCATCCCCGGATGCGGCAGACTATCCACAGTGACGGGTACCGGAGTCGGTCCTGAGTTGATCCGACTCGCCGATGTCGAGGCCGGCTACGACCACGACATCGTCCTGCACGACGTCAATGTGCACGTGCACGAAGACCAGTTCACCGGGATCGTCGGCCCCTCGGGGGCCGGGAAGACCACCCTGCTTCGCTTGATGCTCGGAATCGTCAAGCCGATGTCCGGGTCCATCGAGAAGCGCCCGGACCTGCGCATGGCCTACGTCCCCCAGTTGGAGACCGTCAACTGGGATTTCCCGGTCACGGTCCTGGAATGTGTGCTGATGTCGGGCTCGCGGAGTGGGCGCATTTCTGTTCCCTGGGCGAGCAGCGCCGAGAAGGCGGAGGCGCACGCCGTCCTGGAACGGTTGGGCATCGAGACCCTGGCGGATCGTCAGATTCGAAACCTCTCCGGCGGTCAACAGCAGCGCATGTTCCTGGCGCGCGCGTTGTATCGACGGCCCGAGCTGCTCCTCCTCGACGAACCCACGAGCGGAGTGGACGTCTCCACGCGTCACGACATCCTCCACCTCCTCGCCGACCTCCACGAAGACGGAGTCGCGATCGTGTTGACCACACATGACCTCAACGGGATGGCCGCGCACCTACCCCACCTGGTCTGCGTGAACCATCGAGTTATCGCCGACGGCACGCCGGCGGAGGTCATGCGGCCGGAAGTTCTCGAGCAGACCTTCGGGGCACGCATGGAGGTACTGGAGCACCTCGGGATGCGTGTGGTTGTGGATGAACGTCCCGAGCATGCGATGAAGTGGACTTCGTGATGGACGCCATCCTCGAGCCACTCGGCTACACCTTCTTCCTGGAGGGATTGCTCGTGGCCGCGCTGTCCGGTGCTTTGCTCGGGTTCATCGGAGTCTTCATCGTGCTCCGTGGCATGAGTTACATCGGACACGGTCTTTCGCACTCGATCTTCGGAGGGTTCGCCGCAGTCCAGCTCTTCGCGGCACAGTTCTATGTTCTCGGGGCTGGACTCTGGGGAATCGCGTCCGCCCTCGCCATCAACGCCGTATCCCGGCGCAGCCGATTGGGTGCGGATGCGGCGATCGGAGTGATCACCACGGCATCCTTCGCCCTGGGCGTGGCGCTGTTCGCCCGGTTCGGGACGAGTGGTCCTTCCTTCGAGAACGCGCTCTTCGGCAGCATCCTGGGGATTTCACCGGAGCAGATCATCGGCCTCATCGCCGTGTCCCTCCTCGCCGTTGCCTTCGTTTTCCTGCGCTATCGCGCCCTCCTCTTTTCCACCTTCGATCCGGAGGTCGCCGACGTATCGGGTGTCCGGGTGAATCGCATCGAGGCGCAGTTGATGATCGTTCTGTCGTTGGCGATCCTGGCGACGTTGACCGTTATCGGTGTCACGTTGGTGGCAGCGATGCTGGTGATCCCTGCGGTTGTCGCCCGCATGTTGACGGATTCCTTCGGCCGGATGCTTGCGTGGAGTACCGGCATCGGGGCTTTCTGCGGACTCGTGGGTATGTACGTCAGCTACTACGCCGAGGTTCCGTCCGGCACGATGATCGTCCTGGTCGGTGCAGTGGTCTTCCTCGTCGTCTTCGCTTTCGCGGGTCGTAGTCGCCGACGACGCTCGGCCGGTCTGGACGCTCACATCGAGCCGGTTCCTGCCACCGCGACTCTCCGCTCGTAGAGCGGCATCCATCGCAGCCCTTCAGGTCGGGGTGGGCGGAAATGCCCTACGCCGTAGGCTGACGCCCCGAAGGAAGGAACGAGTCGATGCCCGCCAAGGACGCTTCCCACCCGCCGTCGATCGTCGATCTGCAGACCGAGGTCGTCGCCGCGCGCGAGGAATTCGTCGCGAGTCTGTCGCAACTCCGTGCCGCCACGACACCTGCTGCGTTGGCCCAGCGGGGTGCGCGAGCAGTGGGGGGATGGTTCCTCGACGAGTACGGCGGCATTCGCCCCGAGCGTGTGGCGATCGTCAGTGCCGTCGTTCTGGGATACGTGGCAGTACGTATCGCGCGTCGCCGGCGCTGACCGTGGCGATCGTCTCCGAGTCGATCGAGCAGCACCCGGACATGCGTCCCGGTGCTGATGGTTCCGTTCCGATCAAGCTGCTGCACGATCGCGTGCTCGTACGTGAGGGTGGCGCCGACGGCGAGCGCCGGTCGAGTGGCGGGATCGTTATCCCGGCCACGGCCCAGGTGGGACGCCGGCTCTCATGGGCGCGCGTCGTCGCGGTCGGTCCGAATGTGCGCACCGTCGAGGTGGGCGACAAGGTGCTCTTCGAGCCGGAGGATCGGGGTCAGGTCGAACTTCAGGGGATCGACTACGTCCTGTTGCGTGAGCGCGACCTCCACGCCGTCGCTGCCGAACGGCACAGCACGTCCGGCACAGGCCTCTACCTGTAGTTTCGCGACGTGGATCCCCGCGCGATGCCGGTGTTCACCGGTGGTACCGGGCGCAGTGGTTCCACGATCGTCGGACACCTGCTCGACCATCACCCCGACCTCACCCTCACGCGTCCGATGGAGGTCCGCTTCATCAGTGGAAACGACGGCGTGCTCGACGCCCTTCATGTCGTCCGACGTAATCCCGCCCACGGGGCTGCGGCCGCGGCGCTCGCGGGGGAACGCATCCGCACCCGCTGGTTCCATCGGGCACCTGAGGTTGGACTGCATACCTCCATGTCCAGGGAGCAGGTCGACGCCTGGGTGCAGGACTACGTCGTCGAGTTCCCAGGGGATCCTGCGGCCGCGAGCGGCACACTCGTGCGCCGCATCATGGACGCAATCTGCGACCACATCGGTGCCCAGCGTTGGGTCGACACCACGCCGGCAAACGCGCGTAAGGGCGACCGACTGCCCTGGCTCTATCCCGACGCACGGGTAGTCGCCGTGGTCCGCGACGGTCGGGATGTCGCAGCTTCCTTCGTGGCGCAGCCTTTCGGCCCGGATGACATCTTCGAGGCCCTGGACCAGTGGGGTGAGCGAATGCTGCGGATCCACAGGTCGCTGACGTCGGCGCCACCCGGGACCATGATGCGCGTCGATCTGTTCGACCTCGTGGTCGCCGACCGCGCGCGCACACTCGATGCCATGCTGGACTTCGTGGGCCTGCCGCCGAATGACGACATGCAGACCTGGTTCGACGCCCACGTCACGGCCGATGCCGCGCATGGTGGCCGGTGGCGCAACTTCGACGTGGAGACCATCCATGCCATCGATGTGCGCTATGCGGAGATCTGTTCGCGCCTGGAAGCATCCGGGGTGGTGATTCCGCATGGGGACTGACGTGGTCATCGTCGGTGCGGGCCACAACGGTCTGGTTGCGGCGTGCTACCTCGCCCGGGCCGGCCTCGACGTCGTCCTCCTGGAACGCGCCGATCACGTAGGCGGGGCGGCAATCTCCGCGGAGGTCTTCCCGGGAGTCGCGGCCCGCGTGTCCAAGTACTCGTATCTGGTGTCCCTGCTCCCGCAGGCGGTGATCGACGACCTCGGAATCGATCTTGAGTTGGTGCACCGGTCCGTGTCGTCGTTCACCCCGGATCCACGCGATCCCGCGCGGGGCCTCGTCGTGCATGAGGACCCGGAGCTCCTCAGGTCGGAGTTTGCGCGGGTCACGGGGGATCCCCGGGAAGCCGACCGGTGGGGTGAGTTCTACGCCCGCACACGTCGCGTAGCCGATGTCATCTTCCCCACGTTGACCGCCCCGCTGCTCGCACGGGACGAGATGCGCTCGCGCATCGACGAACGGGACTGGCGGGACTTCGTCGAGTCACCCCTGGGGGATGTGATCGAGAGATCGCTCACCACCGACATCGCCCGGGGTGTGGTGTTGACCGACGGTTTGATCGGAACCTTCGCCGATGCCCACGACCCTTCCCTGCGACAGAACATCTGCTTCCTCTATCACGTCATCGGCAACGGCACCGGAAGTTGGGATGTGCCTGTCGGGGGAATGGGCGCCCTCACGCGTCACCTCGCCGAGCTCGCACGCGGGTGGGGTGCCCGCATCATCACCGAGGCCGAGGTGACGTCGATCGAGGCGCACGCGTCGGGAGCGCGCGTGTCCGCGCGGATCGCGGGTGAAGACGTGGTGTTCGAACCTCGGTTCGTGTTGGCCAACTGTGCTCCCGCGGAGTTCGACCGGCTGCGCGGCCGAGTCCCCCGTCCACCGACGGGCGAGGACACGGGGGCCCAAATCAAGGTCAATATGGTCCTGTCACGGCTACCGCGATTGAAGGATTCCTCGGTCGACCCGGAGGATGCCTTCGCTGGCACCTTCCACATCAATGAGAACTACTCGCAGCTCAACGACGCGGCGACCGCCGCCCGTGCGGGGCGGCTCCCTGCACCACTTCCCGCGGAGATCTACTGTCACTCGCTCTCGGATCCCAGCATTCTCGGCCCGGAGCTACGGGCATCCGGTGCGCAGACTCTGACCATGTTCGTGTTGCAGACACCCCATTCTCTGTTCGTAGGCGAGGCGCCTCCCACGCGGGAGGAGATCCGCAGGGCTGTCCTCGCCACCCTCGACTCGGTGTTGGCGGAGCCGATCACCGATTGCATCCTGCGAACGCCGGACGGGTCGGAGTGTCTGGAGATCAACACCACCGTCGACCTCGAGGCGTCGCTGGGGATCCCGACGGGCAACATCTTCCACACACCCCTGGACTGGCCGTGGGCGATGACGCCCGAAGAGGTCGGCACCTGGGGTGTCGAGACCGATGTTCCGAGCGTGGTCCTCTGCGGGAGCGGTGCCCGACGCGGGGGAGGAGTATCCGGGATTCCCGGTCACAACGCCGCGCAGTACGTCCTGGCGTCGCTCTAGTTGTTCAGGTGCTGCGCGAGGAAGGTGTCGACCTTCCGGATCGAATCG
>JBEIHR010000063.1:0-11004 GCA_040381195.1 Rubricoccaceae bacterium
CGACGACATCGCCGCCGACGACTGCGTCGGCGAGCGCGGCACGGACCTCGGTGGCCGTGCTGCGACCTCCACCTCCAGCAAGAGTTCGGGCCCGCGCCCCGAGCGCGGCGAGATCCCGGGGGCCGAGACGCCACCGCGGACCCGCCGCAAGACGAATGAAGGCCGGGTTGGCCGTGGGTTCATGCACCACCTGCAACCACGCACGCAGGTCCACCACGGCGGGTTGGTCCATCAGTAGCGCGGCCCCATGGACCTGGGTCGGGATCCCGCGTGCTCGCAACGCAGCATCGATGCGGACGAGGGTTCCCCCGGTGGCCGCGAGAACTGCGATGGTCTCACCTTCGATCCCGTGCATACCGGCGATCCGTTCGACGACCCAGGCGATCTCCTCGGGCGCGGTCTCGAACATCGCGATGTCAACGGTGCCGGCCTCGCGCGTGGCGCGCAATTCCGAAACTCCGGCATGACGGGCTCGTAGCGTTGCGGACGCCCTATTGGCCACCTCGACGATGCTCTCCCCCGACCGCCGGTTGTCGCGCAGGGAGAACGAGCCGGTGGCATCACCGCCGAAATGCTCGAGGAACCGGTCGATGTTCTCGACGGAAGCACCGCGCCAACCGTAGATCCCCTGGCATGGGTCACCGACGGCCGTCATCGGAAACTCCCGGCCGAATGCGGACTGGAGCATGCATCGCTGCGCGATGGAGGTGTCCTGGTACTCGTCGAGAAGTACGACGTCGTACCGCGCGCGCAGGTGCTCACCGATGCTGGGATAGGTCTCCACAAGCAGGCCCGCAAGCCGGATCTGGTCGGAGTAGTCGACGAGGCCCCGGGCCACCTTCTCGGCACGCCAATTCGGGATAAGTCGCGTGACCGCGCGACGCTTGATCGATGTCTCCAGGATGTCCCGCCCGGCATTCTGGGGGGCATCATCGGATTCGAGGAATCGGATGAGGTCGGTGTCGAAGGCGATCAACTCCTCAGGTTCGATCGCCAACTCGGTGAGCTGGGAGTCCAGGTGCACCATGGTCTTCGTCACCCACTCCGGAGAGAGGGCGAGTTCGAGTTCGGGCGCCGCACACACAACGCGATACGCCAACTGCCAGCGCGCGGCATCGGTCAGGACGGGCGAGCGCGGTTCCAAGCCGAGCCGCACACCGTGCTCGCTCACGATGCGGGCCCCGAAGGCGTTGTACGTCATCACGTCCGGCTCGCCAGGCACGTCCACCGTTGCGGCGCGCACGGCGCGGAGCAATTGCGCAGTTGCTTTCTTCGTGAAGGTCAATCCGAGGATGCGCTCAGGCGAAACGAGGCCGGATGCCACCAGGTAGGCCACGCGCGCGGCCATCGTGGTGGTCTTCCCCGTTCCTGCTCCGGCGATGATGACGCCCGGTGCAAGGGGCGCGGATGCTGCCCGCCACTGCTCCTCGCTGAGTTCGAATCCCATGATCGCGTTCACGGTGGCCCGCACGTCGGTTGTCATGGACGCTCCCGGGGGACAAGGTCGTCCGAAGTTGGCTTCGTGGGACAGCTGGCCTTGAAGGCGCAGTACGCGCATTGCGATCCCTCGCGCGGTGTGAATGCCTCACGCCGGAGGATTGAGACGGCCTCACTCAGTCGGTCGACGATCCAGGCGGGATCCTCGGTGATCGGTTCCTGGAACTGAACCTTGGGGAAACCGTCCACGGTTCCCTCGCGAAGTTGCACCAGAGCCGCACCACCACTGACGGCTTTCTCCTCGGTGTCCGGCGGGTCCCGCTCGACGAGAAGTTGGTAGACCCCTAGTTGGCCGTGCTCGGGGACCTTGGAATCCGGCGGTGGATTCTTCATGTTCTTCAAATCGATGGGAACCAGGCGCCCCTGGTCATCGCGTTCGATGCGATCGGCATACCCGGTGAGGCGCACGGTGTCGGTTCCGTCGACGGTGGTGAGCTCGATATCCGCCCGCATATTGCACTCGGTCGCCACCAGCGCGCACTCGGCCGCGGAGTGATAGGTGAGGAACCGGTCGAGTGCCTCACGCGCGGCACGCCGCTCGGATTCCGACTGCCAGCCCGCCTGGTACGGCACCCGACCCCAGACGCGGTCCAGCAGTGTGTCGATCTCCTCCGGGTGCGCCTCGCCCTTGGCGACGTACTCGGCGACCGCATGGATGATCGATCCGAATTGCGTGGCCGACCCACGTGGCGTCTCGGCACGCGCATCCTGCTCCAGGAACCACTTGAGCGGGCAGGCGATGAGGTCATCGAGCCTGCTCCCGGACATGGCGATCGGTTGGTCTTCGTCACGGACCGGCCGCCCGCCGACACTCACGGGGGCGTCGCCCCACCAGGTCGCGGGATCAGCACTCCGTACTAGAGGTGCACCCGCCGGGTCGGTCAGGCTCGCGGCAGCAGCGAGGAGTTCCGCAGCAGACGATCGATCATCCGGCGCGGCAGTCGGGTCCATGAGCGCGATCCGCAACTCAGCGACGAGACCATCCCAGGTCGTGATCGATTGCGGATGACCCGTGACGCGTTCGTCGATCGCACCCCCGGCTCGGAGATCGTCGATGAAACGGCTCGGCTCATCCGCACCTTCATCTCCCCCATCCACCACGCATACGGTGACGGCTTCGCGCGCACGGGTACACGCGACATAGAAGAGGTTTCGCTCCTCGATATCGATGCGCGTCGGCGAGATCGATCCCGGTTCGGCGAACTCGGCGAGGGCGGAGAGCTCCAGGGCACTTCCCCGTTCGCGCAGGTCCGGCCACACGCCCTCCTGGGCGCCGACCACCCACACACGCTCGAACTCCAACCCCTTCGCACGGTGCGCTGTGAGCAGGCGCACGGCATCACCCCGTGCCGCCCGTTCGGCCACCGGCTCCGCCGGAATCTCCTGGCTATCGAGGGACGACAGGAAAGACGTCACACCCACCACACCGCGATAGCGCTCCGCGGCACGCTCGGCAGCGTCGAAGAGCGCAATGACGGAGTCGATGTCGTGGTGGGCGCTTGACGAACCCGCAAGCGCCGCCGTCCTCAATCGTCTCGGCCAGCCATGCCCGGGGTCTCCACCGGTCCACACCTGCCAGAGCACTTCATCGATCGGTGCCTGACTCCGGATCATCGTGCGCACGCGCGAGACCAGGGCACGAAGTCCCCGGGCCCGGGCGACGGCGGTCTCATCAGCCCCGGTGACCACGCCGTCCACGGTGTCGAGGACCGACGCTCGATCCAGGATCGCGTGACGGATCGCATCGCGGGACGTGGTCACCGGAACATCCGCCTCTACCTGCAGGCGGCGCAGCAGACGACCCAGGCTGCGCAGACTCGCAGCGTCGCATCCCCCGATCGGTCCGGTGAGCACGTCGACGACGCCCGTGGACGTGGCGCGCTCGGGTTGGGCCGCGAGCCGGAGGACTTCCAAGATCCGAGCCACCGCAGGCTCCGAGCGCAGTGGGATCTCGTCCGCAGACACGGCCACCGGGACACCGAGTCGCTGCAGGGATCGCTCGACGCCGACGAGTTGGTCGCCATTGCGCACGAGGACGGCGAGGTCACTCCACGAAAGCCCTTCGAGAACGTGTGCGCGTCGCACGGCCTCCGCGATGTGCTCGGAGCAGGCAGAGTAGGAGTCGAAGCGCTGCACCCGGATTTCGTCACGGCCCGAACCCAGGGTGATCGGTGTTCGGTGACGGGTTGTGACATCGATTCCGAAGGAGGCGTAGGGGGGAGGTGGAAGCACCGCACGTACGGCTGTGCGGATGCGAGGACCGAAGCGTCGCGTACTCCCGAGGACCACGATGGGTGCAGGAGTTCCCGCCACAGTGCGGAACCGGTCGGGGAAATCCACGATCCCGCGAATATCGGCCCCCCGGAAGGCGTAGATAGCCTGATCGGGGTCACCGACGGCGACAAGGGTCGATGCAGGCGTCACGAGGTGCGAGAGCAACCGTGTTTGAAGTGGATCCGTGTCCTGATACTCATCCACGTAGACCGCGCGGTATCTCTCGATCAACTTCTCCCGGACGGATTCCTGACCCGCGATCTCGACCGCACGCCGCATCAGCTCGGTGTAGTCCTGGACATTCTCCAGAGCCATGACCTCGAGGTCGGCCTCCGCGATCGCCGCGACGGCCGACCATGCCGGACGTCCCGTCTCCTCGGCGATGCGGCGCAGACGTCTCGGGCTGATCCCCCATTCGCGCATCCGCGCGATCATCGATCGAACCTCGTTGGCGAATCCGAGGGTCCCGAGCGCTCCGACGAGATCCTCGGGCCAGGGCACACTGCCATCCGCCGCAGCACCGAGCAGCAGTTCCCGAATCCGCACGTCCTCCTCTGCGCCGGAGAGGAGGCGGGGTGGGTCGAGGTACTCACCGTCCGCCGCGAACTCGCGCACCAGTGAGTAGGCGAAGGAATGGAAGGTGGAAACGTGCGGCTGCGGGCCTCCACCCAGGCGGGCCGCGATCCGGTCGCGGACTTCACGGGCGGCGCGTCGCCCGAACGTCAGAACCAGGATCTGGGCTGCCTCGGTGGACGGGATTCGGGCCGCAACCGACTCGACGATGGTGGTGGTCTTCCCGGTCCCCGGTCCGGCGAGCACGAGCAGGGGGCCGCCGCTGTGGTCCACCACCGCCTGCTGGTCCACATCGAGGACTGGCGCGGGCGCGGGAGGCGGAACCGTGAGGTCGAGCCGCCATTCCATGGACCCATGGATAGCAGGTGGCTGTGACACGATCACCCGGTGAGCAGGGACCAGGACAACGTGGCCTTCACCCTCGCCGGACCGGTCCCCCTGATCCCCGCCCTCGCCGACCCGCCGCCACCTGCCCCACCCGAGGCCTCGACCCTCATCATCGAGGCGGGTGTGATCCCGCGCCGGGTGCGCCGGCCCCTGGACCTCGCACGATTCGCACTGGCCGTCGCGATCACGGGCGGCATCGTGTTCCTCGCCTGGTTCGCTTCGGGGACCACGACGGGACTCGAGCAGGACCTCGACTCCAGCGTCGCGCTCCTCCCACCTGCCGCTGTGCTTGTCCTGAACATCGTGGGCGGTATCGGCACCCTGGGGCTGCCCGTCGCGGTGGCGATCTCCCTTCTCGTGCGCTCACGAGTGCGACAACTCTTCGACGCTTTGGTTGCACTCCTCCTCGCGGTGTCGGCACTGACGGCGATCGGGTACGCGGTCTCGCTCGTGAGCGACCCACGGCTACTGATCGCGCTCGCCGGATCCACGAATCCGCAGAGTGGGGCCACAGCACCTGTTCTCGGGGGTCTCCTCGCCTTCCTCACCGTGGCCCGCGTCATGGGGCGACGTCCGTGGAATGTGCTCAGTGTCATCGTCATCGGCTCCCTGGTCATCGTCACGATCCTCAGCGGTGGCATTGCGATCGCCGGGGTGGGAGTCTCACTGGCGCTCGGCTGGGCAGTAGGTCTGATCACCCGCTACGCCGTGGGCACACCGACAACTCGACCGAGTGGGATGCAGATCGCCCAGGCACTCGATTCCGGAGGCTTCCCCATAACCGAGTTACGCGCGCAGGAATCCACCGCACGTGGACGTCGCTACATGGCGCGAACGCGGTCGGGGGATCGACTCAACGTCACCGTGCTCGACCGTGACCTTGAAGGAGCGGGGCTCGCGAGTGCGATTTGGACATCGCTACGCCTACGCGACGACAGCAACGCCGGTGCATTCAATATGCGAAAGGCGCTGGATCACGCCGCACTCGTGGCGTATGCGTCGGAGGCGGCCGGTGCACCCGAGCCTCGTCTGCTCCTTGCCAGCGAGATCGGACCCGACTCCTGTCTGCTCGCCTACCACTACATCGACGGTGAAACCTTCGAACACGTGCCCGAGTTGACCGATGCGGAGCTCGAGTCGGCCTGGCGGGCCGTGCGCACCCTGCACGAGCACCAGATCGCCCATCGATCACTCGACGCCCAACACCTGCTGCGCGCCGATGACGGATCGGTCTGGCTACTCGGCGGGAGATCCGGGGCCGTGGCGGCCAGTGATGTCGCACGACGTATCGACCTGTCGATGCTTCTGTGCACCCTTGCGATGCTCACCAGCGTCGAGCGTGCCGTGGCCAGCGGGATCAAGGTGATGGGGATAGAAGGGCTCGCACGCGCCCTCCCCACACTGCAGCCGGTTGCGCTCGGTGGACCCACCCGGCGCGCGCTGCGCACGCACAAGGGTCTCCTCGTTCAGTTGCGTGACGCCCTTGTCGAGATGCGTCCGGGTGCGGATGTCGAGCAGATCCAACTCGAGCGTGTTCGTCCGCGAACACTGATCATGATCGTGCTCGGCAGCATCGCCGGCTACGTGCTCCTATCGCAACTCGCACAGGTGGATCTCGCTGCTCTCGTCGCCAACGCCCAGTGGACGTGGGTCGGTATCGGCCTCCTGCTGAGCCTCGTGACGTACGTGGGCGCAGCGTGGTCGCTCTCGGGGTTCGTGCCGGAGCGGCTGCGGCTGAGTCGCACCGTCCAGGCCCAAGTCGCCGGCGACTTCGCCACTCTGGTGTCGCCACCGACCCTCGGCGCTATAGCCATCAACGTGAGGTACCTGCAGAAGTCAGGACTCCATCCGGCCCTCGCAGCTGCCAGTGTCGGTGTCTCACAGGTCGTGGCCTTCGTCGTACACATCGTCCTCCTGCTTGGCTTCGGCGTCGCCGCCGGAACCCAGGCCGACTTCACATTCGACCCTCCACGTGCGGCGGTGATCGGGGTCGCAGCAGTAGCAGTCCTTGCCCTCGCTCTCCTCGCTGTTCCCGCGGTACGTCGCCTGATCACCTCGCGCGTGGGTCCGCTGCTCCGTGAGGTCGGTCCGCGACTCGTGACCGTGGCCCAACGCCCCCTCAAACTCATCGAAGGCGTCGGCGGCATGCTGCTGCTCAACGTGGCCTACATCGGTGTGCTCTTCGCCTGTGTCGAAGCTTTCGGTGGGTCGATGAATGTCGCGGTGGTTGCCGTCGTGTATCTCGCGGGCGCGACGATCGGCCAGGCGGCCCCCACGCCGGGTGGTCTCGGCGCGGTCGAAGCCGCCCTCGCCGCCGGCCTCACTGCCGCGGGCCTCGACGCCGGTGTCGCCGTCTCCTCGGTATTGCTCTATCGCTTGATCACCTTCTGGTTACCGACTCTTCCCGGGTACTGGGCCTTCACGAACCTCACCCGCAAGGGATTGCTCTGACCCCGCCGTGCGGGCAACCGCCCAGCACGGCAGGCTTCCTCCCATGAGCGACAACGTCACGATCACGCCACTGCCCGATGGCCCTTTGGAGGTCAGCGGACCCACCACGGTCCAGGACCCCGACGGCACCGTTCTGAAGGAGGGCGACAAGACCTACCTGTGCCGCTGTGGCTTCAGCGCGAACAAGCCCTTCTGCGACGGTAGCCACAAGCGGAACAACTGGACGAGCGGCTGACATTCCCCGAAATCGGTTGATGGGCCCGCGGTGAGCGGACTAGCGTCCCTCGTGAGCAGAGGAGTCTCATGAGCGACACCGTCAACCAGCACAAGTACGTCCTGTCCGAGGATCAGATGCCGACGGCCTGGTACAACATCCTGGCCGACCTCCCGACACCTCCCCCGCCCCCGCTGCACCCGGGTCGCATGGATCCGGTGGGTCCCGATGACCTCATGCCGCTGTTCCCGATCGACCTGATTCTTCAAGAAGTGTCGACGGAGCGATACATCGATATTCCGGGTGGCGTCCTCGACGTCTACCGCCAGTGGCGGCCCTCGCCACTCTTCCGCGCCCACCGCCTGGAGCAGGCTCTCGGCACACCGGCGCGCATCTACTACAAGTACGAGGGAGTCTCACCCGCGGGATCCCATAAGCCCAACACCTCCGTGCCCCAGGCCTACTACAACAAGAAGGCGGGCACGACGAAGCTCACGACGGAGACCGGCGCAGGTCAGTGGGGCACCGCGCTCGCGTTCGCGTGCGCGCTCTACGGACTCGAATGCGAGGTCTGGCAGGTGGGTGCGTCCTACGACGCCAAGCCATATCGCCGCCTGATGATCGAGACGTTCGGCGCCACCATCCATCGCTCACCTTCGAATGTCACCGACATCGGCAAGATCCTCGGGGCCGATCCCAAGAACCACAGCGGGTCACTCGGCATCGCAATCTCCGAAGCGGTCGAGGTCGCGGCAAAGGATCCGAACACCCGCTACGCCCTCGGCTCCGTGCTCAACCATGTCCTGTTGCACCAGACGATCATCGGTCAGGAGGCGCTTCTCCAACTCGAGATGGCCGGTGACACCCCGACTCTCATCGTCGGGTGCACGGGTGGCGGGTCGAACTTCGCTGGTCTCTCGTTCCCCTTCATTCGGGAGAAGATGGCCGGGAAGATCAACCCGCGCATCCTGGCGGCAGAGCCGGCCTCGTGCCCGTCGCTGACGAAGGGTGTCTATGCCTACGACTTCGGTGACACCGCAGGTATGACTCCCTTGATGAAGATGCACACTCTCGGCCACGATTTCATCCCGGATCCGATTCACGCCGGTGGCCTCCGCTACCACGGCATGGCACCGCTGATCTCCCACCTCTACGAGCTGGGGATGATGGACGCCGAGTCCGTTCCGCAGACGGAATGCTTCGCTGCGGCACTGCAGTTCGCTCGCACGGAGGGAATCGTGCCCGCACCCGAGCCCACCCATGCGATCGCACTTGCGATCCGTGAGGCGCTGAAGGCGAAGGAGACGGGAGAGGAGACGGTCATCCTGACTGCGCTCTGCGGCCATGGGCACTTCGACCTCGCCGCCTACGAGTCCTTCCTCAACGGCACCATGGTGGACGAGGACTTCACCGAGGAGCGACTCCAGGCTGCCCTGGCCACCCTGCCGGAGGTTCAGCCAGTCTGACGCGCGATCGGGTGAGTGTGGACTACCGTTGCGGCATGGCTCTCTATACCTGTCCCGCATGCAATATGTCCGTCAACACCACCTGTGGTGCGTGTGAGGTGGCCCTCGTCGATGACGTGCTCGTCAAGGACGATGGCGCTCGCATCGGCATCTCCGTCTGCCCCAACGGCCACGGCAAAATCAAGTCGCCGATGTGCTGTGGGTCGGACATGGCCTGCGCCGTCTGAGACTTCCCCCTTGGGGATCGTCTCTACACCCACGTGGCGTGAACTCCCTGCCGATCATGTGCCCGTCGGCAACGACGCGAGGATTGTCCTACCGATCCGAGAAGGTCAATCGCGCACGATGCTGGCAATGATGTCGTCTTCTATGTCCGGCATAGGCGCGTCGAAGTCACGGGCTACCCAGATCTTGCCGTGGGCGGAGCCGCGGCCCGCTCGTGGCTGTGCGTCGCTATCGGAGTTTTCTGTGATCGAATGGCATTCGCTCATCCGCCAAGGATCCCGCGTCGTCGCACGGCAGTCAAATCACATCAACTAGTAGTTGGGCTTCTCCGGCTCGATTTGGCTAACCCAGGCGTTGATGCCGCCGCCAACATGGACGGCGTCGGCGAAGCCCGCCCCCTTGAGGACAGCCAGAGCCTCGGCTGAGCGACCCCCGACCTTGCAGTGCAGCACGATTTGCTTGTCTGTCGGCAGCTTCTCGAGCGCTGATCCATCCAGGAACGCGCCCTTGGGAATCAACTCGGCACCGTCGATGGTGACGATCTCCCATTCGATCGGTTCGCGGACATCGATGAGCATGAAGTCCCGCTCCCCTGCAGCACGCTCATCGAGCATTCTCTTGAGGTCCTGAACGGAGATTGTGGAGTCGCGAGCCGCCTCGGCTGCCGCGTCAGAGATGACACCGCAGAAGGCGTCGTAGTCGATGAGTTCGGTGACGGTTGGATTGACACCACATACTGCGCAGTTGGGGTCCTTGCGGATCTTGACCTGTCGGTAGTTCATCTCGAGGGCGTCGTAGACCATGAGTCGCCCGAGAAGGGAGTCACCGATCCCGGTGATCAACTTGATCGCCTCGGTGACCTGGATCGAGCCGATCGAGGCGCACAGCACTCCGAGAACGCCGCCCTCCGCGCACGAGGGCACCATCCCCGGCGGCGGGGGCTCCGGGTAGAGGCAGCGGTAGCACGGTCCGTACTCCGCCCAGAAGACCGACGCCTGACCGTCGAACCGGTAGATCGAGCCCCACACATACGGCTTGCCGAGTAGGACGCACGCATCATTGACGAGGTAACGCGTCGCGAAGTTGTCCGTTCCGTCGACGATGAGGTCGTATTGGGAGAACAGGTTCATTACGTTCGAGGAGTCCAGTCGTTCGGAGTGGATCACGACCTCCACGAACGGGTTGATCTCCGTGATGGAATCCCGGGCACTCTCGGCCTTCGATCGGCCGACGTCGCTTTGACCGTGGATGATCTGCCGCTGCAGATTCGACTCATCGACCACGTCGAATTCGACGATGCCTAGGGTCCCTACCCCCGCGGCGGCTAGGTACATCAGCGCGGGTGACCCCAGACCACCTGCACCAACGCAGAGCACACGCGCGTTCTTCAACCGCTTCTGTCCGGTCATGCCGACGTCGGGGATGATCAGGTGGCGGCTGTAGCGGCGAACCTCGTCGAGACTCAGTTCCCCGGCAGGCTCGACGAGCGCGGGCACACTCATGACATCTCCCGATCGCATTGTGGACGCCAAGGCTAACGTCGCTCAGCCGAACGCGGGCATCCAGCCTCACCACCTGCAAACGCATTGCAACAGGCGGTCGTCGTGGTGGGCCCATAATCAGGTGTGCTCATCTATGACGGCGAGTGCGGCTTCTGTCGTCGCTCGGCGGCATGGGGGCGGAGGCATGTCGACCCGACCATGCCCATGCAGGCCTGGCAGGAATCCGATCTCGAGGGTCTGGGACTGACCCCCGAGCAGTGCCGCGAGGCCGTGCAGTGGGTTGAGGCCACGGGCCAGACCTACTCGGGCGGGGCGGCGATCTGCGCGGCACTGCGGACCGGCGGCTGGCACTGGCGTTCGGTCGGCGTGATCGGAAGCGCACCCGGGATTCGCGTCGTTACCGAGTCGATCTACC
>JBEIHR010000064.1:0-10942 GCA_040381195.1 Rubricoccaceae bacterium
CACGTCCGATCCACCGAAGGGTGACGGTGCCGGGCGCCCGACGTACTCCGGACGCTCGATGTGCTGTGGAACCGGCCGAGTCGGCGAGATGCGCCCAGGGCTCAACGTGCGCATGTCGGGTGAGTGTACGGGTGGATACAGTGGGCCAGCAGATCTCAGAGCGCCGGAGTGGAGTCCCCATGAGTTGGTACTACTGCCTGACCCATCAGCGCGTCGAGCCCGACGACGGGTGCGCCAACGACCAACGGATGGGTCCCTATGTGACCGAAGCCGAGGCCTCCACGGCGCTGTCTCGGGCAGCGGAACGCAACGCCGCCTTCGACGCCCAGGACGACGACTAGACACACACAAAGGCCCGCATCCCAAGGGATGCGGGCCTTTGCTGACGCCTGAGGGCTACTTCTTCTTCCGGCGAACAGCCTTCTTGGCTGCCTTGCGCGGAGCTGCCTTCTTGGCTGCCTTCTTAGCAGGACGACGCTTGGCTGCCTTCTTCGCCGCCTTCTTGGCCGGACGCTTCTTTGCTGCCTTACGCGGAGCTGCCTTCTTCGCTGAGCGCTTCTTTGCAGCCTTCTTGGCCGGAGCCTTCTTTGCTGCCTTCCTCGCTGTGCGGTTGTCTGACTTCTTGGCAGTGCGCTTCAGTTCTGCCTTCTTGGCTGCCTTGCGAGGTGCCGCCTTCTTGGCCGACGCCTTGCGAGCAGTCTTCTTTGCGACCGCCACATTGCCTCCTGTGTTAGCGGACCATGCTCCTGTACACGGTCCTCTGAGATAACTCTGACAGAGCAATTGTCAAAATACAAAGATATTCGCGTCGTGCGCGTGTTTCGTGTCGCGGCCGTGGTAGTCAGAGGGCATGTCAGAGTCCCCGAATCCCGATCCACGCACACTTCCGGATGTTTCACATCTCCATGTGGGTGTGCTCGGTGGAACAGGGGAGCAAGGTCGAGGACTTGCGCGTCGCCTGGCCATGGCCGGGCAGCGCGTGACAATCGGGTCGCGCGATGGTGAGCGTGCCGCTGCCATCGCTGCGGACCTAGGTCACGGAGTCCGCGGTGCGGACAACGCCACTACCGCGCGTGAAGCCGATGTGGTCATCGTCGCGGTCCCGTGGGATGGGCATGCGGACACTCTCATGTCACTCCGCGACGACCTTGCGGGCACGATCGTGGTCGATTGCGTGAATCCTTTGGGCTTCGACAAGCAAGGCGCTTTTTCCCTTGCTGTTGTTGAGGGATCGGCCGCCCAGCAGGCCGCCGCGATCCTTACCGACAGCACTGTCGTCGCTGCATTTCACCATGTTTCAGCGGTGCTTCTTCTGGACCCCGAAATCGAGAGCATCGACACGGACATCCTCGTTCTCGGCGATGATCGCGCGGCCACGGATGTGGTGCAGGCACTCGCCGGCCGCATCCCCGGCGCGCGAGGCGTGTACGGCGGACGTCTCCGTAATGCCGGGCAGGTCGAGGCGTTCACCGCGAATCTGATCTCGATGAATCGCCGTTACAAAATCCACGCCGGGATCCGAGTCACCGACCTGTGAGCTACGAGTACGACTCCTGCTCGGACGGATAGCGACCCTCGATCACGTCCGAATTCCACCGCGACACGGCGTCGGATATCACCGTCCGAACATCGGCATAGGTGCGGACGAATTTCGGAAGCGGACCCGGGGTGAGTCCGACGAGGTCCTGCCAGACGATCACCTGGGCGTCGGTTCCCGAACCCGCCCCGATCCCGATCGTCGGGATGGTGAGCAGCTCGCTGACCCGGCTGGCGAGGTCCGCCGGGACCAACTCGAGAACGATGGCGCATGCCCCGGCCGCCTCGAACGCCTTCGCGTCGCGCATGAGGATGTCCCCGGACTCCCCGCGCCCCTGCACCCGGTAGCCGCCGAGGGCGTTGACCGACTGGGGTGTCAGCCCGAGATGGGCGATCACCGGGATACCGGCTGAGGCGAGCGCCTCGACCTGGGGCAGCATCGGCGCGCCACCCTCCAGTTTGACCGCGTGGGCACCCGCAGCCTTCATGAACTCCGATGCGGTCTCCAGTGCCTGCGCCGGTGAGGACTGGTAGGAACCGAAGGGGAGGTCCGCGACGACGATCGCGCGCTGGGAGCCGCGACGTACTGCCGCAACGAGGGGAAGAAGTTCCTGGACGGTCACCGGGACCGTGGAGTCGTATCCGTAGACCACCATCGCGGCCGAATCGCCGACGAGCATCGCCGGGATTCCGGCCTCATCGAAGATCCGTGCGGACATTGCGTCGTACGCGGTGATCATCGACCAGCGTTCACCGCGCGCGGTCATTTCCTGGAGATCACGGATAGTGGTGCGCCTCTGCGCAGCATGAACAGACATCTCGCTCCCATCTCGAAGCTCCCGTCGGAGTCTCCGGACCTGCGAAGTCTCTCACGTTCACCCCGGCCCCGCCAGCACGCGTCGGCGGGTAGCCTCGGGTCATCTCCCCGGCGGTCCACGCCGGGACCCACCCGAGGATGCCCGTGAGCGCTGGCGATCACGCCCTGCAACCCGACTGGATGACCTCGGGGGAGGGGCACCCGCGCCGATGGGCGATCCTGGCCGTGGTCGTGATCAGCCTGCTGGTGGTCGTTCTCGACAACACCGTGCTGAACATCGCCCTCCCCACGATCCAGCGTGACCTGGATGCCACTCAGGGGGAACTTGTCTGGGCGGTCGACTCCTACATATTGGTGTTCGCGGCGCTCCTCTTCACCTGGGGAGTCCTCGGGGATAGGTGGGGCCGCAAGAGGGTCCTCATGATCGGCCTGGTGATCTTCGCCGTGGCGTCGGCGATCTGCGCGTTCTCCACCAGTGCCGGGATGCTGATCGGGTTCCGGGCGGTCATGGGGATCGGCGGGGCCGCGGTCCTCCCGTGCACCCTGGCCATCATCACCGTGGTCTTCCCGCCCCACGAGCGCGGCAAGGCGATCGGCACCTGGGCCGGTGCCGTTGGTGCCGCCGTGGCTCTGGGTCCCGTCCTCGGGGGGATCCTGTTGCAGCACCCGACATGGACGAACTGGCTGACGGGTAACGACTGGGGCTCGGTGTTCCTGATCAACGTCCCGATCATCGCCGTCGGTCTCGTCGCCATCTGGCGCGTGGTCCCGGAGACCCGCAACCCGCAGGGTCGGCGACTCGATCTGGTGGGTCTCGTGGTGTCGGTGGTGGGTCTGACGTCCTTGCTCTACGGCATCATCCACGCATCCGAGACCCGCAATTGGCTCGACCCCTGGGTCCTCGGACCCATCGTCGCCGGCATCGTGATCATCGCAACGTTCATCTGGATGGAGACCCGGAGCGAACACCCCAGCTTTGACGTCGCCCTGTTCAAGAACCGCGGATATGCGATCAGTCTGACCGCGGTATCGCTGCCGTTCTTCGCGCTCTCCGGAGTGACGTTCACGATCCCCTTCTACCTGCAGGTGCTCCGCGGCTACGACACTCTCACAGCTGGTCTGTGCTTCCTGCCGTTCGCGGTGGGGCAACTCCTCGCGGCGCCGCGCAGTGCCCGGATGGTGGACAGATTCGGTTACCGGGTGGTCATGACGGTGGGTCTGGTGTGTGTGACGCTCGCGTCCGCGGCACTCGCACTGCTCCGCATCGATACCCCCATCTGGATGGTGCTGGTCGTGTTCTTCATCTACGGCCTAGGGATGGGCAGCGTCATCGCCCCCGCCTCGACCGTCATGCAGAACGTGCTTCCCCTGATCCGGGCCGGTGCGGGATCAGCGGTGCAGAACACGGTCCGGCAGGTCTGCGGTGCGCTGGGCATCGCGGTCATCGGCACGGTGTTGGCGACCCAGTACGCGAGCAACCTCGAGACGTCCCTCGCCCAGGCGCCCATCCCACTCCCGCAGGACGCGGTCGATGCCGCATCGCAGTCCGTGGTGGCCACCGTCGCGGTGCTGGACGCGGCACCGGGGCTCCCCGATTCGTTGCGCGCCCAGTTGGAGGCGGGTGCATTCGAGGCGTTCTTGAATGCATCCCACCTGACATCGGCGCTCTCGGCCGTGGTGGTGTTGATCGCCGCCCTGGTCGTGGGTTTCGCTCTGCCGAAGATCACGCCTCCGACCAAGAAGGCGCAGCCACCGCAGGACGACACCGACGCCCTGGTCCAGGATGAAGTGGCCGAGTACTCCGAGCAGGCGGCGGAGGAGTACCCGTCGGGTACTACGCCTCGTGCCAGTGATGCGTGATCGGCAGTCGCCGATCACGTCCGAACGCGCGCAGTGAGATCTTCGTGCCGGGTGGGTACTGACGTCGCTTGTATTCCGCCCGGTCGGTGAGCACGATCACCCGCTGGGCCGTTGCCCGATCGAATCGGGTCGCGAGGTGGCCGAGGTCGTGGTCGCCGGACACGTAGCCCTCGAGGATCGCGTCCAACTCGGCGTAATCCGGCAGAGAGTCGGTGTCCAACTGACCGGGACGCAACTCCGCGCTGGGTGGCTTGGTGATACTCGAGGGTGGGATCGGCTGACCGGGGCCCACGTCATTACGCCACCGAGACAACTCCCACACGAGCGTCTTGGGTACGTCCTTGATGGGTGCGAACCCACCCACTGCATCGCCGTAGATGGTCGAGTACCCCACCGCCAACTCACTCTTATTGCCTGTCGCGAGGACCAGGTGCCCCTCGGCATTGGACAGGCTCATCAGGATCATGCCCCGGATCCTGGCCTGCAGGTTCTCGGCGGCGAGGCCGTCGAGGTCCAGCGATTCCTGGAAGGCCGCGAACATCGGCTCGATGGGGACCTCGCGGAAGTTCACTCCAGTTCGGTCCGCAAGATCGCGTGCATCGGAGCGCGAGTGCTCGGAGGAGTAACGGCTGGGCATCCCTACGCCGAACACGCGGCTCGCCCCGAGTGCGTCGCAGGCCAGTGATGCCACGAGCGCGGAATCGATGCCACCGCTCAAACCGAGCATCACGGAGGTGAAGCCGTTCTTCTCCACGTAATCGCGCAATCCGAGGACGAGAGCGCCATGCACCTCCGCGAGGTCGTCCATCCGCGGCCGGGTGACCGTGGGGGGCGTGGTGGGGGAGGTGTGGTCACGCTCGATGCTGATGGGTAGGGATGACTGGCTGCGTGGCAGCGTCACGTCGACCGTGAACACACCCGATTCGAATTGCGGCGCGCGGAGCAGGACCGAGCCATCGGCGTCGACGGTCATCGAATCCCCATCGAAGACGAGTTCGTCCTGACCGCCCACCAGGTTGACGTACACGAGTGCGGACTCTGCCTCGCGAGCCCGTGATTGACACAGTGCCAGGCGCGTATCGTCCTTGCTTCGTTCGTAGGGCGATGCGTTCAGCACCGCGAGCAACCCGGGGCCTGTCTCACGTGCCCAGGCCACCGGTCCACCAGCGCGCCAGAGGTCTTCGCAGATCGCGATACTCACCTTCGCGCCGTCCAAGAGGAATTCGACGGGCGCATCACCCGCAACGAAGTAACGAGCCTCGTCGAACACTCCGTAGTTGGGAAGGTGATGTTTGACGTAGCGGGCGCGCAGTTCGCCACGGTGGACGAGTGCAGCAGCATTGAGTGGTCCACCTGCCGGCTGGTCCGCGCGGACATCATCACTGTGGTCGAGGTACCCGACGAGGCAGGGGAGATCACCGAGGCCCAGGGTGTGTACTTCCGCGGCCCAGGCATGCATCGCGGCACGACTGGCGCGCTGGAACGAGGGTCGCAGGGCGAGATCCTCGACCGGGTACCCGTCGAGAACCAGCTCGGGGAAGACCACGAGGTCCGCCCCGGCACTGTGGGCATCGCGGAGGGCCTGGGTCATCAGGGCGGCATTGGCCTCGAGGTCGCCCACGGTGGGATTGATCTGGGCGAGGGCCACCCGGAGGGTGATGTCACCCGCGCTCTCGGCCACGTCACGAGCGTAGTTCGGCGTGCTTAACCTCCCCGTAACAACCCCGCCACCACTATGGACCCGTGGACAAGCAGGCAGAGTTCGTTCTCCGGACCATCGAGGAGCGCGACATCCGCTTCATCCGACTGTGGTTCACCGACGTCCTCGGGACCCTGAAGTCCGTTGCGATCGCCCCGGCAGAGTTGGAGGGCGCCTTCGCCGAGGGCATCGGGTTCGACGGATCGGCAATCGAGGGATTCGCGCGCGTCTACGAGTCCGACATGATCGCGCGCCCCGATCCGAGCACCTTCTCGATCCTTCCCTGGCGCACGGAGGGCCCGGGAGTCGCGCGTCTGTTCTGCGACATCCTCCTGCCGGATGGTTCCCCGTCCTACGCCGATCCGCGTCACGTACTCAAGCGCAGTCTCGCCAAGGCAGCCGATCTGGGATTCACCTTCTACACGCATCCCGAGGTGGAGTTCTACCTGTTCAAGGGAATGCCGGAGCCGGGTGCGCCGCCGGTCCCCGTCGACCACTACGGGTACTTCGACAATGCCCCGCATGGCATCGGCCACGATTTCCGACGCCAGGCGATCACCATGCTCGAGGCCATGGGTATCTCGGTCGAGTTCAGTCATCACGAAGGTGGCCCGGGTCAGCAGGAGATCGACCTGCGGTATGCCGATGCGCTGACCACCGCCGACAACCTGATGACGTTCCGCCTGGTTGTCCAGGAAGTGGCTCTCGAGCAGGGGCTCTTCGCTTCCTTCATGCCCAAGCCGTACCGGGACCACCCCGGTAACGGGCTGCACACGCACCTGTCGCTGTTCGAGGGTGACCGCAATGCCTTCTTCGAGCCCGGTGCGGAGTATCAGCTCTCCAAGGTCGCGCGCTCCTTCATCGCCGGGCTCCTCGTGCACGCGCCGGAGATCACCGCGATCACCAACCAGTGGGTCAACTCCTACAAGCGGATCGCCGGAGGTGCGGAAGCACCGGCGTGGATTTGCTGGGGCCACAACAATCGATCCGCTCTGATTCGAGTCCCCATGTACAAGCCGTCCAAGGGCAACAGCACGCGCGTCGAGTACCGCGCCATGGACAGCGCCACGAATCCCTACCTCGCCTTCGCTGTGCTGCTTGCCGCCGGGATGAAGGGGATCGAAGAGTCCTATGAACTCCCGCCCGGGTCCGAGGACGACGTTTGGGCCCTCACGGCCTCCGAACGCCGAGCACTAGGCATGGAACCTCTTCCAGCGAGCCTCAACCAGGCCATTGCGATCACCGAGAAGTCCGAGTTGGTCGCCGAGACCCTGGGCGAGCACGTCTTCGAATTCTTCCTGCGCAACAAGCGGGCGGACTGGGAGGACTACCGTCGCCAGGTGACCCCGTGGGAGCTCGAGAGGTACCTTCCCTCACTGTGACCCGTCCGTCAGCCCCGGCAATGCGGCTGGCTCGCTCGGGGTTCCGCGATCCGGAACGCGCCGAGCGCCTCCTGGAGTCCCCGGTGTTCGCGCAGGTGCAGGCGGAAGCCGGTGAACAGCTCGCATCCGCATTGGCCTTGTGCGCTGATCCCGATCTCGGCCTGATGCAACTCACGCGGCTCGTCGAAAGCGGATCGGACACTGATCGTCGTCGCTGGATCCGTGAGTGGGCCGCGGACCCCGACGCGCTCGCCCGACTCCTGGACATCATGGGCCTCTCGGTGGCCCTCGGGGACTTCCTCATCCGTCACCCGGAAGCCCGATCCGTGGTCGTCGACTCTGAAGGTCTCACCCGCACGCCCACACCGGAGGGGATGCGCTCCGCGCTCCTCGTCGCCATCGGTGCCGATCCCCTCGACGCGACACCCGTCGCCACCCTCGACGAGGCCGCGTCCATGGATGCGTTGCGCATTCGATACCGGGAGATGCTCCTGGGCATCGCGATTCGCGATGTCTCCGGCCTGGCATCTGTCGACATCGTTGCCGAGTGGCTATCCGATCTCGCCGACGCGGCTCTCGACACGGCACTCGCGATCGCCCGGGCGGTAAATCCTCACCATGCGGCCGGTGCGCGTCTGGCGATCATCGGAATGGGCAAGTGCGGTGCTCGCGAGTTGAACTACATCAGTGACGTCGACGTGATCTTCGTCGCCGCCGCACCTGCCGGGGTCGACGAATCCGATGCGGTGGCCAGTGCCACGGTGCTCGCGAAAGCCGTCATGCGCATCTGCAGTACCGCGACTTCCGAGGGTGGTCTCTGGGAGGTCGACGCGGCGCTGCGGCCGGAGGGGAAGCAAGGCGCGCTTGTCCGCACCCTGGAATCCCACCTGGCCTACTACGGGCGCTGGGCCAAGACGTGGGAGTTCCAGGCCCTCCTCAAGGCTCGCTTCTCGGCCGGTGATCGGGACCTCGGGGATGCGTACGTCGATGCCGTCTCGCCCCTGATCTGGTCGGCCGCGGACCGGGATGGGTTCGTCGACGAGGTGCAGGCGATGCGTCGGCGCGTCGAGGAGAACGTCCCGGCTGCGCTAGCGGAGCGCGAGATCAAGTTGGGCCCGGGCGGTCTGCGTGATATCGAGTTCAGTGTCCAACTTCTGCAGTTGGTGCATGGACGCAGCGATGTGATGCTGCGGCGGCCGGCCACACTCGCCTCGCTCGAGGCACTGGCGACGTGGGGTTACGTTGCGCGCTCGGATGCTTCCAGCCTCGCCGATGCCTACCGATTCCTCCGCACCCTCGAGCATCGCCTCCAGCTGCGCCATCTTCGACGCACCCACGTTCTCCCGGAGGATGAGGACGAGCTTCGGGTCATCGCCCGATCCCTGGGGTTCCGATCCGACCCGGTCGCGGAGTTGATGGCCGAGTGGCGTCGCCACGCCCGTGAAGCACGTCGGCTGCACGAGAAGTTGTTCTATCGGCCGCTGCTGCAGGCCGTGGCCCGACTGGACGCGGGGGAGGCGCGCCTTTCGCTCCAGGCGGCCGAGGAGCGGATGGCAGCCCTGGGGTACGCCAACCCCAGTGGCGCGCTCGCGCACCTGACCGCTCTCACCACCGGGGTGAGTCGTCGGGCGACGATCCAGCGCACGCTGCTGCCCGTCTTACTCGGGTGGTTCGCCGACGGTCCCGACCCCGACGCAGGGCTGCTCGGTTTCCGTCAGGTGAGTGACGACCTGGGCGCCACCCCCTGGTACCTGCGCCTGCTTCGGGACGAATCGATCGTGGCCGAACGTATGGCGCACATCCTCAGTTCGAGTCGCTATGCGACGGATCTGCTTCTTCGAGCTCCCGCGTCGGTGCAGATGCTCGCTGCAGACGACGAACTGGCGCCCCGCTCCTTGGAGTCCCTCACGACCGAGGTGGATGCGATCGCGACTCGGCACGACACGCCCGAGGCGATTGTCGCGGCGATCCGAGCCATGCGACGCAAGGAGCTGTTCCGCCTGGCCACGGGTGAGATCCTGGCAACCACACGTGCCACCGACGTGGGCCGCGGGCTCACGGACGTCGCCACGGCGTCCATCGACGGCGCCTTGCGCGCGGCATGGCAATCCGTGGCGGGTGGAGACGAGCGTTTGGCACGGTTCGCCGTGATCGCGATGGGGCGCCTTGGTGGAGGTGAACTCGGATTCGCGAGTGATGCCGACGTCATGTTCGTGTACGAGGCGCTGCCCGATGCGGACGAGACGGAGGCAGGCAAGCAGGTGTTCGCCGTCGCCAATGAACTGCGCGCCCTTTTGATGACGGCTTCGACAGACCCGGCCCTGGAGATCGACGCGGACCTGCGACCCGAGGGCAAATCCGGCCCACTTGTGCGATCCCTGGATTCGTACCAGTCCTACTACGCGCGCTGGTCCTCACCCTGGGAAGCGCAGGCCCTGCTGCGGGCACGCGCCGTTGCCGGTGATCCAGGCCTCGGCTCCCGGTTCATCGCGATGATCGACCCCTTGCGCTACCCGATCGAGGGGCTCGCCCCCGATGCCCTGCGTGAGATGCGCAGGATCAAGGCGCGCATGGAATCCGAGCGCCTCCCGCGCGGTGCGGATCCGCGACTTCACGTGAAGTTGGGCCCTGGTGGGCTCAGCGACGTGGAGTGGGTCGCCCAGCTTCTGCAGCTCCAGCACGCGCACCAGATCCGCGACCTCCAGGACACGAGCACACTCTCGGTTCTCGACGCTGCGGTCGCACACTCGCTCCTGAGTCTCCAGGACGCAGCGACCCTGCAATCGGCGTGGGAGTTGGCGACGTCGATCCGCAATGCCGTCATGCTCGCCCGTGGGCGTCCGAGTGACATGGTGCCGACAGATCCCCGTGAGGCGATGGCGGTGGGTTTCATCCTCGGTCGCGGAGCACGGGCAGGCACCGAGATGCGCGAGGAGTACCTGAGGGTCAGCCGACGGGCTCGACAGGTAATGGAGCGCATTTTCTACGGCAACTGAAGGGCGAGGGAAGACATGCCCTCTCCGTTGTCAGTCCTCGCACGAACTCCCGACCCATTCATGTAAGAACATCCCCCCGGGTGAACCCGGGGGGATGTTCGTTTCCCAGTGCGCGCGAGGCGAATCGACGCGACGGGAGGATCAGATGTCGTAGTACATCTCGAACTCGTGCGGGTGCGGACGCAGGCGGATCGGATCGACCTCGTTGCTGCGCTTGTAGTCCACCCAGGTCTCGATGAGATCCGACGGGAAGACTCCGCCTGCTTGCAGGTAATCGTTGTCCTTCTCGAGTGCATCGAGAACCTCGGACAGGGAACCGGGCACCTGCGGGATGTTGGCCAACTCGTCCGGCGGCAGCTCGTAGAGGTCCTTGTCCACCGGGGCCATCGGCTCGATCTTGTTCTTCACGCCATCGATGCCGGCCATCATCATCGCCGCAAAGGCGAGGTAGGGGTTGCTCGACGGATCGGGAACGCGGAACTCGATGCGCTTGGCCTTGGGCGAATTACCTGTGACCGGGATGCGGATACATGCCGAACGGTTACGCGCGGAGTAGACCAGGTTCACCGGGGCCTCGAAGCCCGGCACCAGTCGGTGGTAGGAGTTCACCGTCGGATTGGTGAACGCCAGCAGTGAGGGCGCGTGGTGGAGG
>JBEIHR010000065.1:0-10689 GCA_040381195.1 Rubricoccaceae bacterium
CGGTGTTGAAGTCGGGAGCGAAATCAATCTTCACGGCATCGAGTCCCCTGTTCGTGGAGGGTCAGCTCTCTCCACCAAAGGTGCAGGGCGCCTACGCCGATACCCAGACGATCTACACCGCGGTAGCGCCGCCCCCGAACGCCGCAGTGACACGTTTCCCCTCCGCCGGCTACCAGATCCGATACTCGCTTGATGGAACCACGTGGGATTTCACCCGATACGTAACGGACGTGGTGGGCCTCACGCCACCCAGCGAAAACCCCTCGCTCACCCCCTACGACCGCATGACAGTTTCGGTTCCGGCGACCGCAGGCAGAAGTTTCCCACCCGGTACCCGGTTCCAGATTCGCGCGGTCGACGACTCGGGTCTGCAACCCTCACCATGGATCAACCTCGCCGTCACGCGTGTTGGAGACGCTGGCTGAATCCCTCGCGTGGCGTACTCCGCACCTGCCTGATGCCCCTCGTGGGGAAGTACCATCACCGCTATGGGTCTGCTGGAGAAGTTCGAGGACTCCCTCGACCGGATGGTCAGCGGGGCCTTCGCTAAGGCCTTCAAGGCCGAGGTCCAGCCGGTGGAGTTGGCCGCAGCCCTCCAGCGTGAAATGAACGACCGCGCCAGCGTGCTAGATCGAGACCGCACGGTGGTGCCGAACATCTTCCACATCGAGCTCTCCCACCACGACTTCACGCGACTGGCGGTGTTCAAGGACGCCCTCGGAACCGAACTGGCGACCCTGGTGCGCGACTACGCCGGCGAGCAGCGCTACACCCTGCTCGGATCGGTCCGAGTAACCATGACCGAGGACGACGCCTTGGAGACCGGGATCTTCCGAGTCCGGTCGGAGTCACGCGCGGAGGTTGTCTCCGCTGTTCCCGCCGTTGCTGCAGTGGCAGTGGACTCCGTCGCGAGCGGGGTCGCTGGGGCCGGTGGTAGTTCACCGACCGCGCAACCCCAGCTTGAGATCAACGGGTCGCTCTACCCCCTCGCCCGCGCCATCACCCGACTGGGACGCGGCACCGATACCGACATCCGCATCGACGATCCGGGTGTCTCGCGTCACCACTGCGAGATCGTCCTCGGCACCAACGTCGTGCTCCGCGACCTGAAGTCGACCAACGGCACCTGGGTGAGCGGTGAGCGGGTCAGTGAACTCGTGCTCACCGACGGAACCGCGATCCAACTGGGCGGAACCACGCTGGTCTTCCGGAGCGGCTGATGTCCGAGCTCGCGCTCACCCTCCTGCGCTTCGCCTTCCTCGGCCTGCTCTGGGTGTTCGTGCTCGTCACCGTCTGGGCACTGCGCCGTGACCTGCGGATGCCCGCCGATGCGCGCCCAGAGCGCGCGACGCGCACGCGTGCACCGAAGCAGGCGAAACCACCGCGCGTTCCGCGCGGGAAGAAGGTGAAGGGCACCCGGCTGGTTATCACCGAGGGCCCGCTGACCGGAACGGAGATCCCGCTCGACGGGGCCCAGATCACCCTTGGCCGCGCACCGGACTCCACCATCGTCGTCGACGACGACTACGCATCGAGCCGGCACGCACGCATCTATGAGGCCGAGGGCGTGTGGATGGTGGAGGACCTCGGATCGACCAACGGCACGTGGCTGGACCGGGCCCGCATCACCGCACCGGCCGTGATCCCCCTCAACACATCGATCCGGGTGGGACGCACCACCCTGCAGATGCAGAAATAGGCCATGCCCGTCCTCCGCTACGCAGCGCGCTCCGACGTCGGCCTCGTGCGCCAAGGCAACGAGGACTCCGGCTACGCCGGACCACGCCTGCTGTTGGTCGCCGACGGTATGGGTGGTCACGCTGCTGGGGAATTGGCATCCGCGATCGCGGTGGCCACCGTGGCGAATCTGGATTTGGATGATGTCGATCAGTCCGAGGTGCTGGCCTCCCTCGCGTCCTCGATCGACGATGTGGGCACCACGATCAGCGAGACCATCGCACTGGAGACTGATCTCACCGGCATGGGAACCACGGTCACCGGGATGTATTGGCTCGGTGGACGTATTGCGATCGTGCATGTAGGTGATTCACGCGCGTATCTGCTGCGCGATGGCGAGTTGCACCAACTCACCCACGATCACACATTCGTGCAGACACTCGTGGACTCCGGTCGCATCACCGAGGATGAAGCGGCTGTACATCCGCGCCGTTCCCTGTTGATGCGTGCATTGGATGGACTCAATCCCGTCGAAGCTGATCTCTCCGTACGTGAAGCACGGGTCGGTGATCGCTACATGATCTGCACCGATGGTCTCTCCGGTGTGGTGCGCGACTCGGAATTGACGTGGATTCTCGGTACCGGCGATCCCACCGGGTGCGTGACGCGCCTGGTGGACAAGGCCCTCGAGCGCGGGGCACCGGACAACGTCACCGTTGTTGTGGCCGATGTGGTCGAGGGGGACGTCGCGCCGTTCGGCGGCGTTCCGGTGGTGGTGGGTGCCGCGGGTGAACCGCGCGTCCGGCAACGGCTCCCGCGGGTTCGCTTCCCGCAGGACCATCAACGCGATCCGGATCGGGCGGACACGACCGCGCCGCAGCCGTTCATCGATTCGGACATCATCGTGCCGGCGGCCGAGCAGGCACGCCGTGATGCAGCAGCGGCGATGGTGGCCGCGGCCGAGCAGAAGCAGCGCCGCCGACGCATCGTGGGCTTCGTTGTGGCGGTCGCGATCGTCGCCGGAATGACCGTGGCCGCGTTGAGTGGCGCCCGCGCCTGGCTGGACTCGCAGTGGTACGTCGCGATCAACGGGAACCCGGGAACGGGCACCGTCGCGATCTATCGCGGTGTGCAGGGGACACTCGCCGGATTCCCCCTGTCGCAGGTCGATACCGATTCCGGCCTGGCCGTGGGGTCGATGCCGGTGTTCGACCAGGAATTGGTGAGCAAAGGCATTCCGGCAGCGAACTTCACCGACGCTGAGCGGATCGTGAGCGAACTCGAGGCACGGGCTGCGGAGTGTTCGAAGTCCTTCCCACCCCAGGGCTGCCCGGGCACACTCGACAATCCCGAGGCCGTCGAATGACCGTTGTGCGCCGCCAGCCCACGCGCCGGTGGGTGGAGCTCGTTCTCCTGCTCTTCGCCTGGGGCCTGGGCGTGCTCGGCACCCTGCAGGTCGGTGCGGCCACCGGGGAGGGCACACCGAGCCGACTGTGGATCACGGTCGCCGTGGTGGGTGGGCTCGCCCTCCTCATGCATGTCGCGGTGAGTATCTGGGCGCGGTACGCCGACCCGATCCTGCTCCCTGTCGCAACCCTGCTGACGATCCTCGGGCTGATCATGATCTACCGGATCGACGTCGCCACCGCGCGGCGGGCCGAACTCAACGATTCACCTCCGCCCACACCCGAGGTCTACGCGCAACTGACCTGGTTCGCGATCGCCGTGATCCTGTTCATCGCGTTGCTGGTCCTCCTTCCCGACCATCGGCGACTCCAGCGCTACACGTTCACCTTCGGCCTTATCGGTCTCGTACTCCTGGTGCTGCCGCTGGCGCCCGTGATCGGCACGACGGTGAACGGGGCCACCCTGTGGATCCGCATCGCGGGGTTCTCCTTCCAACCCGCGGAGATGGCGAAAATCTTCCTCACCATCTTCTTCGCCGGGTACCTCGTCGTCACTCGCGACTCCCTTGCCCTCGTGCGCACCAAGGTGCTGGGCATCGATCTGCCGCGGCTCAAGGATCTCGGGCCGATCCTGATCGCGTGGCTGGTTTCGCTGGGTGTGTTGGTATTCGAGCGCGATCTCGGAACATCGCTGCTGTTCTTCGGCCTCTTCGTCTCCATGCTCTACATCGCAACGCAGCGACGTTCGTGGCTCTTCATCGGTGGGGTGCTGTTCCTCGCCGGTGCCTTCGCTGCGTACCAGCTGTTCAGTCATGTGCAGTCGCGCGTCACGATCTGGCTGGACCCCTTCGCGTACTCCGACACCGGTGGCTACCAGATCGTGCAGTCCCTCTACGGCCTGGCCAACGGCGGGATGCTCGGTGCCGGGCTCGGCCAAGGGTTCCCCAACCTGGTGCCGTTCGCGAACACGGACTTCATCTTCTCCGCCCTCGGTGAGGAACTCGGAGTCACGGGTCTCTTCGCGATCTTGATGCTCTACGCACTGTTGGTGGAACGTGGTTTCCGCACCGCGGTGACGGTGCGTGACGGATTCGGTCAGTTGCTAGCAGCGGGTCTGTCGATCACGTTCGCATTGCAGGTGTTCGTCATCGTCGGGGGAGTCACCGGGCTTATCCCGCTTACCGGTCTGACCACACCCTTCCTGTCCTACGGCGGGTCGTCCCTCATCGCGAACTGGATCATCGTCGCACTGCTGCTACGTATGTCCGACCGTGCGCGCCGTCCCGACGCCCAGGTGGTTGCGATGGATGAGGCACCCACGCAGGTGGTGCGGCTATGACCGGGATGCCCCGGCAGATCCGTCGACTCTCGCTGGTCTTCGGCCTGCTTCTCATCGCACTTCTGGTGAATCTCACGATGATCCAGGTGGTCAACGCCAACGACTACCGCGATCGTCCCGGCAACCAGCGGATCCTCTTGGCCGAGTACGACCGGGAACGCGGGCCGATCCTGGTCGGTGCGAATCCAGTAGCGCGCAGCGTGGAGACGGGAAACACTCTGACCTACCTGCGTGAGTACGACAGCGGCCCGCTGTACGCACCGGTGACCGGGTTCTACTCCCTGGTGTACGGAGCAACCGGCCTCGAGCGCACGGAGAACCGGATCCTCAACGGCAAGTCCGACATCTTCGCCGTCGATCGCGTCGAGCAGTTGGTCTCTGGACGACAGCCCACCGGTGGTGCGGTGACCACCACGATCAATGCCGCCGCGCAACGCGCCGCCTACAAGGGGTTGCGCGGGAAGAACGGTGCGGTGGTGGCGATCGAGCCCGCCACCGGACGAATACTCGCCTCGGTGCAGTCCCCCTCCTTCGATCCGAACCTGCTCTCCAGCCATAACCCGAGTGAGATCCGGGAGTACTACGCGCGGCTGGAGGCTGATCCGGACAAGCCGCTCCTGAATCGCCCGCTCGTGTCCCTCAACCCTCCCGGGTCCACATTCAAGCTGGTCACCGCGGCGGCGGCACTCGCCTCCGGTCGGTTCACCCCGGACTCGATCCTGCCCGGCCCGCGCACCTACGACCTCCCGCTGAGTGACAAGAAGCTACGGAACTGGAACGGCAAGGAGTGCGGTCCGGACGGCAAGGTGACGCTGCGTGAGGCGCTGGCGATCAGCTGCAACACCGCATTCGCGTGGCTGGGGAACCAACTCGGAGCGGACGCACTGCGTGAGCAGGCGGAGGCTTTCGGATTCGACACCGGGTTCGAGGTTCCCCTCCGCGCGGCAACGTCACGATTCCCGCTCGACCCTGATGATCCGCAGACAGCGCTCTCGGCGATCGGGCAATTCGATGTGCGCGCCACGGCACTTCAAATGGCGATGGTCGCCGCCGCGATCGGCAACAGTGGGCGAACGATGAACCCGTACCTGGTGCAGGAGGTGCGGGGACCGGACCTGTCGATCCTGCAGACCACCGAGCCGCGTGCCTTCGCGGACGCACTGCAACCCAGTGAGGCTCTGGCGCTGACGGACATGATGGTCAGTGTCGTGGACGACGGAACGGGCAGCAACGCACGTATCTCGGGTGTACGCGTCGCGGGCAAGACCGGCACGGCACAGACCGGGAACGACCTTCCCTCCATCGCCTGGTTCGTGTCCTTCGCACCCGCCACCGCCCCCGAGGTAGCCGTGGCGGTGGTGGTGGAGGACGCGGGCCTCGAGGAGGTCAGCGGCAACGGGCTCGCCGCCCCCATCGCCAAGGCCGTGATGCAGGCGGTCCTGCGCACCGGATGATGCACGCACCTGAGAGGATCACTACGTGACCGACGACCGTCCCCAGCGCATGCTCGGTGACCGCTACACCGTCGGTGAGGTGATCGGTCGCGGTGGCATGGCCGAGGTGCATGAGGGCCGCGACCTGCGGCTTGGGCGGCGCGTGGCCATCAAGATCCTGCGCCCCGACCTCGCCAAGGACCCGATCTTCCAGGCCAGGTTCCGCCGCGAGGCCCAGAGCGCGGCCGCCCTGAACCACCCCAACATCGTGGCGGTCTACGACACGGGTGAAGACGTGCTGACCGACGAGGGTCACGCCGACGTGATCGTCCCCTACATCGTCATGGAGTATGTGGACGGAATGACCCTGCGCCAGATCCTGGCCAGTGGACGCCGCTTACTCCCGGAGCGTGCGCTCGAGATCGCCGCGGGCGTGCTGTCCGCTCTCGATTACGCGCACCGGCACGGGATCGTGCACCGCGACATCAAGCCGGGCAACGTGATGCTCACTCGCACCGGCGACGTGAAGGTGATGGACTTCGGAATCGCCCGTGCCGTGAACGAGGCCGGCCAGTCGATGACCGCGACGAGTGCGGTGATGGGTACCGCGCAGTACCTCTCCCCCGAGCAGGCCCGCGGTGAAGTCGTCGATGCGCGCAGCGACCTCTACTCCACCGGTGTTCTGCTCTACGAACTGTTGACCGGGAAGCCGCCGTTCACCGGGGACTCCGCGGTGGCGATCGCGTATCAGCACGTCAGTGAAATGCCCACACCCCCCTCGTCGGTCGATCCCGGCGTCTCCCCCGAGATCGACACCGTCGTCATGCATTCGCTGTCGAAGCGCGCCGACGACCGCTACCAGAGCGCGGCGGAATTCCGCACGGATGTGGAACGTGTGATCGCGGGTGCGCCCGTCACCGCAGCCGTGCCGATGGTCACCGGCGACGCAACACGGCAGATGCCCACGGTCGGTGCCGGTGTGCCGCGCGGGTCGATTTACGACGACTCCCGTCCACGCCGAGCCCGCTCCGGCAGGAGTACCGCGTTCTGGATCGTGAGCCTGCTCGCCGTGGCCGCTGCAGTCATCGGGGCCCTCCTCGTCGGCCGCTTCGTGTTCGGCGGTACGAGTGCCACGGTGGTGACGGTTCCCAGCCTGGATGGACTGACCATCGAGCAAGCCACCCAGACCCTGGCCGAATACGAGCTGCGCCTGGGAGCCCAGACACCGGAAATCTCGGAGCGTCCGGTCGGTACGGTGATCGCGCAACAGCCCGCCGCCGGGGAGAGCATCGAACAGGGCCAAAGCGTGAACGTGACCATCAGTGCGGGCCGCGAACAGGCGACCGTCCCGCAGTTGATCGGTCTGACGAGTCTCGAGGATGTTCGGACCGCCCTCGCGGACGCCAACCTCACCCTCGGCGACATCCTCGAAGAGGAGTCCAACCAACCCGCCGGCTACGTCCTCGATCAGGACCCGACCGAGGGCACGCAGCTGGCCGCAGGCAGCGCGGTGTCCATCACGGTCTCCTCCGGTCTCGTCGATGTCCCCGACGTCGTGGGCCTCTCCGAATCGCAGGCGCTGTCCGATCTCGCGCGTGCCGGGTTCGAGACCCAGGTCATCGACCAGGAGATCGTCGGCGTCGCGGATGGCGAGGTGCTGGCGCAGTCACCGCAACCGGGAACCAAGCTGGAGCGAGGCTCCCTCGTGACGATCACGGTTGCCGTGGCACCGCTGGTGCCCACGCCGGAGCCGACCCCCGTTCCCACCGAAACTGTGGTGCCCGTTCCCACGGAGACCGCGGCACCTGTGCCCGCACCCGCGGCGTGAGCTAGGCACTTCGCCCGCAGCACTCCTCAGCGCCTCTCCACAGGTGCGCATTCATCCCCGGACGGCTCTCGTCCACGTAACGGCGCGGCGAGGGTCCCTACGGTGGCCGGATGCCCCCACGAGTACGGACTCATATTGATTTACCCCAACTAAATCGATATTCTTTACTGCCGGTAAAGCACTGGCCATGGTGCGTCCCCTGCCGTACGCCGCCATGGCACGTGCTCTACGGCGCTACGGCTGCACCATCCGGCGACGGAAGGGTTCCCATGAAATCTGGTACTGCCCCTGTGGACTACACATGACGGTCATCGTCGCCGGGGAGGACGTCTCTCCCGGTGTCCTTCGACAAGCGATCGCTCGCCTGGTGTGTCTACCCTCTGGATGGCTGCAATGAGGACGTACACCGCTCACGCCAAACGATGGGACCGTGGTTGGGAGATCCACGTCGACTCTGTCGGTGTCACCCAGGTTCGATCACTTGATCGAGCGATCGAGTCTGCCTGTGACTTGGTGGAGATCATGACCGGGAAGGTGATCACACAGAAGCAGGTCATCTTGGAGATTCATCCGAAATCCATAAACGAACGGGTGCGTCGTGCGCGAGAGAAGACGCGGCGTGCGCAGGAGGCTCAGGTGCAAGCCGCACAGTTCACTCGCGAAGTTATCTCTGAACTCCGCAACGAAGGACTCTCGCCTGCCGATATCGCGGGGTTGATGGGAATCACACGCGGCCGCGTGACCCAACTCCTCGCCGGCTCCTAGCCAGCGGTCACGGGAGCCAGGGACTTCGCGGTCTCCCGGGCCTGCGGCATCCCACACTGCGCCAACCAGTTGGCCAACATCGCATGGCCACCCTCGGTCAGTACGGACTCCGGGTGGAACTGGACACCCTCCACCGCGTGATCACGGTGACGGATCGCCATGATCACGCCGGACTCCGAGCGGCCCGTCACCTCGATGACGTCCGGAACCGTGTCATCCTGGATCGCGAGCGAGTGGTAACGCGTCGCGGTGAAGTCCTGGGGGAGACCGGCGAGCACACCGGAATCCGTGTGGTGCACCTGCGATGTCTTGCCGTGCAGGAGTTCCGGTGCGCGCGTGACCTGCGCGCCGTAGGCGACGGCGATCGCTTGATGCCCAAGGCACACCCCGAGGACGGGAACGCGACCGGCACATCCGCGCACGATGTCGATGCAGGCACCTGCATCCTCCGGTGTTCCAGGACCGGGGGAGATGAGGACACCGTCGTAGGTACGTGCGTGGTCCACCGTGACCTCATCGTTGCGCACGACATCCACCTCGGCGCCGAGTTGGGCGAGGTACTGGACGAGGTTGTAAACGAAGGAGTCGTAGTTGTCGACGACGAGGATGCGCGTCATCCCGCTCCGACTATTTCCATTTCGTGGACAGGATGAACCCGACGATGATGAAACCGAAACCGATGCCGACGTTCACCAATGCGTTGAGGGACCCACCGATCGTGTTCATCACCGGGATCGACGAGCCGGCGATGTAGAAGACGACGATGTAGGTCAGACCGATGACGAAGCAGGCGACCATCGCGGGGGCCAGCCAGCTCGGGGAGCCGATGCGGGCTACCTTGCGCTCCCCCTTGGCCTGCTCGGGGACGTAGCGGGTTTCCTTCTTGCGCCGCTTGGACTCTGTCACTGGCTCCTCCTTGGTTGTTTCAAGCCTGCCACATACGACACACGGGACCATCGGCCCCGTCCTTACCCACAGGTCTCCGTGAAAAGATCCACAGGTTGTTCACATGTGGGGATTACTTACACGACTGTCATTCACGGCAGTAACTCGAGCACCATCGCATTTGCCATACCGCCACCCTCACACATGGTTTGCAGGCCGAAGCGGATGTCGTTGCGGCGCATGTGGTGGACCAGGGTGCTGGTGAGCCGGGCCCCCGATGCCCCCAGCGGGTGACCCAGCGCGATCGCGCCCCCGAGGGGGTTGACGATGGCCGGATCAACCCCGGTCTCGGCCAACCACGCACCGATCACGGCGGCGAAGGCCTCGTTCACCTCGAAGGCGCCGATGTCTGACAGGGACAGCCCGGCCCGCTCGAGCACCTTCTGCGTGGCCGGGATCGGCCCGGTCAGCATGATCACCGGGTCCACCCCCGCCATGGCGACCGTATGCACGCGGGCGATCGGTGTCAGCCCGGCAGCCTCCGCCGCGCCCCGCTCCATCACCAGGACCGCGGCGGCACCGTCGGAGATCTGCGACGCATTGCCGGCGGTGACGACGCCGGTTTCCCGGAAAGCCGGCTTCAAGGACGAGAGTGACTCGGCCGTGGTGCCCTCGCGGATGCCCTGGTCATGTGAGATGAGACCGTCAGGTGTGGGGACGGGTGCGATCTCGTCAGCGAACATTCCGGTCGCGCGGGCTGCGGCGGCGCGTTGCTGGGACAGCGCGGCAATCTCGTCGAGTTGTGTACGTGAGAGCTTCCACTTCTCCGCGATCATCTCCGCGCTGATCCCCTGGTTCACCAGATCGGGGTACCGCGCGTGCATCCGCGGACCGAACGGGCCATCACCGCCAGCGGTATTACTGAACATGGGGACACGCGACATGGATTCCACACCACCGGCGATCACCGCGTCGGCCTGTCCTGCGATCACGGTCGCTGCAGCGAAGGTGGTGGCCTGCTGACTCGATCCGCACTGCCGATCGATGGTCACCCCGGTGACCGACTCGGGGAAACCCGCGGCGAGAGCCGCGTTGCGGCCAACGTTCGCGCTCTGCTCACCGACCTGGCTGACGCATCCCCACATCACGTCGTCGATGGTGGATGTATCGATACCCGTGCGCTGCACGAGCGCGTTCAACACATGGGCACTGAGGTCAACCGGATGAAGGTCGTCGAGATCCCCCTTCCCCGCCTTACCGATGCCGACCGGTGTGCGAACCGCATCCACGATCACTGCCTCGCGCATAACCCCTCCCGATCCGAACCTACGCGAACATCCCGGAGACCGGGGCGTA
>JBEIHR010000066.1:0-10636 GCA_040381195.1 Rubricoccaceae bacterium
CGCAGGGTCGATTGGAAAGACGTCGTTCCAGGTTCCCGCTGCGGCCCACAGCTCGTCGTACTGCAACAAGTCCGGATCAACAAACACGCGCAACTGTGTGCTGTGACCAAAGGGAGGCACGCCACCCGTCGGACACTGTTGCGACGTGATCCGGTGGAACGAGCTGACGGACGACGACCTTGACTGTCAGGTAACCGATGAGGGCGACCCCGCCCAGTGCAATCTCCCACCCCTGCACAATCACGGTGTCAGCAAGCCAATGAAGTCCCATGGCGATGGCGAGAGCGGCCGCAACCGACCACGTGAAGAAGGTCTTGCGTTTCCATGCTGCACGCCAGGGCACCGCCGCGACGATCGCCGAGAGGAGGACCGTCACGATGACAGCACCGATGCGCCTGTGGTCGAGGACTGCGGTGAACCACGCATCCGCTGCCGCCATGGAGACACCGAAGGTCATCGCTGAGATGAGAACGAGGAGGAATCCTTGACGTGGTGCGCGGAACATGCCCACCGACCACAGGACCACGGGAACCACGAGTTTCAGGGGGCCGTGAAGCAGACCCACCAACCATCCGGGAACGTACGGCGCCGTGAGCAGGGGGGCGTTCCACTCTCCCGAAACGGCGTAGACGATGAGAACGGCCACGCACGCCGAACCGATCCCGCTCGCGACACCCCAGGCGGCGATGGAGCGCCGCGAAACTCCGAGCTGGCCGAAATCGAGGCGGCGATGGAAGAGGGTGAGGAGGGCCAGGGCCGGAACCGCGGTCGCGCACCCGACACTGAGGGCGAGCCCGTTGCGCGCGAGCGTGGATTCCGACGCGTTCGTGGACATGAGGAAGGTCCCCGCGACGGCGAGTGCGTAGATCGGGATGAGGAGCCATCCGGGGAAGGCGAGGAACCGCCAGGGATGTCGCGAGTACTCGGGAAGCGGTGCGACCGGTGCGGGATCGAAGTGATCGGTCCACGACTGCCCGTCCCACGTCCGCAGCACCGTGCCCGACGGTCCGGGGACCGGGTAGTCAGCGGCGCCAGGGGAGCGATCCACGGAGGGAATCTAGTTCGGGATGAGTCGTCGCGGCGCCGCCACCAACGTGGCGGTTGACCATCGACGTGCGACACTTGCCACGTGGCGGACAACGAGGACATCAAAGAGCGGATGCGCCAGGCCTTGGAGGCCAAGAAAGGTAAGTCGCGCTCCTCTTCCCGCGGCGGACCATCCTCGGCCGATGGCAAGGTGCAGGAGCACGCGGATCGTGCTGGCGGGAAACGGGAGTTCCGACGTAAGTCCGGCTAAAGCGTCGCTCAGGGTCCTGTCGCGGTAAAGCACAGGTCCACGACCTCGCGGCCCTCGGCGATCGCCCTGCGCTCGTAGTGGGTGATCGGCCGTGAACGCGGCCTCTCGATGATGCCCCCGTGAAAGCCCGGATGAGCCTCGAATGTCTCCAGGATCCATTCCACGTAGTCATGCCAATCCGTTGCGATGTGCCAGAAGCCCCCGGGTGACAGACGCGAGTGCACCAGGTCGATCACCGGGGTCTGGATCAGCCGACGTTTGTGGTGTCGCGCCTTCGGCCACGGATCCGGGAAGAAGGTTCGAACTCCGGCCAGGGATGTTGAGGGGATGGAGCGCTCCAGCACGGTGAGCGCATCGGCTTCCATTACGTGCAGATTCGTCACCTGCCTCGCGCGTGCGTCGGCCGTGAGTCTCCCCACACCCGGGGTGTGAACGTCGATGGCAAGGATCGTGGTGTCCGGTTCGGCCTCGGCCATGGCGAGTGTCGCTTCACCCGCGCCGAAGCCGATCTCGAGGACCACGGGAACGACACCCCACGGAAGTGGCAGCAGCCCCTCACCGATCGCGATGAGGACGTCGCCGGGAGTATCGAGGGCAGCGAGTTCGCGCCGGGTGATGCGGCTACGTCGAGGCTTGAAGGTGCGTACACCGCGGGGCATCACCTGTGATGCCGTGGGAATGGGTCGCATACTCACCCCACGCGCAACGCAAGCGCGCTGTTGACCCGGTGACGGCGATCGGTGTCGATGCGCCACGTGGATCCCACGCCGCGGCTGGTGAATGTCCACTCGGGCGTAGATGCCGAGTCTGCGATGAGCGCGGTCTCCTCATCGATCCCCACCACGGTGGCACCGGGGGTCACGAGTGGGCGGAGCGCAAGGTCGGGGAGGTGCGCGGCGTACTTGTCGAAATGGGGGATGACGCGCAGATCCGGAATGAGTCCTAGCCCCTCCTCACCGCCCTTGCGTGGATGCCGGAAACCGGGGATGTAGCCGCACAAGGCCATCGCACCCGCGCTGCACCCTGCGACAGAAGCGCCGAGGCGCCAGGCGCGCCAGATCGCATCCCACACGCGGGAGCCACGCAGTGTCCTGGCCAAGTGTGAGGGATTACCGCCCGACAGATAGACGAGTCCCGCACCGGTGATCGCATCCACGTGCTGCGTCTCGTCGGCATCCTCACGAGTGCGGACGTCGACGATCACCTGCTCCACACCCAGTCGCTGCGCCGCCGCAGCACCCAGCGCATGCCACCTGTCCAAGACCCGATCTCCCTCGGGGGCAGCCGCGGTCGCCAACTGAACGAATCGGGCAGGCCTGCCGTCGATCAGCCACGCCTCGATCGGTTCCATCACCGGCAGGTATTCGCCGCTGCCGACGAGGGCGATGCGCCCTGGAAGACCGTCAGGTGTCGAGGAACTCACAGAATGCAGAGTAAGCGCGCGGTCCATAGACCGTTGCGGGGCCGCCTGCCATGAGAATCGCTACCCCGAGTGCCTCGGCGACCTGTTCCCGGGTTGCTCCCGCGCGTGCGGCCCCCCGCGCGTGCGCGGCAATGCAGCCGTCGCACTGCTCCACGACGGCGATCGCCAGGGCGATCAGCTCCTTGGTTGTCGTTGAGAGGGCCCCCTCTTTCATCGCCGCGCGGTGCAGACCCACGAAACCCTCGTACACCTCCGGGATCTCCGCGCGGAGGGCGCGGGAGAGGGGAGCAAGTGCGTCCTGCACGTCTTTTCCGTGCGTGTGGTCCATGTGGCGACGATACCCCAGAGGGTATGTGGGATAGCCTGCTGGAAGTCGACGAAAGGAGTGCCATGAAGATCGACGCATCGGTGAGCGCCGAGGTGCTCACCCGGTTGAAGCGGGCGCGTGGTCAACTCGACGGTGTCATCGCGATGATCGAGGACGGTCGCTCCTGCACCGACGTGGTCACCCAGGTAGCGGCTGTCTCCAAGGCGCTCGATCGGGCAGGCTTCAAGATCGTCGCCACCGGGCTCCGGCAGTGCTGGGAGTCACCCGACAAGGCGCCGATGACGCAAGAGGAACTGGAGAAGTTGTTCCTCTCGCTTGCCTGACGTACCTGCGAGCAGTCAGGCAGTAATGCCCAGCGCTGTGCCCGAGATCGCACGATCGACGTCGCTGCCCGCGATCCGCAGGCCGTCGCCTTTGCGGCGCGGATGGTGCCGCGCGTCGATCCGCAGGTATATGTGCTCGCGATCCTCCTCGGTCAAGCCACCCCACACGCCGTACGGTTCGCGCGCCCGAATGGCGTAGTCCGCGCATTCCAATCGCACCGGGCATTGCGCACACACGACCTTCGCGGCACGATCACGCTTCGACCGTGCAGAGCCCCGCTCGTTCTGCGGATGGAAGAAGATCGACGAATCCATTCCCTGGCACGCGGCATCCTCCTGCCAATTCCATCGGGCATCGGCCGGCACTTGGGCCAGCGGCTGTTGTGGCATCGACTCCTCCTTGTAACTGTCTCTGGTGATCACGGTAGGCGTCCGCGAAACATCGATGGGGGGCCGAAAGTCCCGAGTTCATACCCCGGTGGTCAGAAATTCAGTCAGCCGCAGGCCTAGGGTGGTGGCGTGAGTACACCGCTGGATACCCCCGGACTCTCCGGAGACACCCTCCTTGACGAGAGCACGCGACTCTCGAGTGATGACGGTGATCACGAGCGCTTCGCGCACTATGTGGAGAAGACCAAGATCGTGGAGAGTGCCGTCACCGGCACCCCGATCAAGGCCCTGTGCGGCAAGGTATGGATTCCCAACCGCGACCCATCACGATTCCCAATTTGCCCGGAGTGTCAGGAGATCCACGCCTCGCTGCCCCGCGACAAGGAGTAGGTCGTTGTCGACCACGTGGGGTGCAGCGCGATGGGGTGCGATCGTCGCGTGCCTCGCCCTTCTGTCCGGATGTGGGGGCGATGACGCGGCAGGGGGAGCACCCATGCCGATCTCTGATGCGTCGGCGACCATCGATCCGGCGGTGCTTGACCCCTGCTCTCAGGTCAACATGACCACGGTTGTCGCGGCGCAACTGACGGTCGCGACGACGGATCGCCGATCTGCGCCCTATCTCAGCCAGGACGATCGCGATGGCTGGGTCGGCACGGAAGCGGATCTGGTCTATTCGATCGCTGAGGAATTGGGCTTCCTCCCCGTTCAGGTGACATGGATCGAGGAACCCGTCGGAGTCGAGGACTTCGTGCGCGATGGCGGTGCGGATTTCCTCATCGGTCAGGTGACGCCGGTGGAGGCGGCAGCCACGGGCGCGGTTGCCAGCACCGCCTACGCGGAGGGTCGCGGCGGTGCCGAGTCGGTGTTGGCGTTCGTGCCCGGCAATCCGCTCGTTACCTGCGTCGACGGGGCTATCGCCGAGTTGTCGTCGAGCGGTCAGTTGACCGCGTCGTAGCCCGGGATAAGGCCACGATCGCTCTACCATGGGGTCAGGGATTTCCCATTGGGGTCACAAGCCCCGCTCACCATGGAGGTTGAATGTCCACAATGAGTTCTGAGACCGGCATGTTCACCGGTTCCGGACGGTATTGGTGGCTGCTGCTCGTCGGCGGCATCATCAGCATCATCGTCGGTGTCGTCGCGCTCGTCTGGCCGATCGCAACCGTCGTTGCTGTTGCCATCCTGCTGGCGATCTGGTTGATCGTGTCCGGCGTGTTCGAGGTGGTGCGGGGCTTCGGTCACGGCCTCACCGGCGGTATGCGGGCCTTGACGATCATCACCGGGATCATCTCCATCGTCCTTGGTGTCTTCGCCATCGCCAGCGCCATCAGGGCAGTCGAGATCCTGGCCATATTCGTTGCGATCGCCTTCATCTTCCGAGGCTTCGCTGCGCTGTTCACCGGGTTCGAGCAGAAGGAGGGCCGTGGTTGGAACATCTTCTTCGGCATCATCCTCCTGATCGGCGGCGTGATCGTGCTTGTCGGTCCGGGTATGTCGCTGCTCGCCATCACATGGGTGATCGGTGTCTGGCTGATCATCATCGGCATCTTCGAGATCATCGCGAGCTTCCGAGTCAAGTCCCTGGAATCCTGCGATCTCTCCGACGTGGGGCCCGCACCTGCGGGCCCCACGTTCTTGCTTTTCCTGTCCATGATTGGCTTGTCGCGTGGCGGCCGAAACCTCGCAGACCCTCGACCGAGGACTCCGTGTCCTCGAGGTGATCGCCGACGCACCCGAGGGTCTGACCGTCACGGAACTGTCGACGCAACTCGGTGTCGGTCGCACTGTCGTCTACCGGCTCGTCGTCACCCTCGAATCGCACGCCCTCATCCGTCGTGGTTCGGATGGGCGATGCCGTCTCGGACTTGGTCTTCTTGCACTCGGTCGTGCCGTGCAACCGGCACTTCGCGATGCCGCCATCCCCGCACTCCGTCTGCTCGCTGACGCGGTGAGTGCCACCGCGCATCTCACCATCGCGGAGGGTGGAGATGGACTCACCGCTCTCGTGGTCGAGCCCTCTCGGTCGGACGTGCACGTGGCGGTACGGCTCGGTGCTCGCCAGCCACTCGAGGCCACGGCGGGAGGTCGCGCCATCCTCGCTGCACGCACCGCCGCGGGGCGTCCCCTCGATCCCCCGTGGATCGTGGCGACGGCGGACGGAGCCACCGGAGGCCATGGCATCGCAGTGCCCCTCGTGGGGGTCCCGGGGCTCGAGGCCTCCGTGGGGGTCGTTGCCATGGGGGAACTCGCCGACGCCGAGGTGGGTCCGCGTGTTGCCCGAGCGGCCGGCGAGATCGCCCGAGTCCTGCGGTAGGCGGACGCACCGACCCGGGTGCCGGCCCCGGGGGGTCGCGTAACGCAGAATGAAACGATGCGTCGACTTCTTCCCCTTCTGCTCGCCATGGCACTGACGGGAACGGCACTCCTCGGGGTGGCGTCGCCCGCACAGGCCGATCCCGCCCCCAAGCGGATCCTGAGTGGCTGGATGCCCTACTGGATGACGACCCAGTCCCAGCCCCAGGGCATCACCTCGGTGGTGCAGAACGCGGACCTCTTCGTGGATGTCTCGCCCTTCTGGTACTCGGCCACCGCGAAGCCGGGCGGCGGAGTGCAGGTCCGGGTGAATCCGAACTTCAGGAACGCGTCCACGAACATTCCCTGGGCGATGGGCCAGCTCCGAGCTGCGGGGGTCACCGTGCTTCCGGCCATTGCCGATGCTTCAGGGAAAGGGCGTATGGCTGCTGCCCTGGCCGACCCCGCTCAGCGGGCCGCTCACGTCGCCGATCTGGTTGCGATGGTGATGGCGAACGGGTACGACGGTCTCGACCTCGACTACGAGGGCTTCGCATTCTCCGATGGGAGTGCGAGTTGGTCGGCGACACAACCGAATTGGACGGCGTTCGTACAGGAGTTATCGGCTGCACTGCGCGCGCAGGGGAAACTCCTGTCCGTCACGATTCCGTCGCCGTGCGATACCCGGAATCGATGTGGTGGGCGTAGTGGCTACTGGGTCTACAACCTCCCCGCCATCGCGCAGGTCGCTGATCGTGTGCGGATCATGGCTTACGACTTCAGCGTTCAGGGGATTGGACCCATTGCACCTATCGGCTGGGTGACTGCGATCACCCAGCACGCGACGTCGGTCATGGATCCGGCGAAGCTTCAGATCGGAGTCCCAACGTACGGTCGTGCCTGGACGAAGAAGAACAGCAACGGTTCCTTCGTCCTGTCCGGTACCTGCCCCAACCGCAACGGAAGTGCCAGCGAGCGACGGGCGTGGGGGGAACTGACCGATCGCGCAGCGTTCACGTCGGCCGATGCGCCCAGGGTGCTGACCCGTGCCGGTGTCCCAGAGTCGGCGATCACATTTGATGCCCAGGCGCAAGAGTCCTGGGTCGAGTACGACAAGCCGGTGACGTGGACCGATGGCGCAGGAGCGACGCAGACCTGCACCGCACGGCGGATCACGTGGTTCGTGGGACCCGATGGTGTCCTGGCACGCACGCAACTCGTCGGGACCTACGGCCTCAATGCCGCCGCCTTCTGGACCATCGGTGGGGAGAACCCGGCGCAGTGGCCGCTGCTGCGCAGTTACGCCCAATCACTCGCACCTGCCACGTCGACAGTCACGATCACGGCACCTCCCTCCATTGTGGCCGGTCAGGCGGCGACGATCCAGGGATCCGTTCTCGTCAACGGTGCGCCCGGGTCCGGTGTTCCCGTGGTTCTGCAGTTCGCGCCCCAAGGGTCGGGGGACTTCATCGACCTGCAGACGGGCACCACCGGTCCTGATGGCGCCGTCACATTCCAAGCGGCGCTGCCCGGCAGCGGGGTTCTGCGCATCTCCAGTGCCGCGACGGAGACCGCACCGGCGGGGATCAGCACCGAGGTCACCGTCGCCGTCGGTGCCACGGTGACCACCCGCCTGCGCACGGACTCCGTGTCGCGCGGGGGCACGATCAAGGTGCGCGTCATCGTGCGTCCCCCCGCACAGCGACAGAAGGTCCTCCTGCAGCGCTTGACCAGGGATGGGTCATGGGAGAAAGTGTCCTCGGCGAAGGTCAATGCGAAGGGTCGTGTGCTCCTGAGCGGAACCGCACCCGACGGCAAGGGTCGCTACACGTTTCGGGTGGTGGCTCCGGGTGGGAACGGCATAGGCGAGGGGATCTCGCCGACCTTCCAGGTGCGCGTGCGCCGTTAGCGCACACTCTCCTCGGGTAACTCGAACCACCGGAGCGAGTCGAAGTCGTCTGATACCCCCGCATTCACCAGGGAGGGTTCCGGCAGAGACGCCAAATACTCACCCGCGAACTCCAGGTAGTCCGCGAGCGCGGACTCCGGTGCCGTGTCGTGCTGCGTGGGATACGTCAATCGACCATCGTCCGCGTAGTGGACATCGCTGAGACGCAAGGGCGGTTCGACGGCGCCATCGCGGTGTTGCCAGCGCGCGGTGGTGGTGTCGAAGCGATAGTGCGGAAGCAGCTTCCATCCGTGATCGGCCACGAGGTGGACCGCAGCGACCAGATACTCGAAGACCGGTTCTGAGATGAAGTAGTTGAAGTTGACCCGGATCCACCCGGGTTTGATGCCCTCACATCCATGGCGGATCTGCTCCTCGAAGCGATGGGAGTGCTCGATGTCGATACCCAGGAGCCGATGCCCGTAGGGACCTGCACAGGAGCACCCGCCACGCGATTGGATCCCGAAGAGGTCGTTCAAGATCGCTACGACGAAATTGTGGTGCAGGTACGTGCCCCCGGGGCGGCGGATGACGAAGGACGTGATCGACAGGCGCTCGGCCTCACGATTACCGAGCACCTCGATGCGGGGGTTCGTTGCCCAGGAATCCATTGCGCGCCGGACGAAGTCATCCTCGCGAGCATGGATCACCTCACTCCCGACCTCGTCCTTCAATTGGAAGACCAGGCCGGCCCGAATCGATTCGATGATGGCGGGAGTCCCGCCCTCTTCACGGTGCTCGGGATCGTCGAGGTAGGTGTGCTCCGCGGCGTTGACGTACGCCACGGTGCCACCGCCGACGATCTCCGGCACGGAGTTGTTCAGGAGTTCCCGACGCACGACGAGGAGACCCGGAGTCCCCGGGCCTCCGATGAACTTGTGCGGGGAGAGGAAGATCGCATCCTTGTACGCGAGGGGGTGTGCATTGCAGGTCGGCCGCATCGCGATGGGGACGTAGGGACCCGCAGCGGCGTAGTCCCAGAAGGACAACGTGCCGTGCTCATGCAGCACTTGGCTGACCGCGTGGGTGTCGCTGAGAATCCCGGTCACGTTGCTGGCGGCGGAGAAGGAGGCGATGCGCAAGGGCCGGGAGGAGTAGAGCGCCAGTTGCTCGGTGAGATGGTCGATGTCGATGTGACCGGTGGCATCCTCGCGAATGGTGATCACGTCCGCGATCGATTCACGCCAGGGAAGCTCGTTGCTGTGGTGCTCGAACGGGCCGATGAACACCACTGGTCGCTGATCGGCAGGGATCGCGTCGGAGATGTGGTAGCGCCTGTCGAGGTCGGCCGGGATCCTCAGGTTCATGATGGACACCAGCTTGTTGATCGCGGCCGTCGAACCCGACCCGCAGAAGATCACCGCGTAGTCATCGTCAGCGTTCACCGCGTCCTTGATCACACGCCGCGCATCCTCGCGCAGCCGGGAGGTCTGGAGACCCGTGCCGCTCGATTCGGTGTGGGTATTCGCGTAGCGGGGGAGAACCTCGTCGGTGATGAAGTCTTCGATGAAACTCAGCGCACGTCCGCTCGCTGTGTAGTCCGCGTACGTGACACGCCGACGACCGAAGGGTGTCTCCATGACCTGATCGTCACCGATCACGGACTCACGGATCCGCTGCAGGATCGGAGGATCCGGCAGCCCGCTGGCGGGTTCGGGGATCCAGGTCACCTGGCCAGGGTACGGCCGACTGAGGCCCGGTGCCCAGGTCGGCGCGACCTTGGCACACTGGTGCGATGACGTCCGCACCCGCGGAGGCGCCCGTCCTCCCCGATCAGGCCACGGAGTTCGAGGTGGTGACGGATCGCCCCTGGGACACGATCGTCTGGAATGACCCGGTCAACTTGATGTCCTACGTGACCTATGTCTTCATGACCTATTTCCGGTATCCCCGGGAGAAGGCAGAAACCCTGATGCGCGCGGTGCACTACGACGGCCGCGCTGTGGTCTCCAGCGGCTCTCGCGAGGAGATGGAACGCGACACCAACGCGATGCATTCGTACGGCCTGTGGGCCACGGTGGGACGGGACTGACCGTGACACAGGGATTCGAGCGGACCGGTGACGGTCGCTTCACCGTCACCTTGGATGAGGTGGAGCGTGGCTTGATCACCTCCCTTGCCACCCAGGTCCTTGATCTCGTTACGCCGCCTCACAGCGCTGCGAGTGACGACCCACTCGCGGCGATCGTGGGGAGCATGGATGAACCGGTCGCAGCGCCGGATGACGTGGCATTGGCTCGTCTCTTTCCCGACGCGTATCGGGATGATCCGGAGTCGGCGCAGGATTTCCGGCGCTTCACAGAGCACGATCTACGACTGGAGAAGTGCGCGCGCGCCCGCAGAGTTCAGGAGTCCGTCGTGACCAGCGATGAGGGTGACACCACCTTCATCTTCGATGAGGAATCGGCACTCATCTGGCTGGGATTCCTCAACGATGTGCGGCTGATCCTTGGAACTCGTTTGGGAATCTCGGAGGATTGGCAGGAGGGATTGGAATCCATGTCCGTCTCCGACCCGAGGATCGGACTCTTCCACCTTTATGACTGGCTCACCTACATCCAGGAGACGCTGATCCAGAGCGTGACAGGCGACTGAAAAGCAACCGGCGGGTGGGGGCCTGGCCCCCACCCCC
>JBEIHR010000067.1:0-10203 GCA_040381195.1 Rubricoccaceae bacterium
CGTGGATTCAGTTGTGTTCGGACCCTACTGCATCGGGAACGTCATTCGGGCGGATGCAGACTCATCGGTCCGTAGACCTCACGTCCATCCTCCAGAAGGGACACCTGATCGACGCCCTCGGCCAGTAGATCTCGCCAGAATTCGCCGATCCACGACTCGGCATCTGCCTGGGAGGGGAAGGAGCCTCCGGGGTTCAGGGTCACGTTGACCGGCGTGTCGTCGAAGCGCAGGTACGACCAGGTCCAGGACATGTCGCGCCTACGGCCGGGTTGCCGGCGACGCAGTGCGCGTCGGGTCGGTGGTGATCAGATCGCCCAGGATGTAGTCGATGGCGCTGCGCACATCCTCGGGAAGGGTGATGCCCGCCGCGGCCGCGTTCTCGGCGATCTGCTCGGGCCGAGACGCTCCCACGATCGCTGATGCAACGTTCGAATTGCCCAGGACCCAGGCGATCGCCATCTGGGCCGGGGTCAGGCGCATGTCCGCGGCGATCGGGAGGAGCTTCTGAACCGCCTGCAGAACGTCGTCATCCATGAACCGCTGGATATAGGTCTGCCCCTCACCTGCGGATGCACGGGAGCCACTCGGCGGTGGCGAGCCGGGAAGGTACTTGCCGGTCAGGACCCCTTGGGCGATGGGCGACCACACGATCTGGCCGACCCCGAGTTCCTCACATGTGGGAACAACCTCTCCCTCGATGACCCGCCACAGCATCGAGTACTGGGGTTGATTGCTGATGATGCGACTGAAGCCCATTTCATCCGCGATGCGGATCGCTTCGCGGATTTCCTCCGCGCGCCACTCGGAGACTCCGATGTACAGCACCTTGCCTTGTCGAACGAGGTCGTCGAAGGCGCGCAGTGTCTCTTCGAGTGGAGTTTCGTAATCGAAACCATGGGCCTGGTAGACGTCGATGTAGTCGGTGTGGAGACGCCGGAGCGACGCATGGCACGCCTCCATGATGTGCTTTCGGGACAGGCCCCGGTCATTCACTCCAGGGCCCACGGGCCAGTAGACCTTGGTCAGGATCTCCAGGCCCTCACGCCGTTGCCCATGGAGTGCATCACCCATGAGTGCTTCAGCCTTCGTACCGGCATAGACGTCGGCGGTGTCGAATGTGGTGATGCCGGCGTCGAGTGCTGCATGGATGGTTGCGGTTGCAGCGGCATCGTCGACCTGCGAGCCGTGGGTAATCCAGTTGCCGAACGTGATCTCGCTGACCTTGAGCCCGCTACGTCCGAGATAACGGAACTCCATCAGGACTTCGGCTCCACGGGTGCACCACCACGTCGCACGCGCGGAGGAGGGAGACGGAGTCGACGGAATTGCAGGCTGCGGAGCAGTGCGTAGAGCATCAGGCCCTTGCGTTCGGCGGGATCCGGAAACTCCTTGGCCGCTCGCGACTTCAACGTGAGCAGCAGGATCGCGGTGTCGACAACGATCACGGCCATCAGAACGAAGAAGCCGAGTGACACCAAGGACTGGATCTGGGGATTGGGGACGAATCCCAGAACGAGGACCGCGATGGCGATGAAAATGAAGAACTCGGCGACTGTGAAGCGCGAGTCGACGAAGTTGCGGGTGAATTGCTTCGCCGGGCCGCGGTCGCGTAGGGGCATGAAGCGCTCGTCACCGGCCAACATGCCTTGGCGGGCGCGTACTCGATCCTGCCTGTCGCGCTCGCGTGCCGCCTTCTTGCCCTCCTTGGTCCCACGCGGGGTGCGCAGGCCCTGCTTACGTGCGGCCTCGGCCTCCTTGCGACTCGGGGTCGGGCGGCCCTTGGGCGCGCGCGGGTCCTCTGTCGGGGTTTCCGTTGGGGATTCCTCGGATGAGCGCCGGCCGAACATGACCGGCAGCGTATCCCGGGGCACGCGAGCGCTGCCTCCCGTACAGTGGAAGTGATCCCCGCAGGGGGCGGGCACAGAAAGAGGAATGGCCATGGGCCTCTGGCAACGCTTCACAATGATCTTCAAGTCCAAGGCGAATCGCGCCCTCGACCGTGCGGAGGATCCGCGCGAGACATTGGACTATTCCTACGAAAAGCAGCTGGAGTTGCTGCAGAAGGTGCGCAGGGGAGTGGCGGATGTCGCCACCAGCCGCAAGCGCCTCGAACTCCAGATCCAGGGTCTGGGGCAGCAGGAGGCGAAGCTCGAGCAGCAGGCGCGTGCCGCACTCGGCCAGGGTCGCGAGGATCTCGCGCGGGAGGCCCTCACCCGGCGCAGCGGTTTGCACCAGCAGATCGCCGATCTCCAGACGCAGTTGGCCCAACTGGCTGAGCAGGAGGAGAAGCTCACGGTCGCGGCCCAACAGTTGCAGACCAAGGTCGAGCAGTTCCGTACTCGTAAGGAGACCATCAAGGCCACCTACTCCGCCGCCGAGGCACAGACCAAGATCAACGAGGCCTTTACGGGAATCTCGAGTGAACTCGGCGATGTCGGCTTGGCGATCCAGCGTGCCGAGGACAAGACCGCCCAGATGCAGGCCCGCGCCGGAGCGATCGACGAACTCATGGCCTCCGGTGCCCTCGAGGACGTCTCCGGTATGGGCAAGGACTCCCTCACCCTCGAGTTGGAGCGCATGGCCAGTGAATCCGAGGTCGAGAACCAACTCGCTGCGCTGAAGCGCGAAGTGGGCCCCGGGTCATCGCCTCAGGAACTCGAGAAGTAGCAGCCACGCGAGTTCTGCGGGAGGGGTTATGGCGAAGACCAGGTACGGCATCGATCGTGGGTTGACCCGTCGGATGTTCGGGACCATGTTCGGTCTCGGGCTGATGTACGTGGTGCTCGCCGCGCTTCTCTACGCCCTGGGATTCAGCGCGATCCTCGTCCTGGGCATCAGTGCAGCACTCCTCTTCGGCCAATGGTGGTTCTCGGATTCCCTGGCGATGTCCGCCATGCGCGCGGTGGTCGTGACACCCGAGCAAGCACCGCAGCTGCACGCCATGGTCGACCGCCTGTGCCTCCTGGCCGACATGGAGAAGCCGCGGATCGGGATCGCCGATACCGATGCTCCCAATGCCTTCGCCACCGGGCGCACCCCGAGTCGCTCCGTCGTCGTTGTCACCACGGGACTCCTGCGTCGACTCGATCAGGATGAACTCGAGGGGGTGCTCGCCCACGAGTTGTCCCATGTGGCTCACCGCGACGTCACAGTGATGACGATCGCGTCCTTCACGGCGATCGTTGCCGGCTTCCTCGCCCGGAGCTTCATGTGGGGCTCGATGATGCGGGATAACCGCAATCAGAACGCAGCGGTCATGTTCATCGTCGTCATGGTGGTCAGCGTCGTCGTCTACTTCATCTCCTATCTCCTGATCAATGGTCTGTCCAGGTACCGGGAGTTGGGTGCGGACCGAGGTGGCGCGTTGATCACCGGGAAGCCCACCGCGTTGGCCAACGCGTTGGTCAAGATCACCGGCGATATGGCGCAAATCCCCACTCGCGATATCCGGCAGATGGAGCCGGTCAGCAACCTCGCATTCGCTCCCGCGGTCGCGGGCAAGAAGGGGCTCACCCTCGAGGGACTCATGTCCACGCACCCCTCGCTCGAGAAGCGCCTGGAGAATCTCGCGAAGGTGGCCAACGAGCTCGGCCAGCGTTAGTGGGTCTCTTCGACTCCCTGATGGGGAGGCGGAAGCCCGCCCGCCCCAACCTCGATGCCCTCTTTGCACTTCCCGGATGTGCCATCACCCTGGACGTCGAGTTGGACTTCCGTCCCACGGGCACGGGTTCCGTGGCCTTCCGGGCACCCGAGGGTCGGGCATTCGCGGACGTCGAGGCCGACGTCCAGGCCCTGCTGGACGCTGATGCCGGACCGCCGGTCGAGCTCGTGCAGGACTCCTTCGGATTCACCTGGCTCGTGGTGCGCACCGAGCCGCCGGACCTCTCCTCCGTTGTCACCGATCTGCATGCGGTGAACAGCAGCCTCGTCAACGCGGGGTTCGGACCGCAACTGTTGTGCTCGCTCGTTCCGTTCCGCGATCCGACCGGACGTGAGATCGCACTCGTCTACCTGTACAAGCAGGGAACCTTCTACCCCTTCGCCCCCGTGTCCGGGTCGGAGCAGAAGCGCGACAACGTTCTCGAACTACGACTGCGTGACACGTTGACCCGGGAACTTCCCCTCGAGCCCGATCTCCAGCGGTGGCTCGCGGTCTGGGAAGCCCCGGGGCTCTAGTCCCGGCTCGCGGATGGGCCCGGAAGGGCCAGCATGCGGTCGAGTGCGATGCGCGCCCAGTGTTGGGTGTCCGGGTCGACCGCGATCTGGTTCACCACGGTGCCCTCGACCAAGGACTCCAGCGACCACACCAGGTGCGGGAGGTCAATGCGATTCATGGTCGAGCAGAAACACACGGTCTTATCCAGGTAGACGATCTCCTTGTCCGGGTGCTGCAGCGCGAGCCGCTTCACCAGGTTCAACTCGGTTCCCACGGCCCAGGCCGTCCCGGGTTCGGCGGCGGCGATCGTGGCGATGATCTTCTCGGTTGAGCCAACCACGTCGGCCTTCTCGACGACCTCGAAGGTGCACTCGGGATGCACGATCACTGTGACGCCCGGAACACGTTCCCGGACTTCGTCGACGCACGATGCCGTGAAGCGACCGTGGACTGAGCAGTGTCCGCGCCACAGGATCATGCGCGCCGTCTGCATCTGCTCCACGGTGAGGCCGCCGTTCGGCTTCCGCGGGTCGTAGACCACGCAGTCATCGAGTGTCATTCCGAGATCGCGCACGGCCGTGTTGCGCCCCAGATGTTGATCGGGGAGGAAGAGCACCTTCTTCTCCGACGTCCGCCAGTCACCGTCGAATGCCCACTCGAGGCTGCGCTCGGCGTTGCTGGACGTGCAGATCGATCCGCCGTGGCGACCGGTGAAGGCCTTGATCGCGGCCGAGGAGTTCATGTAGGTGATGGGAACCGTGGCGTCTGCGACTCCAGCGGCCTGGAGATCCCGCCAGCACTGCTCCACCTGACCGATCTCGGCCATGTCCGCCATGGAGCACCCGGCGGCGAGATCGGGGAGGATCACCCGCTGATCATCGGAGGTAAGGATGTCCGCGCTCTCCGCCATGAAATGCACACCGCAGAAGACGATGAACTCCGCCTCAGGATTCGCCGCGGCCATCTGAGACAACTTGAAGGAATCTCCGGTGACATCCGCGAACTGGATGACCTCGTCGCGCTGGTAGTGGTGGCCCAGGATGTAGACGCGGGAGCCGAGCGCCGCCTTGGCCCTCGCGGCCCGCGCTACGAGGTCGGGGTCACTCGGTGCCGGGAGATCCCCCGGGCACTCCACTCCGCGCTCACTGCCCGAGTCCGCGCCGTGTCCGAGGAGCAGGAGGGCGAGCGGGGTCGGTTGCGGTTCCAGGAAGGTCCCTGCCATGGCACGAGTCTGCCAAAGTCCCGCGGGGCAGGCGGATCCGCCCGAGGCGAACATGTCCCGGCTGTCGCAGGTGCTCGGTCCATGTCATAGTGGTGTCCCCAGAGAGTGAAGGACAGGTTATGGAGACCACCACCGACGGCATCGTGTTGACGGATGCGGCCGCCTCCAAGGTCAAGGCACTTCTCGACGCCGAGGGCCGTGACGACCTCACCCTGCGCATCGCGGTGCAGCCGGGCGGCTGCTCCGGGCTTCGCTACCAACTCTTCTTCGACGACCGTGATCTCGATGGTGACGTCAGCAAGGACTTCGGTGGAGTCGCGGTCGTCACGGACCGGATGAGCGCTCCCTACCTGTCGGGGGCGACTATCGACTTCGTCGACACCATCGAGAAGCAGGGCTTCACGATCGATAATCCGAACGCCACCGGCTCGTGCGCCTGCGGAGACTCCTTCCACTAGAACGTGCGGGTCTCGAAGTCTCGGTGATTCGGGTGCCGAGTCACTGATGGCCCGATAGGGTCCTTCGACGTGGCGATCCTCATCACCGGGTCCATTGCGACCGACCACCTCATGACCTTCCCGGGACGTTTCGCGGACTCGTTCGTCGCGGACAAGATCGACAAGGTCTCGCTCTCGTTCCTCGTCGAGGAGTTGCAGATTCGTCGCGGGGGTGTGGCCCCCAACATCGCCTTCGGCATGGGTTGCCTCGGGCTCCAGCCCGTGCTCGTGGGTGCGGTCGGGCCGGATTTCGCGGACTACGAGTCCTGGTTGCAGCGGCACGGGGTGGACACCTCGGGCGTGCACGTCTCCGAAACCGCGCACACGGCGCGCTTCGTGTGCACGACGGACCTCGAGCAGAACCAGATCGCCTCCTTCTATCCGGGGGCGATGAGTGAGGCACGCAACATCGAGCTGAAACCGATCATCGAATCGATCGGTGACGCGGACGTCGTCCTCATCGGTGCGAATGATCCGCAGGCCATGCTCCGACACAGCGAGGAATGTCGATTCCGCGGCTACCCCTTCGCCGCCGATCCCTCGCAGCAGTTGGCGCGAATGGAAGGCGAGGAGATCCGTCCCCTCGTTGAAGGGGCTACCTACCTCTTCACGAACGAGTACGAGGCCGCCCTGATCCAACAGAAGACCGGGTGGAGTGCGGCAGATCTGCGCGCCATGGTCGACATCTGGGTGACCACCCTGGGACCCGGGGGCTCGCGCGTCGAGCGACGCGGGGAGGAACCCGTGCAGGTTTCCGTTCCGGAAGAGGAGCGCCGCGCAGACCCCACCGGTGTGGGCGATGCCTTCCGTGCGGGATTCCTGGCAGGCCAGGCATGGGGGATCTCCGATCAGCGTTCGGCACAGGTGGGATCGCTGATGGCGACATACGTGATCGAGACCATCGGTACCCAGGAGTACGAACTCGCGCAGCGTCACTTCCTGGAGCGGATGGCGAAGACCTACGGCGACGACGCAGCTGCCGAGGTCGAGCACCACGTGTCCTGTCCCCGCCCGTAACGGTGCGCGACCTCCCGGCGCCGCGGTGGCACCTGCCGGATCCCCGAGACGCGGAGCCCGGTGATGATGTCGTGGCCCTCGGCGGCGACCTCGATCCGGGCACGGTGCTCAGCGCCTACGCGCACGGGATGTTCCCGATGCACCTCGACGACACGTTGGCGTGGTGGTCACCGGATCCACGGGGGGTGCTTCCCCTCGATCGCCTCGTGGTCAGCGACAGTCTCCGCGCATCGACGCGGCGCTATCGCTGCACCGTCGACACCGACTTCGAAGGTGTGGTCCTCGGTTGCGCCGATCCGAATCGGCCGAAGGGGTGGATCACGCCGGAGATCACCGCGGCCTACGTGGAGTTGCACGCGCTCGGTTTCGCCCACTCGGTGGAGGTGTGGGACGACGACGGCGCCCTCGTGGGCGGCCTCTACGGCGTTGAGATCGGTGGGCTTTTCGCCGGGGAGTCGATGTTCCACCGGGCTCGCGATGCGTCCAAGGTCGCACTCGTGCACTTGGTCTCGACATTGCGCGGTAGTCCTGGAACGAGACTGATCGACGTCCAATGGCGCACAGAGCACCTGGCGAGCCTCGGAGTGATGGAGATTCCCCGGCAGCGCTACCTCGCGCTGCTCGCCGAGGCCCTGCCGACCGAGGAGTGCCTTACCCGGACGTGACGACCTCGCAGAGCGCGTCGGCGAAGTCGTGGACGGTCTGAGCAGTGCATCCGAACGGCAGCGAGATGCGAATGCTTGCGAGGCCGCGGTAGCCCAGGGCTTCCACGACGTGGCTGGCGCGCGCCGCGTCCGCCGTGCACGCCGATCCGCTCGCGATCGAAATCCCCCGACGACCGAGTGCGATGACGACCTCTTCGCCCACGCCGGATTCCAGCACCATCGTCAGGATGTGGGGGAGGCGCTCATGTGGGTCGCCGAGGACGATCAGTCCCGGGATGCGCTGCGGGAGCGAGTCACGCAGGGTTGCGATGAGCGCGTGCTGCTCCCGGGCCATCGACTCGACGTGCGGGGCGAGCACCTCGAGTGCGGTGGCGCAGGCCGCCGCCGCGGGGATATCGGGGAAGCCGCCGAGCCATCCGCGATCGGGTGCCAGAGGTGGATTCCAGCGGATCCCCGGGCGCACCGCGACGAACGCCGTCCCCGGAACACCGCCCCAATCCCGTCCGGCGCACACCAGCACATCCCAGGCCGTGGGAACCGGTCCGCGCCCGATCACCTGCGCGGCATCGACCACGAGCGGAATGCCCATGGCCTGACAGCGGGAGTGCACGGCCTCGAGGGGCTGTCGGGTTCCGATCTCGGCGTTGGCGGCTTGGACGCAGACAAGTGCCGTGTCGGGAGTTAACGCCGCCCCCAGGACGTCGGGCTGGACGGCGCCCGTGGAGGTCACATCGACGACGACGATCTCGGCGTCCGGGATCATCGCGCATGCCCCGATGACCGCGAAGGATTCGACGGACGTGTGGACGAGGCGCGGGCGGCAGCCGGCCGCCACCCGGGACCTCGTCACGCCACCGATCACCATCGCCAGGCCTTCGGCCGCACTTCCCGCGAGATATACGTCGGCGGGGCGAAGCCCCAGGTAGCCGGCAAGCGAGGCACGTGATGCATCGAGGATCGCTCCGGCCGTTCTGCCCGGGTGATGGAGTCGAGCCGGGTCAGACCAGGCGCGGTCGAGTGCGGCCGTCAGGGATGCGCGGACGGGGTCGGCGGCGGGCTGGCCGCCGATGGCGTCCAGGTACCCCGCGGGAGGCCGGAACAGGGTGTCCGGATCCGGATGTGATGTGTCTGACATGTCCCGTTTCCGCCTCACGGCCCAGGAGGGAATTGGACTGCGGTGTGCGCTAGTCTGCCAGCACAACGGATGCGGCACGGAAGGCCTCGATTTCAGCATGAAAAGCCGGCGATGGGGACGGAGCTCCGTCCTGGTTCTCGGGGCGCTCGGGCTCGTCCTGTTCACCTCCGGATGCACCGCCAACGAGGCGTTCTTCTTCGATATGCCGGAGCCCGCCAGCAAAGAAGCGCCGATCATGCTCAACCTCTGGAACGGATCGTGGATCGCGGCCTGGGGCGTGGGCATCCTCACCTGGGGCCTGATGCTCTGGGCGGCCATCGCCTACCGCCGCCGCCACAAGGACGAGATCCCGGCGCAGACCAAGTACAACCTGCCGATCGAGGTGCTCTACACGGTCGTTCCGCTGATCATGATCCTCGGGCTTTTCTGGTTCACCGCCAGGGACCAGACCGAACTGCTCACCCTGGAGAACGACCAGAAGCAGACGGTGAACGTGGTCGGCTTCCGGTGGTCCTGGGCGTTCAACTACCTCGATGAGGACGTCTACTCGATCGGTATGCCGCAGGGTGAGGACTCGGTGGGCGAGCCTCCGGTGCTCGTGCTCCCGGTCGACGAGAAGGTGCGATTCGAACTCTCGTCTCCCGACGTCATCCACTCCTTCTGGGTGCCCAACTGGTTGTTCAAGATGGACGTGATCCCAGGCAAGACCAACGTCTTCGAGTTGACCCCCGACCGCGTCGGTACGTTCGTCGGCAAGTGCGCGGAGTTGTGCGGGACGGACCATGCCCGGATGTTGTTTGAGGTGAAGGTGGTCGAACGCGACGAGTTCGACGCCTACATCGAGGGGCTGCGCGAGATCGGCCAGACCGGCTTCATCGACAGCGAACTTTCCACCGACGAGGGACAGCGTCCCGGGGAGCGGTTGCTATGACGATCCTGAATGAGCCGGTTGCGGCCACCGCATCCCCGCCGCCTTCTCGCCCGCGTAAGAAGCCGCTGGGCTCGGTCATCGTCAGTTGGATCACCTCCACCGACCACAAGACGATCGGCTACATGTACCTGATCACCTCCTCGATCTGGTTCTTCCTCGCCGGGGCGATGGCCCTGGCCATCCGCGCAGAATTGGCCGTTCCCGGGCTCCAGATGATCTCCCTCGAGCAGTACAACCAGCTCTTCACCATGCACGGCACGATCATGCTGTTCCTGTTCGCCACCCCGCTCTTCGTGGGTTTCGGCAACGTGATCATGCCCCTGCAGATCGGTGCCCCCGACGTCGCCTTCCCCCGCCTGAACATGCTCGGCTACTGGCTCTTCGCGTTCGGTGGCTTGATCGTCGCCGCGGGTTTCTTCACTCCTGGCGGTGCAGCGGCCTTCGGCTGGTTCGCCTACGCACCGCTCAGCAACGCCGTGAACTCCCCGGAGGTGGGAGCCGACCTCTGGCTGCTGGGCCTGGCCCTGGGCGGTCTGGGCACGATCCTCGGTGGCGTCAACTTCATCACCACGATCTTCAC
>JBEIHR010000068.1:0-10075 GCA_040381195.1 Rubricoccaceae bacterium
CCATCCCTCTTCGTGGCACTGCCACGCACCGGCGCCAGTCATCGCACCGAGCGCCTGATCGACTGTGATCGCCTCCGCATCGGTGTACTCGGGTTCGTCTCGAAGGTTCCGAGTAACGGCGGACACGAGCGTGCGTCGCCAATCGGGTTCGATCACCGGCGCATCCGTTGAGAGCGCGAGCACGACACCAGCGTCGATCATCGACCGCAGCGGCTGCTTGCCGAGGTTGCGCTCGCGTCCGAGGAACTGTGAGGCAGCGGACGCCACAGCCCATCGGATCCCCGGCTGGGTGTTCACCGCCATGCCGAGCGCGTGAAGACGCGGGAGGTCGGCACGCTGCACCAGGTCGCCGTGGATCACGTAGTGACGCAGGTGTTGACCCGATGTCAGCGCGGTGATCGAGTCGATGAAGGCGGTGATGGTGGCATCCCCTGTGGCGTGGGTGCCTACCTGCCAGCCGCGGGTCGCACCCGCCCGAACGATCGCGTGAAGTTCTGCCACGCGCTCGGCATCGGTTTTTCCGGCGACGGTCATATGCCCATGCGTGCAATCGTCATACGGTTCACTCAGCCACGATGTGCGGCTACGCGGAATGCCATCCGCGAACACCTTGAGTTGGTCGATGCTGAGTCGGTTGTCGCGGGATGCGCGACGCGGAGGTCCCCATGCATCGAGACCGTCGGCCACCATCTCCGCTGTCGTGCCACCGAGTCCACCGAAGAGCAACATGATGTGCGTGCGAACGAGCAGGTCTCCGACGCTGTCGAGGGACTGGTAGGCCGCAACCGCCTCGAGTGTCCCGGTCCCGTCCATCAATGTCGTTCCCCCAGGGCCCAGCCCCGGGTCGGTGACCGAGACGATGCCCCGTCCGAGCAGGTCGGCCTGCGCCGTGCGCAGCGCGTCGAATCGCTCGGAGACGGAGATCGGCGGCATGGCTCCGGCCACCAACCCCACGGCGGCCTCGAACAGCAGACCGGTGGGGTTCCCCGAGGCATCGCGCACGATCACCCCGCCGACGGGGTCCGGTGACGAGGCATCGATGCCCGCTGCGCGTAGCGCCGCGGTGTTCACCACGGCCGCGTGGCCCGAGAAGTCGCCGAGGAGTGCGGGGCCCGCAGGTGTCACATCGTCGATGTCCGCAGCGGAAAGACGACCATCGCTCCCGGACCCCCGCACCGAGGGCAGCCACCCCTGACCCCGATACCAACCGGAACGTTCGGTTCGGGCAGCGCGCAGCAGTTCGCGCAGTGTTTCCAGATCGGATGCATCGCCGAGGGGGAGAGCCGTCAGGGACCGTCCGTGCTCGTAGGCGTGCAGGTGGGAATCATCGATTCCCGGGATGACCGTGCGGCCTTCGAGATCCTCGGTGGGCGTGGGAGCGTCCCTCGAGGGGAGGACGGCAGCGATGTCGCGGCCCTCGATGATGATCGTGCTCACCTGCGCCTGGGTGCCGATGCGCGCGTTGCCGAGAACTCGTCGCGATCTGGTCATGGTGCCGTGCACGGTAGTCGCTGCGTCGACGTCCGTCTCCAAAAGCCAATTCCCGACCAACTTTGTGGAGATCGTTCCAACCCGAACGATTGGGGCGATTCGTGGGACTTTCACCCACTGTTCACCTATGGTGGGGGAGCCCAGCACGGGCGAAGTCGAAAATCCCTGGAGGTCACTCGTGAGCACAATTCGACGCAAAGCAGTCGCGCTCGCCGGCACCGTCGGTGTGTTTGCGGCGGCACTCGTCGGCGTGACGGCGACTCCCGCCGCAGCGGCCGAGACGAATATCAAGGTGGGAACCGTCGCGATCAACGCGATGGGACAGATCCCGTGGGCGCAGTCCGCGGGGATCTTCAAGAAGAACGGGCTCAACGTGACGGAGATCCGGATCTTCCCGGCTCCTCCGCCGTCACTGGCAGCCCTTGCGGCTGGCGCGGTGGACTTCGTGTACTCGCCCTCCATCCCGATCATCAACGCTTATGCCAACGGCGGCATGGCCCTCAAGGTGGTTGCCCCGGCGGATGGTTACAGGCGCAGTGATCTCGCGGCTGCCAAGAAGGACCTTGCGCTTGCGGCCAAGCTCGACGACACCGGTGTGTGCGTGAGCCCCACGGGTGGCATCAACTCGTGGAAGGACCTCAACGGCAAGACGGTGGCTGTTCCGGCGCGTAATGCCCAGGGTGAGGTCACGATCGCGCAGGCCATGGTCGCCGATGGCGGCAACCCCGGCACGGTCAACTGGGTCACACTCCCGTTCCCGGCCATGCTGGACGCGTTGAAGGCGGGTCGCGTCAACGCAGCCTTCACGGTGGAGCCGTTCACGTCAGCCTGCTCTGCCCAGGGATTGAAGAACCTCGGGTCACCGGGCATCCAGTTCTTCACCATCGAGAACGCGATCGGTATGTGGGTGACCACAGCGGACTACGCGGCCAAGAACCCCGATGCGGTCCTGGCCTTCCAGAAGTCCATCGCCGAGGTGCACAAGTTCGGGAACACTCCCGCCGGCTGGGACAAGATCCTCCAGTCAGCGAACCCGGTCTACACCCAGGTCGACCTCGCCACGGCACGGAAGTCGAACCCCTCGTACTTCCCGCCGACCATCACGGCCCTCGACCTGCGTGGTCCTGCGGACAAGATGCAGGCGCTGGGCTACCTGAAGAAGCCGCTGGATATCAAGGGGCTGCTCTACAAGCAGTACCGCGGCTAAGGAGTACGTCGTAACGAAGGAGTCGCTGTGCCAGGCGTGATCCGCCGTATCCCGGCGGGATTGGTCTCGGCCGTCGTCGCCCTGCTGATCTGGCAGGTCGTCGGATCGGTCGGACCCCTGGCCGGCGACTCCTTCGCTACTGCAAGTGAGGCCATCGTCGCCCTGTTCGGCCTGCTCGGCGACTCGCAGTTCTGGCTCGCAGTCTTCGAAACACTTCAAATGGCGATCATCGGCTTCGCGCTATCGATGATCATCGCCGTACCTCTCGGCCTGCTGATCGGGCTCAGTCGCTTCTCCTACCGCTCCACGAAGTTCACCTTCGACTTCTTCAAGGTGATTCCTCCGATCGTGCTGATCCCGATCGCGATCCTGGTGATCGGTCCAAGCATCGCGATGGGGGTTGCGCTCGCCGTATTCGCGAATGTCTTCGCGGTTGCGATCCAGACCGCCTACGGGGTCCGCGACGCAGACCCGACCCTCCTCGAGACCATGCGGTGCTACCGGATGAATGTTCTCCAACAGATCCGGTACGCCCGCCTCCCCAGTGCGGCGGCCCAAATCGCCGTCGCGACGCGGCTCGCGGCGACGGCGAGCCTGATCGTGGCGGTGGTGGCCGGGCTCGTCGGCGGTGCACCGGGTCTGGGCAGGTTGCTGGCCCTCTACCAGTCCGCAGGCACCGCAGACCGCACCTATGCCGTGGTCCTCACCCTGGGCATCCTGGGTCTCGTCACCTCGCGGCTCATCGTGCGCGTGCAGCGCCGCGCCGTTTTCTGGAGTGGGCGATGAGGCGCATCGGGAAGTGGTTGCTCGCCATCCTCATCGGAGGGTGGCTCCCGGTTCTGCTCGTCACGTGGTGGTGGAACGCCAGCGCGGACTCCACGGATCCGTTCTTCCCCCCACTGCAGGCCATCTGGGAGCAATTCAAGTTCAACTGGATCTGGCAGTTCTGGGGCGTGCACGTCATGCCGACCCTCCAGAACCTGATCGTCGGCTTCCTGATCGCCGTGGTCATCGCCATTCCGCTCGGGGTAGTGGTCGGCTCCTCGCGTGCCACCGCGAGTTACGTCGAGCCCGTCGTCGACTTCATTCGATCCATCCCGCCGGTGGCGCTCGTCCCGATTTTCATCCTGCTCCTCGGGCTTGATTCATCCATGCGCGTCGCGTCCATCGCGTTCGCCGCATCCTTCCCCATTCTGCTCAACACCATCGAGGGTGTGCGCGCGACGAATGTGGTCCTTCTCGATACGGCGAGCGTGTTCCGCTTGACCCGCAGTCAAGTTCTCTGGCGCGTCCGCCTGCCTAATGCCCTGCCGACCGTCTTCGCCGGATTGCAGGTCGGATTCCAGATCGCGTTCATCGTTGCGATCGCATCCGAGATCCTCGGGTCGGGTTTCGGGCTCGGTGCTTTCACGCTCATCGCCACCGACAGCTTCATGATCCTCGATGCATGGACGGGCGTGATGCTGTTGGGAATCCTGGGCTATGTCCTCAATCTCGTCTTCGACGTGGTTGAACGGATTTCCCTGCGCTGGTACTACGGACAGAAGAAGCTTGCCTAGGTGACGGAGGACATGTGACAAGCCCAGCCATTTCCATTCGCGATGTGCGTATGGACTATCAGACCCCCGAGGGTGTCAAGCACGTCTTGGGTGGGATCTCCTACGACGTCACCGAGGGTCACTACGTATCCATCGTGGGTCCGTCCGGTGTGGGCAAGACGACACTGCTCCGCCTCTTGACGGGACTTGCGCAGCCGACGGGCGGTGAAATCGTCGTGGGCGGTAAACGACTGTCCGGTGCACCCGAGGGCTTGGCTGTGGTCCTGCAGGACTACACGCGTTCGCTCATGCCGTGGCTCACCGTGGAGCGCAACATCGCACTCCCGCTTCGTAATGCGAAGCTGACCAAGTCCGATATCCGTCAGCGCATCAAGGAATCCCTGGTCGAAGTCGGCCTCGAGGGGAGCGAGAAGGCCTACCCGTGGCAACTCTCCGGGGGCATGCAGCAGCGCGTGAGCATCGCGCGCGCACTGGCCGTGCGGCCTCGGATCCTGGTCATGGATGAGCCCTTCGCCTCCGTCGACGCCCAGACCCGGTTCGATCTTGAGGACCTGGTCCTGAAGGTTCGTGCAGACTTCGGCATCACCACGCTGATGGTGACCCACGACATCGACGAGGCCACGTACCTCTCCGACGACGTGGTGGTGCTCTACGGGAAACCTGCCACGGTCAGCGATGTCGTTCCCATCGACCTTCCCTTCCCGCGAAGCCAGGTCGATACGAGGAACGACCACCGGTTCTCCGAGCTGCGGACCCGCATCTACGAGAAAGTCCGGGGCCTGAGCTAGACCGCACGAGGAAAATCCCCGGGCGAATCACTGTGATGTAGGTCATATTTCGAGGCTTTTGGCCCTACCCTTCTCCCAGTCTCGTTCGCCCAGGAGGAGGGCCAATGAATCAAAAGTTGAGCGCCGGCGGTGGGGTGGAGTACACCCACGCGGGCAAGGAGTACTTCGAGAAACGGGGATTGAAGCGCTACGCGGGAGCCGCCTCGATCTGGGGCCTCGGCGTCGCTGCCGTCATCTCCGGTGATTTCTCGGGCTGGAACTTCGGCATCGGGAACGCGGGATGGGGCGGCATGCTCATCGCCACGATCATCATCGCGTTCATGTACGTGCTGATGATCTACAGCATCTCCGAGATGTCAGCCGCCATGCCCCACACGGGTGGCGCGTACTCATTCGGCCGGTCGGCGATGGGCCCCTGGGGTGGTTTCGTCACAGGGTTCGCCGAAACGATCGCCTACGTGATCACCACGGCGGTGGTGGGCACATTCGCTGCCCTGTATGCGGATGCGATTGTGGCCGATCTCTTCGGCGTCACGCTGCCCACTCTGTTGTGGGTCGTGATCATCTACGTGATCTTCGTGGCGTTGAATGCGGCGGGAGCGGCGGCGTCGTTCCGCTTCGCCTTCATCATCGCGATCATCGCCCTCATAGTCCTTGCAATCTTCTTCATCGCCGCGATCTTCTCGGGGCAGTTCAGCACGGACAAGCTCTTCGACATCGCTCCGGAGGCTGGTGGATCGACCTTCCTGCCGTTCGGGATCCTCGGTGTGCTGTTGGCTCTGCCATTCGCCATCTGGTTCTTCCTCGGCATCGAGGAACTGCCGTTGGCCGCGGAAGAGACGAAGACTCCGTCGAAGGACATCCCCAAGGGCGCGATCGCGGGCATGTTCACCCTGGTCGTGACGGCGTTCCTGGTGTTGATCCTGAACCCGGGTGTCATGGGTGCGGCGGCGATCTCGGAGTCCGGTGAGCCGATCCTGGATGGATTCCGTGTGATCTTCCCGGACAGTGACATCGCAGCAGTCCTGTCGCTCATGGCGCTGGCAGGTCTCATCGCCTCGTTCCAGGGCATCATGTTCGCGGCCGGACGCAACGTGTACTCGTTGTCCCGCGCGGGCTACTACCCGAAGTTCCTGTCGCTGACGGGTGCGCGGAAGACACCGTGGGTGGCGCTGGTTGCCAGTGCCGTCGTGGGCATCGTCCTGGTCTTCGGACTCGGAGCGGTCGCCTACGGGGCGGAGGAAGCTCCCTACGTCAACGCGGCGAATGCGCTCCTGCTCATCGCCGTGTTCGGTGCGGTCATCGCCTACATCCTGCAGATGGTGTCGTTCCTGATCCTGCGGAGGAAGTTCCCAACGTCGAGCGTCCGTTCCGGAGCCCGGTGGGCATCTGGGGTGCGCTGATCGCGGGCATCATCGGGTTGATCACATTGATCCTGATGCCGTTCAACGAGGATTACCGCGCGGTCATCATCTGGGTTGCGGTCGCCTACGTGGTCGGTCTCATCCTGTTCGCACTCTTCGGGCGGAAGCGCCTGGTCCTGTCGCCGGAGGAGGAGTACGCGGTCACCGGAGGCGTGCATGGTCATCCCGAGCGGGAGGGCTACGACGTCACCGAGCAGCTCGAAGAAGCCGGTAAGGAAGACTGGCGCCAATAGGGCGTAACCACAGGAGGGAGGGGTTCGCCCCTCCCTCCTGTGTCCGTTGAGGGAGGAACCATGGCCAAACCGACCCGCATGAGCGTCGACGAACTCCGGCGTCTCGTCGACGAGGGATCGATCGACACTGTCGTCGTCGCGATCACCGACATGCAGGGCCGGATGCAGGGCAAGCGCGTCCATGCCGGTCACTTCCTTGACGAGGTCCTCGGTCACGGGACCGAGGGGTGCAACTACCTGCTCGCCGTCGACGTCGACATGAACACCGTGGGCGGTTACGCGCTCTCCTCCTGGGACACCGGGTACGGAGACATGGTCTTCGTCCCCGATCTCGACACCATCCATCTGCAGAGTTGGCAGCCCGGCACCGCGGCGCTGATCTGCGATATCCAGGACGAGGAGGGGCACGACGTCGCCCCGTCACCCCGGCAGATCCTGCGCAAGCAACTGGCGGCACTCGCCGGCCACGACATGGTTCCGATGGTTGGGACCGAGCTCGAGTTCATCGTGTTCGTCGACTCCTACGAGGAAGCGTGGGAGAGCGGTTACCGCGATCTCACCCCGGCCAACCTCTACAACGTCGACTACTCGCTCCTCGGCACCGCGCGCGTCGAGCCTCTGCTCAGGCGCATCCGGAACGCGATGGCGGATGCGGGCATGACGGTCGAGAGCGCGAAGGGGGAGTGCAACCTCGGCCAGCACGAGATCGCCTTCAAGTACTCAGACGCGCTCACCACCTGCGATAACCACGTGGTCTACAAGACCGCTGCGAAGGAGATCGCCGCCCAGGAGGGTGTCTCGATCACCTTCATGGCGAAGTTCAACGAGCGTGAGGGCAACTCCTGTCACATCCACCTGTCCTTCCGGTCCGCCGACGCGGAGGCGGTCATGGCCGATGACTCCTCACCCGACGGCATGTCCGACCTCGGCCGGAGCTTCATCGCCGGACAGATCGCGCACGCGGCCGAGCTCACGCTCCTCTATGCGCCTCAGATCAACTCCTATAAGAGGTATCAGGCGGGTTCCTTCGCCCCCACGGCGCTGCGCTGGGGTCGCGACAACCGCACCTGTTCCTTCCGACTCGTTGGCCACGGCCACTCCCTGCGCCTGGAGAACCGGATCCCCGGCGGAGACGTGAACCCCTATCTCGCTGTCGCCGGAATGATCGCGGCCGGTCTCGACGGGGTGGCCCGGAAGCTCCCCCTTGAGCCGGCCTTCGTGGGCAATGCCTACGAGAGCGATTCCGCCCGTGTTCCCGCGACCATGGGCGAGGCCCTGGCCCTGTGGGAGAACTCGGGCTGGATCCGCGACACCTTCGGGGAAGAAGTCCAGGCCCACTACGCGAACATGGCGCGCGTGGAGATGGCAGCATTCAACTCCGCGGTGACCGACTGGGAGCGGTTCCGCGGATTCGAACGACTCTAGGAGCGCCATGCACGCCGTGATCAACCCTGCGACCGAGCAGGTCATCGCCGAGGTTCCCGCCACGAGTGCGGCCGACACCGACGCGGCTATCGCGCGCGCCGAGCGCGCCTTCGAGTCCTGGAAGCGCACTGCTCCCGGTGAGCGTGCGGATCTGCTTCGAGCGTTCGCATCCGTGGTGCGCGATCACACGGAGGAGTTGGCCCAACTCGAGGTCGCCAATTCCGGTCACACCATCGGCAATGCGCGCTGGGAAGCGGGCAACGTCGTCAACGTGCTCAACTACTACGCGGGTGCACCCGAACGCCTCTTCGGTCGACAGATCCCGGTCCCGGGTGGTGTGGACATCACCTTCCAGGAGCCGATCGGCGTCGTGGGGATCATCGTCCCCTGGAACTTCCCGATGCCGATCGCGGGTTGGGGTTTCGCACCCGCGCTCGCTGCGGGATGCACCGTGGTACTCAAGCCCGCCGAACTCACCCCGCTCACCGCGATCCGCCTCGGTGAACTCGCCCTGGAGGCAGGTATCCCGGAGGGGGTGTTCACGGTCCTGCCCGGCAAGGGATCGGTGGTGGGACAGCGCTTCGTCGACAACGCGACGGTCCGCAAGGTCGTGTTCACCGGGTCCACCGAGGTGGGCACGCGCATCATGGCCGGATGCGCCTCGCAGGTGAAGCGCGTGACACTGGAACTCGGTGGCAAGAGCGCGAACATCGTGTTCTCCGATGCCGATGTTGCCAAGGCGGCTGCCACCGCCCCCTACGGCGTCTTCGACAACGCCGGACAGGACTGCTGTGCGCGCTCGCGGATCCTTGTGCAGCGCACTGTGATGGACGAGTTCCTGGCTGTCCTGGAGAAGTCCGTGGCCGGGGTGAAGGTCGGTGATCCCGGTGACGAGAAGAACGAGATGGGACCGCTGATCTCGCGCGGTCAACTCGAGACCGTCGCATCCTTCGTGCCCGACGATTCCCAGGTGCTGTTCCGCGGTGACTGCCCGTCCGGTCCCGGATTCTGGTTCCCACCCACGGTGCTCACCGCCACCGAATCCGATCGTGCATTCACGGAGGAGATCTTCGGCCCGGTCGTCGTCGTCGTGCCCTTCGACGATGAGGCTGATGCGATCCGTATGGCCAACAACACCCCCTACGGCCTGTCCGGGTCGATCTGGACCCGCGACGTCGGGCGCGCCATGCGTGTGGCGCGCGGCGTGGAGTCGGGCAATCTGTCGGTCAACTCGCACTCCTCGGTGCGGTACTGGACCCCCTTCGGGGGATTCAAGATGTCCGGCCTGGGCCGCGAGCTCGGACCCGATGCACCCGAAGCCTTCACCGAAACCAAGAACGTCTTCATCGCGACCGACGAATAGGAGTCACATGTCCAGCAAGTGCCGTCGTCTCGAAGGCCGCTCCGCCGTCATCACCGGTGGTGGGAGCGGTATCGGATTGGCCACCGCGCGCCGTCTCGCCGATGAGGGTGCACATGTCGTGATCGGTGACATGGACCCATCGTCTGGGCAGGCCGCCGCTGACGAAGTGAAGGGAATGTTCGTGCAGTGCAACGTCACCGATGCGGGCGATGTCGCCGAACTTTTCCGCGCCACCAAGGACCGCTACGGCTCCATCGATGTTGCCTTCAACAACGCGGGTATCTCTCCGCCCGACGACGATTCCATCCTGGAGACCGGTATCGACGCGTGGCGCCGGGTGCAGGAGGTGAACCTCACCTCGGTGTACCTGTGCTGCAAGGAGGTGCTGCCCTACATGCTCGAGCAGGGCAAGGGATCCATCATCAACACAGCCTCCTTCGTGGCGACCATGGCCGCCGCCACCTCGCAGATCTCCTACACCGCCTCGAAGGGTGGCGTGCTCGCGATGACCCGGGAACTCGGCGTGCAGTTCGCGCGCAGTGGTATCCGGGTCAATGCGCTGTCACCCGGACCGGTCGCCACACC
>JBEIHR010000069.1:0-9876 GCA_040381195.1 Rubricoccaceae bacterium
CCGATGACGTGGTGGTGAACGGATCGCGCGCCCAAACTCGCGTCAGGCCCTAGGCTCGCGGACGGTACCGAAGGAGAGGCCCACCGTGAAGATCGTCATCCCCGCGGAGTCGCGCCCGGGTGAGAAGCGGGTGGCGATGGTCCCCTCCGTCGTGAAGAAGTTCACCGCCCTCGGCCTCGACGTCGTCGTCGAATCCGGTGCCGGCACCCAGGCCTTCGCCCCGGATGCCGCCTACGTCGAGGCGGGGGCACGGATCGCCGGTGGTGCCGATTTCGATGGCGAGTTGGGCACCGCGGATGTCGTGGCATCCGTTCGTCCCCTCGATCCGGACCGGGTTCGGCGGATGCGCCGCGGCGGCGTGACCATCTCCTTTCTGTCCCCCGGATCGGACACCGCGACCATCGCGGCGATGCGCGACGCCGGAGTGACGGGCCTGTCCTTCGATGTCCTCCCGCGTATCTCCCGCGCGCAGAGCATGGATGCGTTGACCTCCCAGGCACTGGTCACCGGGTATCGCGCCTCCCTGGTGGGTGCGGAGTTACTGCCCAGCTTCTTCCCCCTTTTCATGACCGCCGCGGGCACGATTCAGCCCGCGAAGGTCCTCGTGCTGGGTGCCGGTGTCGCGGGGCTCCAGGCCATCGCCACCGCGAAGCGCCTGGGCGCGAAGGTGTCCGCCTACGACGTCCGCCCTGCGAGTGCTGACGAAGTGAAGTCGATGGGCGCAACGTTCATCACACTGGAACTCGAGGCGCTCGAGGGATCGGGCGGGTACGCCCGGGAGATGACCGAGGAGCGCGCCGCGCGGCAACGCGAACTGCTCGCTCCCCACGTCGCGGAGAGCGACGTCTTGATCACCACGGCGGCCGTCCCCGGACGCCAAGCACCGCTCCTCGTCACCCGTGCGATGGTCGAAGGTATGAAGCCGGGTGCCGTCGTCGTCGACCTCGCGAGTGAGACCGGGGGCAATGTCGAGGGATCCGTTGCGGGGGAGGTCGTGCATGTCGGCCAGGTGTCGGTCTGGGGCGGGAAAGACGTCGCCTCCGAGATGCCGGTGCACGCATCCCAGCTGTATGCGATGAACGTCCTCGCATTGCTCGGCCTCCTGGTCAAGGACGATGCGATCACCGTGGACCTGGAGGACGAGGTCCTCGACGGGTGCGCGGTCGTCTTCAACGGTGACGTCCGCAACGACGCGGCACGCGCCGCACTGCAGGGAGGTGCCTGAGCATGGATGGCGTGGCATTGCTGACCATCTTCATTCTGAGCATCTTCGTGGGATTCGAAGTGGTCTCGAAAGTCTCCACGGTGCTGCACACCCCGCTCATGTCCGGGGCCAACGCGATCCACGGCGTCGTGGTCATGGGCGCGATCATCGTCGCGGGTAAGGCGACGAACGCTCTCGAGTTGAGTATCGCCCTCGTCGCGGTCCTGCTCGGTGCGATCAACCTCGTCGGTGGATTCGTCGTCACCGATCGCATGCTGGAGATGTTCAAGCCGAAGAAGGCCACCGGCAAAGAGGGTGGTGCGGCGTGAGCGAGGTCCACACCGACCCCATCTGGGTCCAACTCGCGTACCTCGTCGCCGCGGTGCTGTTCATCATCGCGCTTAAGAGCATGTCGTCACCGCGCACCGCACGCTCGGGTGTCCTCATCGGCGCGACCGGTGCACTGCTCGCCACCGTGGTCCTTTTCTTCAGCGGCATTGAGTTGCTCAACCTCGGATTGATCCTGGGATTCCTGGCCGTCGGTTCGATCATTGGCTGGGTCGCCGCCCGCAGGGTGAAGATGACCGCGATGCCGCAGCTGGTCGCTTTGTTCAACGGTGTCGGTGGCGGTGCCGCGGCCCTCATCGCCGTCGTCGAATACTTCGAGGTTGGATCGAGTGACCTGCTGTTCCTGATCTTCACCGTGGCCACCGTGATCGTCGGATCGATCGCCTTCAGTGGTTCCATCGTCACGTTCCTGAAACTGCAGGAGTTGATGACCACCCGGCCGGTGATCATCCCGTTGGGCAAGTGGGTCACGATCCTCATCGCTGTCGGAACCCTGCTGGCGGGTATCTCCCTCGTCGTTCAGCCGCAGGACTGGCTCCTCGTCCTGCTCCTCGTGCTCTCCCTGATCTTCGGGGTGCTGTTCGTTCTGCCCGTGGGCGGCGCGGACGTCCCCATCGTCATCTCGCTGCTCAATGCGCTCACCGGTTTGGCGGTCGCAGCGTCGGGCTACGTCCTCGACAACGTGCTGCTGCTCATCGCGGGCACACTCGTGGGTGCCTCGGGCACCCTGCTCACCAACTTGATGGCGAAGGCGATGGGTCGCCCGCTCACGTCCACCCTGTTCGGCGCGTTCTCCGGCACGACGGCGGGCAGCACCTCAGCGGGCAGTGATCGCCCGGTGCGTTCTGCATCGCCGAACGACGTTGCGATCATGCTGGGTTTCGCCTCCAAGGTGATCCTCGTGCCCGGCTACGGCCTCGCGGTGGCGCAAGCGCAGAGCACATTGCGGGAACTCGCCGACCTGTTGACCGAGAAGGGGATCGAAGTCGACTACGCCATCCATCCCGTCGCCGGCCGCATGCCCGGTCACATGAACGTCCTGCTCGCGGAGGCGAACGTGCCCTACGAGCAACTCAAGGAGATGGATGAGATCAACCCCGAGTTCTCGTCCACCGATGTCGTGCTCGTGGTCGGCGCGAATGACGTCGTGAATCCGGCCGCTCGCACAGACAAGAGTGCACCGATCTACGGGATGCCGATTCTCAACGTCGATCAAGCGCAACAGGTGGTCTTCCTGAAGCGCTCGATGCGCCCAGGATTCGCAGGCATCGAGAATGAGATTCTCTACGATCCGAAGACGACCCTGCTGTTCGGTGATGCGAAGGATTCGCTCACGAAGGTCGTTGCGGCGCTGAAGACCGTCTAGACGGACCCGTAGAGCCGGTCCCCGGCGTCACCGAGACCCGGGACGATGTAGCCCTTCTCGTTCAGTCGTTCATCAAGTGCCGCGGTCACCACGGTGACTCTGGCGTCGGACTTCCCGTAGACCTCTTCGAGTCTGGCCAGCCCCTCGGGTGCGGCGAGCAGACAGATTGCCGTGACGTCCTTCGCCCCGCGTTCGAGCAGGATGTCGATCGCGGCCACCAGGGTTCCGCCCGTGGCGAGCATTGGATCGAGGACGAAGACCTGCCGGTTGTGCATGTCGTGGGGGAGACGATCGGCGTAGATCGATGCGCGCAGTGATTCTTCGTCGCGCACGAGTCCGAGGAACCCGACCTCGGCCGTGGGCATCAGCTTGACCATGCCGTTGAGCATGCCCAGCCCGGCGCGCAGGATCGGCACCACAAGTGGCTTGGGTTCGGCCAACTCGACACCCGTCGTGGGGGCGACCGGGGTGACGATGTTCACGGGATGAACGGTCAGATTGTCGGTCGCTTCGTAGGCCAGGAGGGTGACCAGCTCCTCGGCGAGCAGCCGGAAGGTCGCCGACGAGGTTTCCTCCCGACGAAGCCTGGTCAACTTGTGGGCGACGAGCGGATGGTCGACGACGAGCGTGCGCATGCCGGCAACAGTAGCCGCCTGGTGGCGACAGGGGGAACGTTCATGCCACGATCAGCCCGTGGCCGCACACGCAGTGACACCCGAGGACGTCGACGTCAGCATGGTGTTCTACCGGGAAGAGGGACGGTGGAACGTCGCTGCCCTGCCGGCCCGGGGTTCGACGACCATGGAGAACCTGCTCGATGCGGTGCGCAGGTTTCCCGGTGAGGGCGGCGTCATGGGCGTGGTCGCCGTCGGTGACGAGTTCTTCGTGATCGTTCGCGAATCAGGCCAGGGACGCCGACTCATGGTGAGCGACGGTGCGAGCACCCTCGACTGGAGTCTCGCCGATGAGGCCGCGACACTGATCGGGTTCGACGAGGACGACCCCGAAGAGTACGAGCCGATCGGTGATGTGGGGCTCCTCGCGGACTTCGGTGTGAGTGCCGACGACATCGTCGCCATCTGCCAGGACGAGGACCTCTACCCCGACGAGCAACTGGCGGCGATCGCACAACGTCTGGGTTTCGAGGACCAGTGGCAGTCCGCTCTCGATGATGCCCGGTGACTCCCGATCACCACGCATTCATGGCGCGCGCGATGGAGTTGGCGCGCGAGGCGGGCGCCGCAGGCGATGTTCCGATCGGTGCCGTCGTAGTTGACGCGTCCGGGACCATCATCGGTGAGGGCAGTAATCGTCGCGAGCGGGACAGTGATCCCACTGCGCATGCCGAGATCCTGGCCCTCCGCGCAGCCGCAGCACATCGTGGTGACTGGAGACTCTCCGACTGCACGATGTACGTGACATTGGAGCCGTGTCCGATGTGCGCCGGCGCCTGTGCGATGTCTCGGCTGGGTGTACTGGTGATCGGGGCATGGAATGAGGAGTACGGAGCTGTGGGCTCACGGTGGGATCTCGTACGGGATCCCCGGCTGGGTCACAGCGTGGAAGTCATCAGCGGTATCGACGCAGACGCCTGCGGCGCCCTCGTGCGCGACTTCCTCGGAAGCCGCCGTTAGCCAACGCGGGTACAGTGCTGTGGCGCGAGGCGGGGAGGTGACATGACCGGTTTGCAGCCGCTAGGAAGGCGTCGGCGCGAACGCCCACTGTGGTTGACCGTCGCGCTCCTGATCGTCGCGATGGCCGTGGTCTTCGGACTCGGCTTCGGGGTCGCCACCCTGATCCGCGGGGATTCGTTGCCACTGACCGCGAGCCCCACCACATCACCGTCACCGTCGCCGAGCCCGTGCATCACCACGATGGTCACACCCGCGCAGGAACTGCCCATCAAGGACGATGTCATCCTCAACATCTACAACTCGACCAAGAAGAAGGGTCTTGCCGCGCAGGTGGCACTGGACTTCAAGCGCGAGGGATTCCGGATCAACAAGATCGAGAACGATCCGCGCGATGCCCGGATCCAGGGTGTCGCGGAGATCCGGTTCGGTCCGAACGCGGCGGACGCCGCGAAGCTCGTCGAGTACTACCTCGCGGGAGCCACCATGGTGGAACTTGATCGCGCAAGTGACCGTGTGGATGTGGCCGTGGGTCGCGGGTACACGCAACTCGCGGATGGTGGTGCGGTCGCGGCAGCGCTCGCCACGCCCACACCGCAGCTCTCCGGCCCGGGGTGCCCGCAGGAGGAGTAGGCATCATCCGAAGAGCCCCGGGGGAGCTCGACGGATGTATGGCGGTGGCGGTGGGATTTGAACCCACGGTGAGGTTGCCCCCACACGCGCTTTCGAGGCGCGCTCCTTTGGCCGCTCGGACACGCCACCGCGGGAGAGGGTACAGACGGGAAAACGAACGAGGGCGGCTAGGCCGCCCTCGTGACGCGGAGGATAAGGGATTTGAACCCGTGAGGGGTTGCCCCCAACACGCTTTCCAAGCGTGCGCCCTAGGCCACTAGGCGAATCCTCCGCCGAGGAGGGTACCCAGCAGCGCGTACAGTGTTCATCGACCCCTCGCGTGGTGTCACCTCGCTCAACCCCCCCAGGGCCGGAAGGCAGCAAGGGTAGGCGGGCTCTGATAGGTGCGCGGGGGGTCCCGCATTGCAGATCACGCATGTCGGAGTCCGCATTAGGGTGGCGACTGTGTCCACGGCGCTCTATCGCACATATCGGCCTTCGCGCCTCGATGACGTCGTCGGACAGGATCACATCGCGGGTCCGTTACGCCGCGCATTGGAGAACGACCGAATCCATCATGCGTATTTGTTCTCGGGTCCGCGCGGGTGTGGGAAGACGTCGACCGCGCGCATCCTCGCTCGGTCACTGAACTGCGAGGCAGGACCCACCCCGGATCCGTGCGGCACCTGTCGCAGTTGCGTGGAGTTGGCTGCTGAGGGACCGGGATCGATCGACGTCATCGAACTCGACGCTGCGAGTCACGGCAGCGTGGAGGACACGCGGCTCCTGCGGGAGCGCGCAGTATTCGCTCCGGTGTCCTCGCGCTACAAGATCTACATCATCGACGAAGCCCACATGATTTCCACGCAGGGCTTCAACGCGCTTCTCAAACTCGTCGAGGAGCCGCCGGAGCATGTGCGCTTCATCTTCGCGACCACGGAGGCGGAGAAAGTGCTCCCGACGATTCGGTCGCGCACGCACAACTACTCCTTCCGGTTGGTTCCCGCGAAAGTCCTCCAGGAGCACCTCGCCTGGGTCTGCGCTCAGGAGGGAATCGAGGCGGAGCCGGCGGCACTCGCGCTCGTCGCACGTGCAGGTGGTGGAAGCGTGCGCGACTCCCTGTCCCTGCTCGGTCAAGTGATCGCCGGCGCAGGATCTGCCGGCGTCACGTACGCGGATGCCGTCGTGCAGCTGGGCATGACCGATGCCGCGCTCCTAGACGATGTCGTCGACGCACTTGCGGCGCACGATGGCGCCCAACTCCTCCGCGTCATCGATCGGGTGATCGACGCCGGTCATGATCCACGTCGGTTCACAGGTGACCTGCTGGAGCGCCTTCGCGATCTGATCGTCCTGCAGAACATCCCGGAGGCGGCGGAGTCCGGATTGATCGACGCCCCCGAGGACCAGGTGGCCCGGGAAGTCGCGCAGGCGCAGGCCATCAGTGCCGCGGGATTGAGTCGCGCCGCGGACATCGTGAGCGCCACGCTGGGGACCCTCAAGGGCGCGTCCTCTCCGCGCCTGCAACTCGAACTCATGGCTGCACGGTTGGTGATCCCGGCCGCGGACGAGTCCCCGAGTGGATTGCGTGCGCGGATCGATCAGTTGGAGAAGGCGATGACAGCGGGCGTGGCTGCGGCCCCTGCACCCACCGTTGCGCCAGCGGCTGCCCCTTCCCCGCCACCCAAACTGTCGGATGTCGCGCCGTCGAGCTCGTCCGCCACCACGGCGCCGGCGAAGAAGGCCGGGGCGAAACCCGCGGCGGAGAAGAAGGCTCCTGCAGCCGAACCGAAGAAGGCTCCGGCTGCGGCACAGCCGTTGTCGAAGGAGATGGGCGTCGCCGACTTCGTCACCATGTGGCCCGCCATCCTCGACGCGCTCAAGGGGTACAGCCGGGTTGCGTGGATGGCGTTTGCGGACTCGCGCCCGGTCTCGGTGTCTGGTGGCGTGCTCGCGGTGGGGCTCGATAGTCAGGGCAAGATCAACAACACGCGCTCGAGCGGGCACGACGAGCGCCTGCACCACTCCATCCTCGACGTGATGCGTGTCGACGTCACAGTCGATGTTGTGCTGGTTCCGGACGTGGTGGGCGTGAAGGGTTCTGCCGGGGGAGACGAGGAACCGGATGTCCCGAGCCGCGATGACGCCACCGTCGATGAGGCCACCGGCGTGGATCTCGCGATGCAGGAGTTGGGCGCCACTGCGATCGGTGAGATCGAGCACTGATGTACGACGGTGCCGTCCAGGAACTCATCGACGAACTCGGACGTCTTCCCGGTGTTGGACCGAAGAGTGCGCAACGAATCGCCTTCCACATCCTGTCCGCTGATCCCGCGGATGTCGAGGCTCTCGCGACGGCACTGCGCACCGTCAAGGAGAAAGTCCACTTCTGCACCATCTGCGGGAATATCGCGGAGTCAGATACCTGTCGAGTCTGCGCGGATCCCAAGCGCGATACGTCGATCATCTGCGTGGTCGAGGAACCCAAGGATGTCATCGCGATCGAGAAGACCCGCGAGTTTCGCGGCCGCTACCACGTGCTCGGAGGGTCGATCAATCCGATCGAGGGTGTGGGGCCGGACGACCTACGCATCCGCGAGTTGATGCAACGGCTCTCGGACTCGACCATCACCGAGGTGATCTTGGCGACGGACCCGAACCTCGAGGGCGAGGCGACCGCCACGTATCTTGCGCGCATGATCGCGCCGATCGGTATCGCCGTATCGCGACTTGCCAGTGGATTGCCCGTGGGTGGTGACCTGGAATACGCCGACGAGGTCACCCTCGGCCGGGCGTTCCAAGGGCGTCGTCGCCTCGACTAGCACCGTGAGCAGAAATCCTGTCCGCCGATAGACTTTCGGCTTGTGTCTCTGATCGTCCAAAAGTACGGCGGGTCTTCCGTTGCCGACGCGGCGAGCGTCAAGCGGGTGGCCCGTCGCATTGTCGATACCAAGAAAGCCGGCCACGACGTCGTGGTCGTGGTCTCGGCGATGGGGGACACCACGGACGAACTTCTGGACCTCGCTGAGCAGGTGTCGCCGCTGCCGCCACCGCGTGAGCTGGACATGCTGCTCACCGCAGGTGAACGCATCTCGATGGCTCTGCTGGCGATGGCGATTCACGACCTCGGTGCCGAGGCGCGCTCCTACACCGGTTCCCAGGCAGGTCTCATCACCGACTCCGCACATGGAGCTGCGCGCATCATCGACGTGTCACCGGGTCGTATCACGGAAGCCCTCGAGCAGGGTGCGATCCCGATCGTCGCGGGATTCCAGGGGGTTGCGCAGGACACCAAGGACATCACCACCCTCGGTCGTGGCGGCTCGGACACCACGGCCGTTGCACTCGCCGCCGCGCTGGGTGCCGACGTGTGCGAGATCTACACCGACGTCGACGGTGTGTTCTCCGCGGACCCGCGCGTTGTTCCCAAGGCGCGCCAGGTTCCGTTCATCACCTATGAGGAGATGCTGGAGCTGGCCGCCGTAGGTGCCAAGGTCCTGCACCTGCGCTGTGTCGAGTACGCCCGACGTTTCAGCCTCCCGATCCATGTGCGCTCGTCGTTCTCGACGAAGGAGGGCACCTGGGTTCTGTCCCCCAACGCCATCACGGCAGCAATCGCAGAAGGAAGAGCCATGGAACAACCGATCATCTCCGGCGTCGCCGCGGACATCAACGACGCCAAGATCACCGTGGTGGGTGTCCCCGACAAGCCGGGTGAGGCCGCCGCGATCTTCCGCGCACTCGCCAACGCGAAGATCAACGTCGACATGATCGTGCAGAACGTGTCCGCTGCGGCCACAGGGCGCACGGATGTGACGTTCACGTGCCCGCAGGGTTCCGTGCAGCAGGCCATGGCAGCCCTGCAGTCGAACTCCGGGGATATCGGGTTCGAGGCACTCAACGTCGACGATCAGATCGCGAAGATCTCCCTCGTCGGTGCAGGGATGCGCTCGCATCCGGGCGTCAGCGCCACTTTCTTCAGCGCCCTGGCCGATGCGAGCGTGAACGTCGAGATGATCTCCACATCGGAGATCCGGATCTCTATTGTCACCCGTGTCGATGACGCGCAGCGCGCGGTGCAGGCCATCCACACAGCCTTCGGTCTCGACGCGGACGGTGAGGCGGTCGTCTACGCAGGTACCGGCCGATGAGCCGCTCCCTCAACATCGCGGTGGTGGGGGCTACCGGTCAGGTCGGTGGTGTGATGCGCACGCTGCTTGCCGAACGGAACCTCCCCATCGCCTCCATGCGCTACATCGCCTCCGCACACTCCGCCGGCAGCACTCTCCCCTGGCAGGGCTCCGACGTGGTCGTCGAAGACATCGGCACTGCCGATCTCTCCGGTATCGATATCGCGCTGTTCTCCGCGGGCGGGAGCACCTCGAAGGAGTGGTCCCCGAAGTTCGCGGCCGCAGGTGCCGTGGTCATCGATAACTCCTCGGCATGGCGCATGGACCCGGATGTACCCCTCGTGGTCAGCGAGGTCAACCCGGATGCCATCGATGAGATGCGCAAGGGGATCATCGCGAATCCGAACTGCACCACGATGGCGGCGATGCCGGTCCTGATGCCCTTGCACCTGGCAGCGGGCCTCCAGCGCCTCGTGGTGAGCAGTTACCAGGCGGTCTCGGGCTCGGGTCTCGCAGGCGTCGAGGAGTTGGCGTCGCAGATGCGCGCCGTCATGGAGCAGCCGATCGAGCAGCTCACCTACACCG
>JBEIHR010000070.1:0-9808 GCA_040381195.1 Rubricoccaceae bacterium
ACGCGGTGGGCGTTCTCTTCGGGCGGCACCCGATTGCCAAGGAGATCAGCCCGAAGAAGTCGTGGGAGGGGCTTGCAGGATCCTTCGTGGTCCAGGCGGTCGTCGGCGCTCTGACCTTTACCTATCTGCTCGACGCAGCGTGGTGGCAGGGAGTGATCGCGGGGCTTGTTCTGACGGTTACCGCCACTGCGGGCGACTTCGCCGAGAGCGCGCTGAAGCGAGACCTTGGCGTCAAGGACATGGGAAGGCTGTTGCCCGGTCACGGCGGCATGATGGACCGGCTCGATTCCCTCGTCCCCAATGCCTTCGCATCCTGGGCGCTGTTCACCCTCTTCCTGGGCTCCGGCCTCACGTCATGAGCATCACCCTGGAGGCCCCCTCCCGTGGGCGCCCCCCTGAGCACCTGCTGGACCGGGATACGGCGGGTCGGCGTGCGATGGTCGAGCAGCAAGGGCTACCCGGGTACCGGGCCGACCAAGCGTCACGTCACCTGCTCGGCCGCTATGAGTTGGACCCCGACACCTGGACGGATCTCCCAGCCGGGGACCGGGGAACCATGCGCGCCCTCCTCCCAGACCTGTTGGCGCCCATCCGAACACTGGAATGCGACGACGGAACAACGGTGAAGACGCTGTTCCGGTTGCACGACGGCTCCCTGGTCGAGTCGGTACTCATGCGCTACCCGGACCGAACCACGATGTGTATCTCATCGCAGGCCGGGTGTGGAATGAACTGTCCGTTCTGCGCCACAGGACAGGCGGGACTGACCCGCAACCTGTCGACGTTCGAAATCGTCGGGCAAGTTCTCTTCGGTGCGCGCGCCCTTGCCCGGGGTGAGGTTCCCGGAGGTCCGGGCCGGGTCAGCAACGTCGTCTTCATGGGCATGGGGGAGCCCCTCGCCAATTACTCAGCGGTCGTCGGAGCGCTTCACCGGCTCGTGGAACCGGTGCCGTCCGGCATGGGCATCAGTGCGCGGGGGATCACGGTGTCCACGGTGGGTCTCGTTCCGCGCATCCGCCAACTGGCGGGCGAGGGTCTCCCGGTGACCTTGGCGGTCTCCCTCCATGCACCGGACGATGCCTTGCGCGACACTCTCGTGCCGATCAATACCCGATGGCCTGTGCAGGAGGTGCTCTCCGCCGCGTGGGATTACGCGGATAGGACGGGGAGACGTATCAGCATCGAGTATGCGCTCATTCGCGATGTCAACGATCAACCGGACCGCGCCGTCGCCCTTGCGGATCTCCTGGTGGGGCACCTCGTGCACGTGAATGTGATTCCACTGAATCCGACTCCAGGTTCGGTGTGGACGGCTTCGACTCCGGAGCGAGAGCGTGAATTCGTCCGCATCGTTCGGGATCGCGGAGTCGCGATCACCGTTCGGGACACCCGGGGTAGGGAAATCGACGGAGCCTGCGGCCAGCTTGCGGCGTCGGTCTAGCCCTGACGGGATTGGATGACCGCGCTCACCGCGGTGATGGTGTTCTGCCGATGAATGTTGTGCCATCGGACGGTGCCAGCGATGTCACCTCGACGCAGCGCTTCGAGAATCTCGATATGTTCGTCGTGGATGCGATCACGGTTGGGGGGAGAAGCGAAGTAGACAGAACGGTATGCCTCCGTGGCATCCCACAGTTGACGGATCAGCTTGACCAGCCGAGGCATCCCGCTGAACTCGAAGAGGGCGAAATGGAATCGGCGATTGGCCTCGGAGATGGATCGAACATCATCGTCGCGGATCGCATGATCAACACCGGTGATGAGCTCGGCGAGGGCATCGCAGTCCACGGGGGTCAACATGGGCACCGCATGTTCCAGGGCCTCCGTCTCGAGGATTTCTCGCAGCCGGTACACCTCCAGGAGATCGTCGGTGCTCAATTGGGTGACGAAGTACCCCCGGTGCGGGTGGTACGTGACGTGCCCTTCGGCCTCCAGGATCTTGAGGGCCTCACGCAGGGGTACCCGACTCACTCCGAGCCGTTCGGCGATGCTCTCCTGCACCAACTGCTCTCCGGGTGCGAAGTGTCCGGTCACCAGGTCGGTGCGTAGGGCACGGAGGACCACTTCCTGGGCTGTCGTCATCGCCTAGCCGTCCAATTCGAAGCGCTCGACGACGGAGTCAGTGTCTGCCCCGAGTTGCGGGGGGCGCCGGCGGTAGGTGACGGAGTTTCTCGACAAATGGAAGGGAGTCGTCACGTGGGCGGCCGGATCGGTCGAATCCACCGCGGTCACCTGCGGTGCGAGCCCCAACGCGCGTGCCATGTCGAGCCCTTGCGCGATGTCGTTGATCGGGCCGCAGGGGATACCCGCGCGGGCGAGCAGGTCGTGCCAGTGCTCTGCGGGAGCGTCTTCCAGGACTGCGATCAGCGCATGTCGAAGATCACTCCGATGGGCCACGCGATCCGCGTTGGTGCAGAACCTGGGGTCGGACACCCAGTCCGGCTGCTCGAGGGCAACGCAGAGGGCAGTGAACTGTTGGTCGTTTCCCACGGCAATGACGAGTGGTCGGTCCGCCGTGGGGAAGACCTCATAGGGGGCGATCGAGGGATGGGCATTACCGAGGAGCCCCGGGACCACCCCGGCACCGAGTACGGAGGACGCCTGGTTCACGAGGGCGCTCAAGGCGCTGGAGAGCAGGTTGACCTCGACCTGCTGCCCGAGGCCTGACGCCTCGCGCTCGTGAAGCGCAGCGAGGATCGCCACACACGCGTGGAGCCCTGTCACCACGTCGACGACCGCGACGCCGACCTTGGTCGGTTCATGCTCCCCGGTGATGCTCATCAGTCCGCTGGCGGCCTGCACGAGCAGGTCGTACCCCGGCAACGAGGCTCCAGCTCCCGAGCCGAAGCCGCTGATCGAGCAGTAGATCACGCGCGGATTGCGCGCAGCGACGGTTGCATAGTCGAGATTGAAACGGGCGAGGGAACCCGCCTTGAAGTTCTCGACGACAATGTCGGCGCGATCGATGAGGCGTTGGACCCGTGCGCACTCATCGGGGTCGGAAAGATCGACTGCGAGGGATTCCTTATTTCGGTTCACGGAGTGGAAATACGTGGAAAGGCCGTCCGTTGCGAAGGGCGGCCCCCAGGCCCGAGTGTCATCGCCCGTATCGACGCGCTCGACCTTGATGACCGTGGCGCCAAGATCCGCGAGGAGCATCGTGCAGTAAGGGCCTGCGAGCACTCGAGAGAGATCTGCGACCACGAGACCCGCAAGTGGGCCGGTCATCAGCGGAACGCGGCGATTCCCGTCAGGGCCTCACCGATCACCAGCGTGTGCATCTCGTTGGTGCCCTCGTAGGTGTAGACCGATTCGAGGTTGTTCATGTGGCGGATGATCGGGTACTCGAGGGTGATCCCATTTCCGCCGAGGATGCCACGCGTCTCGCGGGCGATCTCCAGGGCGATGCGGGCATTGTTCATCTTGCCGACGGACACCTGCTCGGGGCGAAGTGTGCCGGCTTCCTTGAGACGACCGAGGTGGATGGCGAGCAGCATCGCGTTGCCGAGGTCCACGCTCATATCAGCGAGCTTGCGTTGGGTCAGCTGGTACGCGGCGATGGGCTTGCCGAACTGTTCACGATCGATGGAGTAGTCGATGGCTGTCTCGAGGCAGTCGCGACCCGCACCGACAGTTCCGAAGATGATTCCGAACCGTGCCTCGTTCAGGCAGCTGAGCGGCCCGCGGAGTCCCACGACCCCCGGGAGGACGGCATCCGCGGGAAGTCGCACATTGTCGAATACAAGCTCGGCCGTGACCGAGGCGCGAAGGGACATCTTGTGCTTTACGTCGTTCGCCGTGAACCCGGGCAGGTTCGTGGGCACGATGAAGCCGCGGATCCCGTCGTCCGTCTGCGCCCACACGATGGCGAGGTCGGCCACCGTTCCGTTGGTGATCCACATCTTGGAACCGTTGAGCAGCCAATCGTCACCGTCGCGCTTCGCGGAGCTGCGCATGCCTGACGGGTTGGAGCCGTAGTCGGCCTCGGTGAGTCCGAAGCATCCGATGAGTTCCCCCGAGGCCATTCCTGGGAGCCAGGTGTCCTTCTGCTCCTCGGAACCGAATGCGTGGATCGCGTACATCGCCAGAGAGCCTTGAACGCTGACCATGGATCGAATGCCAGAATCCCCGGCCTCGAGTTCGAGATCGGCGAGTCCGTACGGGACCGCGGACATCCCGGCACATCCGTACCCGTCGAGGTGCATGCCCATGAGGCCGATCGCACCGCATTCCTTGGCCAACTCGCGAGCCGGGAGGTGCCCCTTTTCAAACCACTCCGCAACGTTCGGCCTGATGGTGCTGTCGACGAAGGCGCGCACCACGTCGCGGATCGCCTTCTCCTCCTCAGTGAGCAGGGCATCAATGTTGTAGAGCGCGAATGGATGCTGGGGGGGCTTGCTCATCGGACCTCCGGACTCAGGATCGGATCCAATCCTAGTGTCACCCGCCGAGTAGTCGCCTGACAATGGTCGCCGAGAGTGGAGTTGTGCCGCGCCGCTCTTCGACCGAGTCCGCGCGAGACATGACCTGGAGTCCGGCATTGACGCCGAGCCACCGCAGGGGTTCGGGTTCCCACCGTGGGGAGCGATGTCCGACCCAGGGGAGGTGCGTCCGCGGGGAGTCGACCCCGAGGATGAGGTCGGCAAGTGTGCGCCCTCCCAGGAAGGAGGTGGTGACCCCATCTCCGACGTAACCGCCACTCCAGCCAAGCCCGCTGTTGCGATCCACCCCGCAGCTGGGCCACCAATCACGGGCCACGCCGAGGGGACCTCCCCAGGTATGAGTCACGCGATAGTCCGTCAGGACTGGGAAGAGATCGAGCAGAGTCGCCCAGAGTGCCCGGTGGATCCTCGGGTCTCGATCGTTGGCCGGATCGATGTCGGAGCCGAAGTGGTACGGCGCACCTCGACCTCCGAATGCGATGCGATCGTCGGCAGTGCGCTGTCCGTAGATGATCAGGTGACGTCCGTCCGAGAATGTGGCGCGCCCGTCAAGGCCGATCTCGTCCCACACCCGCGCGGGAAGTGGCTCCGTGGCCAGCATGAGGGAGTAGACGGGTGCCAAGACGCGTCGGAAACCTCGAAGGCGCGCCGTATACCCCTCGGTCGCTCGAATCACGTACCGAGCCCGAACTGTCCGATCCACGGTGCGCACGGCACCTGGCTCTATGCGGTGGACCGGGCTGTGCTCGAAGAGGGTTGCCCCGCGTTCGACCACGGTGCGCGCGAGCAGTCGCACGAGGCGTGCCGGATGCAGGGCGGCGCAGTGGGGCGTATACGTCGCGGAGAGTAGATCCGTGGGGCGCATGATCGCGCTCGCCTGAGATCGGTCGAGGTAGGTCGGCGCATCGAGGCCCCATGCTGCGGCATCCTCGACCTCCTCGCGCGCGCGCTGGACCTGGAGCGGGGTACGTGCCGCGACGATGGTCCCTCCGTGCGCCCAGTCGACGCTCCATCCTTCGGCGGCGACTGTGCGTCCCAGGTCGGCAACGGATTCGATCATGGTCGTGGTCGTGGCGCGCGCAGATTCCCTCCCGTGATCGCGCGCGATGGCCTCACGCTCCACCGGGAACAGCGCTGAGGCCCAGCCGCCGTTGCGCCCGCTCGCGCCGAATCCGGCCTCGTGTGCGTCGATGAGTGTGATGCGCAGCGAAGGATCGTGCCGCTGCAGGTGATAGGCGGTCCAGAGGCCGGTGTACCCGGCACCGACGATGGCGACGTCGGCGTCGGCGTCCGACGTCAAGGCCTCGCCGAGTGGGGATCGAAGCTCGTCAGGGAGGGAGTCCCACCAGAAGGAGATGTGTGCCGGATTCATGAGAACCCCGGTGGGGGCCAGGACGTGATGTACGGGGGAGCCGGAGTGCCCGAGGGAGTCACGTCATCCGCACGCGGTGTTCCCCATCGGGACTCGATGGGGACGATCCCGGCCCAGAGTGCGGCGACGCGGGCATCTGCACGATCCTCATCGGTATCCAGGGGCTCGCCGGCGGACACCTTCACGGCGATCTCGTCGAGGGGGGAATGCCACGGTGAGAGTCGCCTTGAGTTCCTGGGGAGTGGGGTGACGCGCCTCCGCGTAGCGGCCAGGCAGCATGTGATCCGACAGCATTCGCAGGGCCTCGTCGACCTCGTCTGCGGGGACTTCCAGCGCGGCGCCGAACACGGTCACACTGCGGTAGTGCATGCTGGATTCGAAGAGGCTGCGCGCAAGGACGACGCCATCGAGCAGGGTCACGTTGACAACCGCGGCAACACCAGATGCAAGGGCGCGCATGGTGCGTGACGCGCGAGATCCGTGCATGAGGAGTCGGTCCTCATCACGGGCGTAGGCGATCGGAGTCAGCATCGGTCCACTCTCGGATTGGTACCCGACATGCGCGACAAGCCCCGCGTCCAGGATCGCGTAGGCCGTCGCGCGATCGTGGACCGCCTTCTCCGGGAGGCGGTGGAGAGTGGTGCGCCGCGTCGAGCCGGGCGGCGCTAGAGGATCGCCCATGCCTCGGTCAACGTCTGACGCAGTACCTGTTCGATCTCGTCGAACTCCTTCTGGCCGATGATGAGCGCGGGCGCGAGTTGCACCACGGGATCGCCGCGGTCGTCGGCGCGGCAGTACAAGCCATTGTCAAACAAGGCTTTGGAAAGGAAGCCACGGAGAAGGCGCTCGGCTTCGTCGTCTGTGAACGTCTCCCGAGTCTCCTTGTCTTTGACGAGCTCAATTCCGTAGAAGTACCCCGCGCCCCGGACATCGCCCACGATAGGCAGGTCACGCAGCCTTTCCAGAGTTGCGCGGAACGCGCCCTCGTTCTCGATGACGTGCTGATTGATTCCCTCACGTTCGAAGATGTCGAGGTTCGCCATCGCGACCGCGGCGCTGACGGGATGTCCACCCCACGTGTACCCGTGAAGAAATGCGTTCGAGCCCTTGGTGAAGGGTTCGAAGAGTCGGTCGCTGGCGATCATCGCTCCGAGCGGGGAGTACCCAGATGTCATGCCCTTGGCGCACGTGATCATGTCGGGTACTACGCCGAACCTGTTCATCGCGAACATATCGCCGATGCGCCCGAACGCCGTGATGGTTTCATCGGCGACGAACAGGACGTCGTACTGGTCACAGATCTCCCGCACTCGCTCGAGGTATCCCGGGGGAGGGGGGAAGCAGCCGCCGGAGTTCTGGACGGGTTCCAGGAAGACCGCAGCCACGCTGTCGGGCCCTTCGAATTCGATGGCTTCGGCTATGCGGTTGGCCGCCCACAGCCCGAAGGCCTTCTCGTCGTAGCGGTACTCCTCGGGTGCGCGGTAGAAGTTCGTGTTGGGCACCTTGACGCCACCGGGGACGAGCGGCTCGAAAGGAATCTTGGCAGGGGGGATTCCGGTGATGCTGAGCGCGCCCTGGGGAGTCCCGTGGTAAGCGATCGATCGACTGATGACCTTGTGTTTGGTGGGTTTCCCCATCATCTTGAAGTACTGCTTCGCCAGCTTCCACGCGGTCTCCACCGCTTCTCCACCCCCCGAGGTGAAGAACACCCGATTGAGGTCTCCGGGGGCATATGCAGCAAGTCGCTCGGCGAGTTCGATGGCGCGAGGGTGTGCATAGGACCAGACCGGGAAGAAGGCCAATTCCTCGGCCTGGGCTGCAGCGGCAGCCGCAAGCTCCTTGCGGCCATGGCCGACCTGCACGACGAAGAGGCCGGCAAGCCCATCGATGTAGCGCCGCCCCTGGTCATCCCAGATGTAGCAGCCGTCCCCTTTCACGATAACTGGGACGTGGCCGCCGTCGTAGTAGACGGAGTGGCGGGTGAAGTGCATCCAGAGGTGGTCCCGGGCACGTGCAGCGAGGGAGTCCGGTCCAGATTCCGTCACGTACTGCGGTGTCGTTGTCATCGTGTTCCCCATGCGTAGAACTGCTTGCGCAGTTTGAGATAGACGAAGGTCTCGGTGGTGCGGACGCCCGGGATGCCGCGGATCGACTGGTTCACGACCCGGAGCAAATGATCATCATCTTCGGCGGTGACTTCGGCGAGTATGTCGAAAGATCCGGCGCAGATCACTAGGTAATCGACTTCGGGCAGCGCCTCCATCGCGGTGGCCACCGGATCGATGTCGCCATCGACGGTGATCCCGACCATCGCCGCGCGCGGGAAGCCCACCTGCATCGGGTCGGTGACGGCGACGATCTGGAGGATGCCGGCATCTTGGAGGCGCCCCACACGCTGGCGCACGGCTGCCTCGGAGAGTCCGACGGCTTTCCCGATCGAGGCGTAGGGGCGGCGACCGTCCTGCTGGAGCTGTTCGATGATCGCCCGCGAGATGTCGTCTAGGACGGCGGAACGGGAGGCCATGACCCCATCTTGCCGAGAATCGAGCATTGAATGCAAATGAATTCGTAGGTGATTGCGCCGTTCACCCACGAAATCGCGCATATTGGCGCCATCCTTGCCGCGAAATTCGCACTCTCAGTAGGCTAACGGGACCTTCGATCCCAGGGAGTGTCTGTGACACGTGTAGTGCGCAATCTCATCAATGGCACGTCATCGGAGTCGGCTGATGGCCGCACGAGCGACCTCGTCAACCCCACGACGGGGGAAGTCTTCGGCACCGCCCCGGTGTCCTCACCGGCTGACGTGGACCGCGCCTATGCCTCGGCGCAGGCAGCGTTCGAGTCCTGGCGAGACTCGACCCCCTCGGAACGCCAGGCTGCGCTCCTGAAGATCGCGGATGCGTTGGAATCCCACGCCGAAGAACTCATCGCCCTCGAGTCCGAGAACACCGGCAAGCCGATCCCCGTCACTGCGGCCGAGGAGATCCCGCCGATGCTGGACCAGATCCGCTTCTTCGCGGGTGCGGCGCGAGTGCTGGAGGGGCGCGCCTCGGCGGAGTACATGCGGGGATTCACCTCGATCATCCGTCGCGAGCCGATCGGCGTCATCGGTCAGGTCACGCCGTGGAACTACCCCATGCTCATGGCAGTCTGGAAGTTCGCGCCAGCGATCGCGGCGGGAAATGCGGTGGTCCTCAAGCCCAGTGACACGACACCTGTATCCACAGTGCGTATGGCCGAGATCATCGCCGAGGCGGAGGCCCTCCCACCCGGTGTCTTCAACGTGATCTGCGGGGACCGAGACACCGGCCGAGCGCTGGTGGAGCACCCCATCCCGCAGATGGTGGCGATCACCGGATCCGTACGCGCCGGTATGCAGGTCGCCGAGTCCGCCGCCCGGGATGTCAAGCGCGTCCACCTCGAACTGGGGGGTAAGGCTCCCGTGGTCATTTTCGACGACGCGGACATCGCCGCGGCAGCGGAGTGGCTGGCTGTCGCCGGCTACTTCAATGCGGGGCAGGACTGCACGGCGGCCACCCGGATGCTCGTCGCCCCCGGTATCCACGATGAGTTCGTCGCTGCCCTCGCGGAGCAGGCGGCCGCAACAGTGACGACCTTCCAGGACGGACCCACCGGCGATGGGTTGGTTCCTCCGGTCAACAACATCAACCAGTTCGAGCGCGTGCTCGGCTTCCTCGAGCGCACGCCCACACACGCAACGATCGCTGCTGGGGGCAAGCGACAAGGGGAGAAGGGTTTCTTCATCGAACCCACGGTGGTGTCGGGGCTGAAGCAGGACGACGAGATGATCCAGAACGAGATCTTCGGACCGGTCATCACGGTGCAGAAGTTCTCCGACGAGGGTGAGGCCCTCCGGTGGGCCAACGGGGTCAACTACGGGCTCGCCTCATCGGTGTGGACGAAGGATTTCGGCCGTGCGATGCGCATGGCACGGGGCTTGGACTTCGGCTGCGTGTGGATCAACACCCAT
>JBEIHR010000071.1:0-9631 GCA_040381195.1 Rubricoccaceae bacterium
ATCGTTCCAACTGAGCTACATGTCCGTACTTCCGTATTGATACGGAATGGCGACCCCTACGGGACTTGAACCCGCGACATCCGCCTTGACAGGTCGGCGAGCTAACCAACTGAGCTACGGGGCCTCGGATGAGGCCGAGCATCCCCAACGGGATTCGAACCCGTGTTACCGCCGTGAAAGGGCGGTGTCCTAGGCCTCTAGACGATGGGGACCTGGTCTCCGTCGACCGAAACGCCGTTGGCGACCGGGAAAGCATAGGACGTCTCGGCGGTGGTCGGGGACTCGCCCCTGGGTGAGCGGGGGTGCCCCCGGTGGGACACGATGGGTGGATGGTGGAGGTCACCCCGGAGCGGTTCGAGGAGCTCGTCTCCGACGCCCTAGACACCCTTCCCCCGGAACTGGCCAGCCTGATGGACAACGTGGTGGTGCTGGTCGAAGACATGAAGCCCGGGCGGCCATTCCTCCTGGGTCTTTATCACGGAGTGCCCCTGACCAGCCGGGGTCACTATTACGCCGGGCACCTCCCGGATCGGATCACCATCTATCGGCTTCCCATCACGCGGCGCTGCCGAACCGAGCAGGATGTGGTCGAGCAGGTGCGCATCACGGTGGTCCACGAGGTCGCGCACCACTTCGGAATCAGCGACGAGCGTCTGCACGAATTGGGATACGGATAGGAGCTCACATGCAGTGGTCGGGGTCGGTTGTGTTGGTGTCGGGCGGAGCGTCCGGTCTGGGCGAGGGTGTCGTGCGCGCGGCAGCAGCGGGCGGTGCCGCCGGAGTCCTCGTCGTCGACGTCAACGGTGAGCGGGCGTCAGCCCTCGCGAAGGAACTGGGTGACCACGTGGTGGCGGTGCCCACGGACGTGCGCGACACCGATGCTGTGGAGCGGGCGGTGGCCGCAGCTGAGACAACCTTCGGCCGATTGGATGTGACGGCCTGCTGCGCGGGTATCGGGTTCGTGCATCGCGTCATGGATCGCGAAGGAACCCCGATGAGCATCGATGACTACCGGCGCGTGATCGACATCAACCTCAACGGCACATTCGATATCGTCCGTAGGTCGGCATCTCTGATGGCGCGTAATCAGCCCGATGCAGATGGTCAACGCGGTGTCGTGGTGATGACCGCGTCGCTGGCTGCCTACGACGGGCAGGTGGGGCAGTCCGCCTATAGCGCGAGTAAGGGCGGCATCGTCGGAATGACGCTGCCGCTAGCCCGTGATCTTGCTCCCTCGGGAATCCGGGTCATGACGATCGCCCCCGGGATCATGGACACGCCGATCTATGAGTTCCTGCCCCGCGAAACGTTCGAGGTGCTGTCGAAGTTGCCACTCAATCCGCGGCGAATGGGCACCGCGCAGGAGTTCGCGCACCTCGTCGGTGCAATCGTCGAGAACCCCTACCTGAATGGCGAAGTGATCCGCCTCGACGCCGGGGTTCGTCTCCCACCTAAGTAGTGCCGTGCGCCGCGCGCTCGAGGCGATCGCGGATCGCGGCCTCGATGCCGTCACCCTCGGGCGGGATCGCGTAGACGGTGGCCAGGTTTAGCGCATCGGCTTCGCGGAGCGCACGGTAGAGACTCGCGGCGTAGTGCGTGGCCGTGTCCGGTGCCGTGAGGCGCACCATCCCTGCTGGCGTGGACACGGAGGCAAGGGCGATCAAGCCCGACCCCGACGTATTCAGCCCGGGGAGTGACTCCGAGTCGATGACCTGCACGCGTGCCGATGGCGAGTAGTGCGCCGCGAGTGTGCCGGGTGCACGAACGCCACTCCTCTCTCCGCAGACCATTCCCGTGCACGCCTCGATGTCGTCCCGTCCGATTTGGCCGGGCCGGAGGATGACCGGCCGATCCCCGGAGCAGTCCACGATCGTCGACTCCACGCCCACGGTGCAGGGTCCGCCGTCGAGGACGAGTTCGTCGTCGAGGAACTCCTCGAGTTCGGCCACGACATCCTGTGCGCGGGTGGGACTGACCTTGCCGAAGCGGTTCGCGCTCGGTGCCGCGACCCCGACAGTCGGATCGCCCAGGATCTCGCCGACGCGACGAATCACCTCGCGGGTGAGCGCGTTACCGGGCACACGCACCGCGACCGTGTCCTGGGTCCCGGTGATGAAGTCCCGGGCGCGCCTGCTGCGCGGGAGCACGAGAGTGAGCGGTCCCGGCCAGTACTCGGCGGCGAGCCGCCGGGCGTAGTCAGGCATACCCGAGGTCCACGAGGAGACAGCGTCGCTCGTTGCAAGATGCACGATGAGCGGGTGATCGGCAGGTCGTCCTTTGGCCGCGTAGACCCGGGCCACTGCAGGGGCCGAATCGGCGAGCGCCGCGAGTCCGTAGACCGTCTCCGTGGGAATCGCCACGACCCGCGCAGCGGCCAGATCCCCTGCAGCTTCGTTGGGATCGGTGGTGATGCGCACCGGCGCAATCTAGAGGCTTGCGGCTCTACCCCTGGTCACCATGGTCGTGACACGTGCATCGGGTTCGGCGAAATCGACTGATCGATTCGAGGAAAGTGACGCGACCGCTGCGATCGCCGCATCCTCGGACACGGGAGCAGCGAAGTCGACTCGGAACATCCGGAAGCCGAGGTATTTCCGGACTGTCAGGTTCGGCGCCAGCACGTCGCCGATCTCGGGTTGCTGACCGGGTTTGAACCGGACGATCAGCGACGACACACCTGCCGGCGAACTCGCGGGTGGGGTGGACGCCACGACGAGAACCCCCGCAGGTCCAGACGATCGAGGGCTCATCGCTGGACGCGTGCTCACCCGTGCGCCCTGAGATTGCAGGTAGCGACCCACGGCCGAGGTCCGCTTCATCGACAGATCTGGTCCTGCGGTGCCCGGTAATCCGACAACCGAAATCTCAGTATTGGAAGCCACGGCGGACTTTGCTATCCGCCGCAACTTGCCCTTGGCGCTGGGTGACAGCGATGGGCTGGAGCGCGGGAAGGCGATGAAGTCCGCGCTGTCGGTTGGTTGTGTTGCTGCCGGCGTGCGCGCAGGTGCCGCTGAGCCCAGCGTGAACCCGACCCCGAGGCTCATGGGGAGTTGACCCTGGCGCACCGCATTGATCTGCAGGGTGTGTTGTCCGGGTGGCAGAGCGGGAATCTGGAACTCGACCGTGAACTCGTTCTCATAGCTGACCACACCTGCGGCCACCCACACCGGAGTCGACAGTACGTAGACACCCGCCGTCGTCAGGCGTTGGAGTCCTTTGCCCGTAATGCGAATCATCTGTCCGGGCACGAGTGTGGTGTTCTGGGATGTGAGTGCACCTCGGGACGCGATCTCCCACCCGTTGCCGACGATCTCGAAACCCGTGCCCGTCAACCCTGCGCGTTGCAGCGCAAGAGGCTGACCGGTGGAATCCACTGCCGCGAAAGCACCAGCGCGATTCACCTGGTTGGTCGGAACGGCCGGGCGCGTCACTTGGATCTCATCCTCGGCGCCTCCGCCGCCGCCCTTATCCGACGAACTCGATCCACCGCCGGAACTACCACCACCACCGCCGGAGCTACCACCACCACCGGAGCTACCACCACCACCGGAGCTACCACCACCACCGGAGCTCCCGCCCCCCGAACCGCCTCCCCCACCGGAGGTGAAGGAGCGCACGAAGAGGAGCTTGTTGGGCGAGCCGCTACCCGGGTCCGAGATGACATCCGACGTCGACGAATCGACGAGTGCTGTCGCGACCTGCGCCGACATGGCAGTCGGGTTCAGTGCGAGATACACGGCCGCAGCACCTGCGACATGCGGGCTGGCCATCGAAGTGCCGCTGATGGTCACCGTTGCAGTGTTGGAGGTGTACCACGCACCGATGATGGATGAGCCGGGGGCGAAGATGTCGACGAGGCTTCCGTAGTTGGAGAACGACGAACGTGCATCCGAGGATGTCATCGATGCCACCGTGATCGCCTTGGGCTCGCGGGCGGGACTGAAATCCGCGGCGTTGGCATTGGAGTTACCGGCGGCGACCACCACGGGGATATTCGCGTCATGGAGTGCCGCTACGGCGTCGTCAAGAGCCTTGGATCCCGATCCCCCCAGACTCATGTTCACAACCGCGCGGCCACTGGTGTGGTTGGTGCGGATCCAGTTCAATCCAGCGACCACCCCGGATGTGGTGCCCGAGCCCGAGCAGTTCAGGACGCGGACGGGAATCACCGTCACGGCCTTGGCCACGCCGTAGGTGGCACCCGCCACGGTGGAAGCCACGTGCGTGCCATGACCGTTGCAGTCATTGGTGCCGTTGCCATCGGCCACCTCATCGCGCCCCGTCGCGGTGCGTCCGCCGAACTCGACGTGGGATGTGCGAATGCCGGTGTCGACGATGTAAACCTTGACGCCGCTCCCTGTCCCGGCTGCCTCGTAGGTCGTGCTCAGCGGCAGGGCGCGTTGGTCGATGCGGTCCAGTCCCCAGGGGGCGCCGGTTTGGATCCCATCGGTCGGAGACGGAGAGGGGGCAGGGCTTGGGGTGCCACCGGAATTAATGAGGTAGCGCCAGATTCCCGGTGTCGACGTCGGATTACCGCTCGTGGTCAGGCGTGTTGCGACCGTGGCGGGGGCCTCGCCGCTGTTGGCGATCCGCACCGTTGTCCCAGCCGTTTGCGCGGGATTCGCGTACCCGACCTCGAAGGTGGGATTGGTGGACGATGCCGCTGTGCCGACGGTCGTGTAGTTGAACTCGATCCCGACCTTGCCGCCGCCTTCATCGATCACGAGCATCTGGAACGTGTACTTCCCTGCAGAACTTGGATACTCGCCATAGTTGGTCCACTCCGCCCAGAAGACACTCTTGGTGCCTGAATCCGAAATGGTCCCTTGCCCGAATTGCAGGGTTCCCGACACTGTCCCGTCGAGGTCCGTGAAGAGTGGAAGGACGTAGGGCCGTGTCGCGGTAGAGAGGTTCACACCCCGCCAGGCATTGAACTGACCGAGATCATCGTTGAATACCGCGCCGCCGTTGCTGTTGATGATGATTTGGTCGTAGTTGACCCCGAAATAGTTGATGGTGAAGCCCAGGTTCTGGGGTGCTGAGCTCGCATCATCGAAGCCGTTCATGCTTGTCGTCGAGGTCTTTGTCACGGTGCGGAATGCTGCGTTGATGCTGACGATCTTGTCGTCCTCGATGTAGTCCACCGCCATTGAGCGTTCAAGTGCGACGACCTGGGCATCGGTGAGATTCGCGGTGAAGCCATCAACCATGCCCGTCAGGACTTTGTCGGGTCTCGCGCCCATCTCCTCGGCCAATTCGATGGCGGTGTCGGTATAGGCACCGTTCTTGGCGACCACGATGCGTGGGCGTGCATCGGGTGCTCCACTCGCGCTCGCGGACGGGGTTGTCGACGCGGATGGCGTGGATGACGGCGACACGGTGGGTGCAGGTGACACCGACGGAGTCGGGCTCGTCGTGGGAGTCGGGCTCGGAGACAGGGTCGGAGATGGCGCCGGGGTGGGGGACGGAGACGAGCTCGGCGATGGCGCGGGGGTGGGTGTGGGCGATGCCGAACCTACGGGTGCGGGGTCGGGTCCGGATGCTTCGGCGAGGCCGGGGGAGGCCCAGAGCGTCGAGACCACCAGCGCGGCGCTGATCACGCCACCGAACCACGTGGACGTACCGCCCATTCCCACCTCCAGGCCCCTGGGATCGGTGGCCCCGTACCGGGGGACATCGTCTCAGGCTGTGTGGACGCGTGGAGAGGGGGCCACGTTCCCCAATTCCCCGGGGAATGTAAGGGGTGTGCAAAGTCCGAGGCGGGGCCGCAACCGCGGGGGGCGCGCGGAAGTCCAATCTTTGAGCGCGGGACTCCGCGCATGTATATAAAGGAGGAGCAATGACCCTGCCCGACACCCTGGGCACCCCCATCCCCCCGTACACCCCACCGCAGCAGAAGCAGCCGACCCGCTGGCCGTGGATCGCCGGGGCCGCCGGCATCGCGCTGGTCGCGGGCACCCTCGGTGGTGGCGTGGGCTATCTGATCGCCGATCGGTCGGCGAGCGCCGAGGCCGTCGCGGCCGCACCTGCCGCCTCAACGCCTCAGGTCACGGCGCCCGTGTCATCCGACATCGCCGACATCGCGGCAGCGGTGCAGCCCGCTGTCGTGCAGATCAACATCGCCGGCTCCGACGGTGAGGGCAATGGCTCGGGTTTCGTGATCAGCAACGACGGCTACATCCTCACCAACCACCACGTCGCCGGTGTTGCCGGTGAGAACGGATCGCTCGAGGTGATGTTCGCCGATGGTTCCAAGGCGACCGGCAAGCTCGTCGGATCGAATGCCGGGTACGACGTCGCTGTGGTCAAGGTCGACCGCACCGGACTGACCGCTGTGCCCCTCGGAGCATCGGAGGACTTGCGCGTCGGTGAAACCGTGGTCGCCCTCGGCTCCCCGCTGGGTCTCCAGGGAACAGTGACCGCGGGCATCGTGAGCGCACTCGACCGTCCCGTGACCGCGGGCGGTCAGGGTGATACCTCGTTCATCAACGCCATTCAGACCGATGCGGCCATCAATCCCGGAAACTCTGGTGGTCCCCTGGTCAATGCCGCCGGTGAGGTGATCGGGATCAACTCCGCGATCGCCACCCTCGGGATGATGGGTCAGGCCGGCAACATCGGCCTGGGCTTCGCGATCCCGATCGACACCGCGCAGCGCATCGCCAACGAGATCATGACGACGGGAACGTCGCAGACTCCGATCATCGGGGTGCAACTCGACACCTCCTACTCCGGACCCGGTGCGCGCGTGGCCGAGGTCACCGTGGGATCACCGGCGGATACGGCCGGAGTCCTCGACGGTGACGTGATCACCGCGATCGACGGCAAGGTGCTCGCGGACTCCACCGAGCTGGTGGTCGCCATCCGCGACAACGCACCCGGTGACACCGTCACGCTCACCCTGCTGCGCGACGGACGCACGCAGGATGTCCCGGTGACATTGGTCGCATCGGAGGCATAAAGCCGCACGACTCAACCGGCCCGCCCACCTCCTCCAGGGCGGGCCGGTTGGCATGGCAGGCTGTTATCCCATGCAGTCCACCATGTCGTTCCGGTACCGCGATTCGGCCATCCTGTCTGTCGCCGCCGCGGATGCCCCCATCATCGTGACATCCGACGAGATCGACCAGCGGCTCATGCCGACGTACGACCGCCTGGGGATGCAGCCCGGCATGATCGAACGTCTGGCGGGCGTGTCGGAGCGCCGCTGGTGGCCCGAGGACGTGTCCTTCATCGATGCCGCGAGCCTGGCCGGGGCGAAGGCCATCGCCGACGCAGGCGTCGACCCTCAGGAGATCGGGCTCTTGATCGACACCTCCGTATGTCGGGACCGACTCGAGCCCTCGGCGGCCGTCGACGTTCATGCGCAACTCGGGCTCGGCTCCGGCTGCCTCAACTTCGATCTCTCGAACGCCTGCCTGGGATTCATCAACGGGATGCAGCTCGCAGCGACTCTCCTCGACGCGGGCCAGATCGATTACGCACTCGTCGTCGATGGCGAGGGCAGTCGCGGCATCCATGAGGCCACCATCGCGCGTCTCCTCGAACCGGACACCACCCGTGACGATGTTCTGGCGAACTTCGCAACACTCACCCTCGGCTCGGGCGGCGCTGCAATGGTGCTGGGCCGAGCGAGCGAGCATCCGGCGGGGCACCGGTTCGTGGGTGGGGTAGCACGTGCAGCAACGGAGCACACCCACCTCTGCGTCGGTGACCTCAACGGAATGTCCACCGATGCACGGGGGTTGCTCGAGGCAGGAGTCGCGCTGGCCCGCGACACCTGGACCGATGCACGGGAGCACTTCGATTGGTCGGATCTGGATTGCTATGTCATCCACCAGGTGTCCAAGCTGCACACCAAAGCGATCACCGATGCGATCGGTATCGATCCGGCGCGCGTGCCCCTCACATTCCCCACTCGCGGCAACATCGGACCAGCGTCGGTCCCCTTCACTCTCGCCAGCGTCGCGGCGGAGCTCGAGAGCGGGCAGCGTGTGGCGTGCATGGGTATCGGCTCCGGTCTCAACGCGGCGGTTATCGAGATCGCTTGGTGATCGATCACTGGTCGCGGACCATCACCGATGCGCGGGGTCGCACGTGGCACTTCCTCGATACCGCGGCAGAGAATCCGCGGCTCACCCTGCTCTGCGTGCACGGTAACCCCACCTGGTCCTTCCTTTGGCGCGGCCTCCTCGCTGCTGCTCCGTCCGACATCCGCGTGATCGCGGTCGATCAACTGCAGATGGGGTGGTCGGAACGCATCCCGGGAATCCGTCGACTTGCTAGCCGCATCGACGATCTCGTCGACCTGACCGACGCTCTCGACCTGCGCGGGCCGGTGGTGACGGTTGCCCACGACTGGGGCGGACCGATCAGTCTCGGCTGGGTACTCCACCAGCGTGCACACGGTCCTGCCGATGTGCGGGGGGTGGTCCTCCTCAACACCGCCGTACATCGGGATTCCCACACGCCGCCGGTGATCCGCCTGGCACACGCGGTGCGCGGCCTCACCGTGTCCACCACCGTCTTCCTCCGCGGCACCCTGGCACTCAGCCGGGTGCGGGCCGGGCGCCCCATGGACCGAACGACGGCCGAGGCCTACCTCGCCCCCTACCGTGGCGGTCGCGATCGGCGCCGGGCGATCGGCAACTTCATCGCCGATATTCCACTGACCGACGCTCATCCGAGTGCGGGAACACTTGCATCCATTCAGGCCGGGGTCGCCACTCTCGATGACATCCCCGTGTTCCTTGCCTGGGGTGCGCGCGACCCGGTGTTCTCCGACCGATACCTGCGTGACCTCGAGCGTCGGATTCCCCATGCCGATGTGCACCGCTATCCGCGCGCGAGTCACCTCGTGATCGAAGATGAACCACGTGTGATCACCGATGTGCTGAAATGGGTCCACACGCGGGTCGTCGATCCACCCGCGGATCCACCCGCGGATCCACCCGCGGATCCACCCGCACCCGTCCCCGATCTGAACGCTGCGTTGGAGTCCGCGGCGCGCACCCGTCCCGACGCACCCGCCCTCACGATGATGGGTGGCCGAGGCGGAGCCGAACCCACGGTCATGACGTGGTCCGAGCTCGCTGCGCGGGTGCACGACGCTGCGGGGCATCTGCGCGCCCGCGGGGTGCACGGCCGAGTCGCGATGCTGGTTCCCCCCGGCCCGGATGCGATCGCCGCCATCTACGCCTGTTGGCGGATCGGGGCGAGTGTCGTGATCGCCGACCGTGGCCTGGGTGTCCGTGGCATGCGCCGTGCCCTGCAGTCAGCGGCACCCACGTTCGCGATCGCGGTTCGCCGCGCCCGCGTACTGGCCGCGTCGATCCGGGTGCCAACGATCGCACCGGCGGAGCTGCGCGGCCCTGCGAGTGCAGCGGATGCGCCTCCTGATCCTGATCCCAGTCCCGACCCGCTTGCCGCGGTGGTGTTCACCTCCGGGTCCACCGGGCCGGCGAAGGGAGTGCGCTACCGACGCGCGCAGGTGTCGCGGACCTGCGAGTTGCTCCGCACCCACTACTCACTCGGCGAGAGCGATGTGCTGGTTGCCGCGTTTGCTCCCTGGGCGATCCTCGGCCCCGCCCTCGGGTTGGCATCGGTGATTCCGGATATGGATGTGACGAAG
>JBEIHR010000072.1:0-9382 GCA_040381195.1 Rubricoccaceae bacterium
GGCCGTCACGGTCAGGACTGGGCGGGGAAGACGGTCGAGGAGCCAGTGTCGGTGGGGCAGGACGGGTTCGGGTCGAGCCCGCGGGTCTCGAGGTCCTCCTGGATGTATTGCACGGTGTCGAGGATAGGAGCGGGGGTCACCGAGCCCGGTGTCTCGATGAACGGGCTGTCAAAGAACATGATGACCACCAGGCTCGCCACAGCCACGAAGACCGGCCCGATGATCACGAGCACGTGGCCCCAGCCCGGCTTGGTGCGGTCGGCGAAGGTGAACAGCGACGTGATCGTGATCAACGACCCGACGATGATCAGGATGTAGACGATCGGGGGCACGTTCCAGTCCGCGGCCGCGTAGCGCTGCTGCCGCGCCATCGCCAGGTTGGTGTTCCCGGTCTCCCACACGCTGAACCCGTTGCCCGCTTGCGTGAAGCCGTCCTTGTTGGCGAGGGCGTTGTCCATCGCCATCATGGTCTGTTGCACGGAACCCTGCGGGCTGGTGTCACCGGCGGCGAGGGCACTCCACTCGACGGTACTCACCAGTTGCGCGTAGCAGAGCAGATCGTTGCGCAGCGACGTTTGTAGGGGCTGCTCCATGAAGGACGTGGCGCGATACATCTGCAGGATCGCGGACGACTCCGCCCGGACAGCTTGCTGAGCGTTCGTGTATTCGGCGAAGGCCGCTGAGAATGTGAAGGCGGCGAGCAGGGACATCGCACCAGCGGTGACGGCGTACACGTTCGTGGGGATACGGTCGGCGAGTGACCCCTCCGGGCTCTTCTTGCTGACCCACCAGATGAGAAATCCGCCGACGGCCATCGCGGTGAAGACGATCGCGATTCCGAGGTAGAGGGTCACAGTCGAAGGGTACTGAGACGGCGACGATCAGGGGTGGGCCTAGGTGGACTTGAACCACCGACCTCTTCCTTATCAGGGAAGCGCTCTAACCAAGCTGAGCTATAGGCCCGATGCGGAGGGTGAGACTACCCGACGCTCACGACTCGTCGGAGAGCACTACCTCGATACCGCCGGTGATACCGACACTCACGTTGTAGAGGAAGGCGAAGACGGCGGCGAGTGCGCTGATCAGCACGATCTGCACGGAGGCGATCACCATCGTCGCTCCGAGCACCCGGCCGAAATCCAGGACGCTCACCAGTGAGAATCCGCCCCCCGCAGACCCGATGATGTCGTCGACGCTGGTGGTGAGCGCGTTGAGCACGCCGATGGCGTTCAGGGTCACCCACACCACGGTCACGGCCACCACGAGGACGATCGACAGGGAGAGGGCGAGCATGAACGCTGCCTTCGTCACCGACCACGGATCGATGCGCGTCACGTAGAGACGCGCGCGCCGGGTGCCGGTGACCTCGCTCACTCCGGGTTCACAGCGCCTTCGGGAGAGGCCGCGACGACGTCGACGGCGACATCGGTGCCGTCCTCCTCGTCCGACTCGGCGCTGCGCGCCACCGCGACGACGGAGTCGCCCTCGGCCAACTTCATCATGGTCACGCCCATGGTGTCGCGGCCGGAGGGACGGATCTCCTCCACGCGGGTGCGGATCACCACACCGTTGGAGGCGATCGCGAAGATCTGGTCGTCGGGCTCACACACCATCGCGCCCACCAGTGCGCCGCGCTTCTCCACCAACTTCATCGCGCGCACACCGAGGATGCCACGACCCTTCGGCGCCCACTCCTCGATCGCGGTGCGCTTGGCGAAGCCGCCGTTGGTGATGGTGACGACGTAGGTATTGGGACGGACCACGTCCATGGCGAGCAGGCTGTCGTCGGCCTTGAACCGCATTCCGATGACACCGCCGGTAGCGCGGCCCATCGGACGCAGCGTGGTGTCGTCGGCGGGGAACCGGGCACTGAGTCCCTTGGTGGACACCAGCAGCAGGTGATCCTCCGGTGAGACGAGACGTGCACCGATCACCTCATCACCGTCGCGCAGGTTGATCGCGATGATCCCGCCCTGCCGGTTGGTGTCGTACTCGCTCAGCGCGGTCTTCTTCACCATGCCGGACTTCGTGGCGAGCACGAGGTAATCGCCGGCGTCGTAGCCGGTGATGGGCAGCACCTGCGCGATGGTCTCGTCCGGTTGGAACGCGAGCAGGTTGGCCACGTGCTGACCGCGCGCGTCACGTCCGGCCTCCGGGAGTTGGTACGCCTTGGCACGGTAGATGCGTCCCTTGTTCGTGAAGAACAGGATCCACTGGTGCGTGGTGGTGACCAGCATGTATTCGACGACGTCGTCCTGGCGTAGCGCGGCACCTTTGATGCCCTTGCCGCCGCGGCGCTGGGACCGGTAGAGGTCCGCCTTGGTGCGCTTGGCGTACCCACCCGCGGTGATCGTGATCACCATGTCCTCTTCGGCGATGAGGTCCTCATCGGTGACCTCACCGTCCCAGGGGATGAACTGCGAGCGCCGCTCGTCGCCGAACTTGTCGACGATCTCCGCGAGTTCCTCGGCCACGATCGAGCGCTGCCGGGGCTCGTTGGTGAGGATGTCGTTGTAGTCGGCGATCTTCGCGGTGAGGTCGTCGTACTCGTCGATGATCTTCTGCCGCTCCAGGGCCGCCAGACGGCGCAGCTGCATGTCCAAGATCGCGGTGGCCTGCACCTCATCGATCTCCAGCAACTCCATGAGGCCGGTGCGGGCGTCCTCCACGGTGGCGCTGGCCCGGATGAGTGCGATCACCTCGTCGAGTGCGTCGAGGGCCTTGAGGTAGCCGCGCAGGATGTGGGCGCGCTCCTCCGCCTTACGCAGCCGGTACCGGGTGCGACGCTGGATCACCTCGATCTGGTGCGCGATCCAGTGACGCAGGAACTGCTCGAGGGTGAGCGTGCGTGGCACCCCGTCGACGAGGGCGAGCATGTTCGCACCGAAGTTGTCTTGCAACTGGGTGTGCTTGTAGAGCTGGTTGAGCACGACCTGCGCGACCGCATCACGCTTCAGCTCGATGACCAGGCGCATGCCGGTGCGGCTCGAGGAGTCATCGCGCACATCCGCGATCCCGGTGAGCTTGCCCTCACCGACGAGCTCGGCGATGCGCAGCAGCAGGTTGTCCGGGTTCACCTGGTACGGCAACTCCGTGACGATCAAGAGTTGCCGACCGCGCGCATCCTCGTCGACCGTGACGACCGCGCGCATGGTGATCGACCCGCGACCGGTGCGATAGGCGTCGTCGATGCCCTTGCGACCGACGATCAGAGCACCGGTGGGGAAGTCGGGGCCCTGCACGATCTGCAGCAGCGCCTCCATCCGCTCCTCGCGCTCGGCACCGGGATGCTCGAGCAGCCACTTCGCCGCCTCGGCGACCTCGCGCAGGTTGTGCGGGGGGATGTTGGTGGCCATACCGACGGCGATGCCCGCGGACCCGTTGACCAGCAGGTTCGGGAACCGGCTCGGCAGCACCGTGGGTTCCATGGTGCGGCCGTCGTAGTTGGGACCGAAGTCGACGGTCTCCTCGTCGATGTCGCGCACCATCTCCATGGCGAGCGGCGCCATGCGGCACTCGGTGTACCGCTGCGCGGCCGGCGGATCGTTACCCGGTGAGCCGAAGTTGCCCTGCCCCTGCACGAGCGGGTACCGCAGGGACCATGGCTGGGCGAGACGCACGAGGGCGTCGTAGATGGCACTGTCACCGTGCGGGTGGTAGTTGCCCATGACGTCGCCGACCACACGCGCACTCTTGGAGAAGTTGCGATCCGGGCGGTAGCCACCGTCGTACATCGCGTACAGCACGCGGCGGTGCACGGGCTTCAGGCCGTCGCGCACATCCGGGAGAGCACGGGACACGATGACCGACATGGAGTAGTCCAGGTAGGACCGCTGCATCTCGGTCTGCAGGTCGACCGGTTCGATCCGGCCACCTATCGGTTCGAGGGTGTCGATGTCGTCAGCCACGGTTGTCTCTTTCTAGATGTCGAGGAATCGGACGTCTTTAGCGTTCTGTTGGATGAAGTTGCGGCGGGATTCGACGTCCTCCCCCATGAGGACGCTGAACATCTCATCGGCTTGCGCGGCGTCGTCGAGGGTGACCTGGAGCAGCACCCGGCGCGCGGGATCCATCGTTGTCTCCCACAACTCGTCCGCGTTCATCTCACCGAGACCCTTGTACCGCTGGACAGCTTCCTCCTTGGGCAGCCGCTTACCCGCCGCGGTCCCTGCCTCGATCAGAGCATCGCGCTCCCGATCGGAGTAGGCGAAATCCGGTGTCTCGCGCATCCACTTGATCTTGTAGAGCGGGGGCTGGGCGAGGAATACGTGACCGAGCTCGACGAGGGGACGCATGAACCGGAACAGCAGGGTCAGCAGCAGGGTGCGGATGTGCTGGCCGTCGACGTCGGCGTCGGCCATGAGGACGACCTTGTTGTAGCGCAACCGGTTGATGTCGAACTCGTCCTGCACGCCGGTGCCGAAAGCGGACACGAGGGCCTGCACCTCGTTGTTCTGCAGCACCTTGTCGATGCGTGCCTTCTCGACGTTGAGGATCTTGCCGCGGATCGGGAGGATCGCCTGGATCCGCGGGTCGCGACCCTGGCGCGCGGAGCCACCGGCGCTGTCACCCTCGACGATGAAGATCTCGCACTCCTCGGGCTCCCGGCTCGAGCAGTCGATGAGCTTGCCTGGCATGCCGGCACCACCAAGGAGTCCCTTGCGGTTACGGGCGAGATCGCGTGCTTTGCGTGCCGCGATGCGCGCGGTGGCGGCGTTGACCGCCTTGCGTGCGATCTCCTTCCCCTCCCCCGGGTTCTTCTCGAACCAACCACCGAGTTGTTCGTTGACGATCTTCTGCACGAAGGCCTTCATCTCGGTGTTGCCGAGCTTGGTCTTGGTCTGACCCTCGAACTGCGGCTCAGTGAGCTTCACGCTGAGAATTGCGGTGAGTCCCTCGCGGATGTCCTCACCGGTGAGGTTTGTGTCCTTCTCCTTCAGGATCCCCCACTCGCGGGCGAACTTGTTGATCATCGAGGTCAGCGCCGCTCGGAATCCTTCCTCGTGCGTGCCTCCCTCCGTGGTGTTGATCGTGTTGGCGAAGGTGTACACACTCTCGGCGTAGGTGGTGTTCCACTGCATCGCGACCTCGCAGCTCATCCGCTGGTCACGTGATTCGGCCTCGAGGCTGATGACTGTGGGGTTCGCTGCACCCTTCGCGGCATTGATATGCCGGACGAAGTCCGCGATGCCGCCGTCGTAGTGATAGCGGACGGCACGGACATCGTCGACGATTTCCTCAACGCTGTCGGCGTCGCGGATGGCGGTGGTGCGCTCGTCAATCAACTCGATGGTCATCCCCTTGTTCAGGAACGCCATCTCCTGGAAGCGGCGGGCCAACGTGGTGAAGTCGTAGTGCGTGGTCTCGAAGATGTTCCCGTTCGCCCAGAAGGTGACCGTGGTGCCGGTGCGGGTGGTCTTCTCACCCTTGGCCAGCGGCGCCGCGGGGACTCCGTCGTTGTAGGACTGCCGCCACACGAAACCATCGCGGTGCACTTCCACCTCGAGATGACTCGACAGTGCGTTCACGACGGAGACGCCGACACCGTGCAGACCACCGGAGACGGAGTACCCGCCACCGCCGAACTTCCCACCGGAGTGCAGCACCGTGAGCACGACCTCCACGGCCGGACGTTTCTCCACCGGGTGCTCATCGACCGGGATACCGCGGCCATCATCGGTGACGCGCACACCTCCGTCGGCGAGCAGCGTCACGGTGATGGTGGTGGCGTACCCGGCCATCGCTTCGTCGACGGAGTTGTCCACGACCTCGTAGACCAGGTGGTGCAGACCGCGCTCGCCCGTCGAGCCGATGTACATGCCGGGGCGTTTGCGGACGGCGTCGAGGCCTTCGAGAACGGTGATCGCGCTGGCGTCATAGGACACGGCGGCGAGCCTCCTCATCGGGCACAAAAACTGCCCGATTTGTCACAGATGAGCGGGTACCGGATGTACCCGCTCCTACCCCGCAGTCTAGTGGTTTCGGCCGACAACGACCCGCGTACCACGGCCCTTGGACAGTCCTTTGGCGCCATGGACCCCCTCGGGTGACCCCCCCTACGCGGTAGGCGTAATTCGCCACAGATGCGGCCTGGGATGGGGAATCAGCCGTATGTGTCGCGCGGCCCCCGACCCTTGACGCGCCTAGGCCCCTTCACCCAGGAGGGGCCCTGGGGGCCTCGGATGTCCAGCCGGGTCACAACCCCGGGGCCCAGGGCCCGATCGAGGGCCTGCTGGATGCCCGGGAGAAGGAGTTTCACCTGGGTGGCCCAGGCGGTGGAGTCCGCCTGGAGGACTAGCCGGCCGTCGTCGAATTCCCCCGGGGTGACGTGGTCGGCGAGCTCGGGTCCCACGATCGACGGCCACTCCTGGGTGACCCGCGCTACGGCGGCCTGGGTACTCCACCCGGATGCGGAGACGAACTCATCCAGGGCCTGCCCCACCGGCTGTGGCCCCTGGGAGGTTCCCGATCGGCGGCGGCGCGGTCCCGGTTTCCCGCGCACCGCCCGGCGTAGGGCTGCCGACGCCGCCGCGTCGATGTCGTCGCTCATGCTGCCTGCGCCGTGACGGATCCCTTGCGGACCTCGTACCGGATCCCTGTCAGAGCGACCGGAATGTCTTCAGCGACCGCGGCGGTGATCAGCGTCTGTGTTCCCTCGATCGCCATGGTGGCAAGTCTCTCGCGGCGCCCAACGTCGAGTTCGGCGAAGACGTCGTCGAGGATCATGATCGGATCGACCCCGTCGGAACGCAGCACATCCGCCGAGGCTAGGCGCAGGGCCAGCGCGAACGACCAACTCTCGCCATGGGATGCGTACCCCTTCACTGGATGCCCGCCGAGGTGGAGTTCGAGATCATCACGATGTGGACCGACGAGTGTCACACCCCGCTGGATCTCCTCGCGACGTCGATCGCGCGCCGCTGCGAGTAGGAGCTCGCGCCACTCGTCCACAGATTCCACCAGCGTCGCCGAGCACCGCGGCCGGTACGTGACGTGGGTCGTGGAGTGTTCCCCGGCCACCGCCGCATAGCGCTCGTGCACGAAGGGTTGCAACTCGGCAACCAGCCGGGCGCGCGCATCCGTGATCTCCGCACCGAGGGCCGCTAGTTGCTCGTCCCAGATGTCGAGGGTGCTGTCCAGGTAGGGATCGCGTGATCCGGACTTCAGGAGTGCCGATCGTTGCTTCACCACACGGTCGTAGTCCGCGCGCACTCCCGCCATACGAGGTGAGCGTTGGATCACGATGTCGTCGAGGAATGCGCGTCGCTCGGAGGGATCACCTTTCACCAGGCTCAGGTCCTCCGGTGCGAACATCACCACCCGCACGATGCCGAGGATGTCCCGCGCACGTCCCGCTGCGGCGCGGTTGATGCGCGCCTTGTTCGCCTGCCCCGGGGTGATCTGCAGATCGATCGTCACGTGTCGATCACCCTCCACGACGTGGGCGCGCACGATTCCGAAATCGCATCCTTCGCGCACCACGGGTGTATCCGTTGCCACGCGATGACTACGCAAGGTGGCGAGGTACCCCACCATCTCGACGATGTTCGTCTTGCCCTGACCGTTGGATCCGATGAAACACGTGACACCCGGGGTGAGGTGGATATCCGCCTGCGCATACGAGCGAATGTCGGTCAGGCTGAGCTGTTGCAGCCACATGCGTGGTCAGCCGGTGAGACGTACCGGCATCAACAGATAGCGGTAGTCATCGACGGCGCCCTCGCCGTGTCCGGTGAGGACGGCGGGCCTAGTTGCCTGGGTGAAGGAGAAGCGTGCGGTGGCCGCGCCGCAGGCGTTGAGCCCATCGAGGAGGTAGCCGGGATTGAAGGCGATCTCGATGTCATCGCCCTGGATGCTGCACTCGAGGGCTTCGGTTGCCTGCGCGTCATCCCCCGCACCCGCACGGAGGGACACCTCTCCCCCACCGAAGGCGAGCCGCACCGGCGTATTGCGCTCGGCGACGAGTGCGACGCGCTTGACCGCTTCGACAAGCGACGTCGTGTCGACCTCGGCGATGCTGGACGACTCACTCGGCAACAGGGAGCGGTACTTCGGGAACTCACCGTCGAGCAGGCGAGAGGTGGTGCGTCGTGAATTTCCTTCGAAACCGATCAACCTCTCACCGGTGGGACCGAGGGCGATGATGACATTCTCACCCGCAGCCAGCGACTTCGCGGTGTCCGAGAGGTTGCGGGCGGGCACGAGTGCTGCGACGTCGAGTGTCGACGAATTCGGTTTCCAGGTGAACTCGCGAACCGCCAAGCGGTACCGGTCGGTTGCCGCGAGGGTGATCGTCGCTCCGTCGAACTCCATGCGGATACCCGTGAGAGTGGGCAGCGTGTCATCGCGGCCGGCCGCGACCGCAACTTGCGCGACGGCGGTGGCGAACAGATCCGCATCCACGGTTCCACTGGCATCGGGCATCGCCGGCAGTTGCGGGTAATCCTCGATCGGAAGCGTGGGCAGGGTGAACGACGATCGTTCACACGAGATCGACACCCGCGATCCCTCGGATGCAATGACGACGGGCTTCAACGGCAAGGACTTCGCGATATCGGAGAGCAGTCGACCAGAGACGAGCGCAGTCCCCGGCTCTTCCACTACAGCTTCGACCTCGACACGTGCAGACACCTCGTAGTCGAAACTGCTCAGGGTGACCGTCGAGCCCTCCGCGGTGAGGACGACGCCGGCGAGAACGGGAAGTGAGGGCCGGGAGGGAAGCGTGCGGGCCGCCCAGGACACAGCATCGGCGAGCACATCACGCTCGATGCGGATCTTCACGGGGCCTCCCAGTAATAGAGGTCAGACATTACAAGGGATCTACGACTCTGGGCAGTCCTCGATCCACACCGTTGGCACTGAGGATTGTTGTTATCTCCCTGAACTAGATCTTTCATCGTCGTCATAGGTGTTGTGGGTTCTGGGGATATCGGATGAGCCACGGGGGAAACCGCGGAAACCGGCTGGGGACCGGCTGTGGAGGCGGTGTGGGTGGCGGCCGGGTTTCTGCACAGCGGCCCGGGAGCGTCCGGGATGATCCACCGATCGGTGCGGGGTGATCCCCAGGTCGAGGTTTCGATGACGAATCCGCATCGATTTTGTCCACAGAGTGTCCCCAGCCGTGGAAACAGCGGATGAAAACGGTACGAAACACCCAGATCGGGGACCACAACACCCACTTATCCCCAACATTATCCACATTCTCTGTCCCCAGTTGGGGACAACGTGGGGATTGTGTGACCGGGTGGTACGGATGTGCCGTTAGATCGGTCGCGGCTGCGACTTGATCCGGCTGGTCAGGTCGGTGACCTGGTTGAACAGGCTCCGGCGCTCAGCCATCAGCTGGCGGATCTTGCGATCGGCGTGCATCACCGTGGTGTGA
>JBEIHR010000073.1:0-9283 GCA_040381195.1 Rubricoccaceae bacterium
CGTCATTCCCGAGCCGACCGACCTCGCCATCGTTCCCGCGAATGGTGGCGCCCTGACGTTCCGACTCCGGGTGCCCGGACGCGCCACGCACGCCTCCCGGCGCACCGAGGGAACCAGCGCCATCGAGAAATTCGTACCGATCCTCGACGCTCTGGGCCGCCTGGAAGCGCGACGCAACGCGGATGTCGATCCGGTCATGGCGCGCTGGCCCATCGCCTATCCCCTGTCGATCGGCACCGTGCACGCGGGTGACTGGGCGTCGACCGTGCCAGATCTGCTCCTTGCAGAAGGCCGGCTCGGTGTCGCACTCGGTGAATCCGTGGATGACGCGCGGGCGTCTCTGGAGGAGGCCGTCACACTCGCGTCCGCCGAGGATCCGTGGCTGCGCGATCACCCGGTCGTCGTCGAGTGGTGGGGTGGTCAATTCGCATCGGGCAGCACCGACGTGCACCACCCCCTGCTGACCTGGGTGGGCGACGCTCACCGGGAGCGCACAGGTGACATCGTCGATGTGTACGGCGCCCCCTACGGATCGGATCTGCGTCTGATGAGCGGACTCGGGGGGATTCCCACAATCCAGTACGGGCCCGGGGACAGCGCGGCGGCGCACGCTCCAGACGAGTGGGTGGACATCGACGACGTGGTGACCTGCGCTGAGGTCCTGGCCGACGTCATCATCCGCTCCTGCTCTGACCCCGTGTAGAGGGCAAACCCCTATAGCGCGCGGGGCTGTGGATTGCACCTGGCAATCCACAGGTGCGCACAGCACCCTGGGCGCATGCACCGCACCGCGCGATGGTCGTCGCTGGTACGTCCACACTTGCTCGCGGACCCACCACTGATCTGGGCCGACACGCATCACGTGCACTGGGGTGATGACCCCGAGGCGATCGAGGCAAACACGGAACTGATCCGATGGATCCACGGCATCGATGGAACGCGCACGCTCGACGCTGTCCTGCGGTGCGCTCCCCAGCCACGCACATGTGCCGAGAAACTGCTCGATGCGGGGTACCGGTGCGGGTACCTCGCGGATGCATCCGCGGTCCCGACTCGGTGGTACTGGGGCGACGATGAGGACCGCCGCACCTGCCAGCGCCTGACGCGCGTCCTGCTTCGCGCATCGGGAGGAGATCTTCGTATCGATCAGGTGAATCGCATCCTCGACGAGCGCGGCCGGATCCATATCGACATCGACGACCCGCACGGTCACCTGCCCGAACTCGCGACATCGGTGCTCTCCACGGGGCTGCGGATCACCCCCCGTGCAGGTATCACCGAGCTCACGGTGCGCGTCCGTGTGGTCTGCGCGCATCCAGATCTCTCCCATGGCGAAGACGGACCACTGCCCCTCGACGCTCCCCACCTCCATGTGGGGGTCGCTCACGACACGGCGCTGATCGGACCATTGGTCGTGCCCGGTGACACCTCGTGCCTGCGTTGTGTGCACCTGCACCACCGCGACCGGGATCCGAGCTGGCCGGTGCGCTCGGTGCAGTGGGCTCACCGCCGGACCTGCGCACTCCCTCCCAGCGAACTGACGGGCTGGGTGACGTACGTCACCAGCCGACTTCTCGCGGACTGGTGCGACGCCCGCCTCGGTCACCGCCACGACTCCACCTGGCGCAACATGGCTCTGCGTCTCGCCCGTGGAGCGGATGCACCTGTCCGAGAGGAGCGTCCCGTCCATCCGTTATGCGGCTGCTCGTGGGGTAACCCTGGGTGAGCGCTCCGACTCGATCCGGGTGACAATGACATGTGCCCGAATTGCCTACCAACGCGTTGACCCGCACGATGCGGATAGTCACCCTGCCCGCCGGCCACGCGGGACGGACCGCGCTGGGATGGGGCAAGCGCGTGGGCGGGAAGCCTGCCGAGGCCGTCGCGGCCGAACTCCAGCAGCGCACCGCCGAGCAGTTGTTCAAGGTGCTCGGCGAGCTCAAGGGCGGCGCCATGAAACTCGGCCAGGCCATGAGCATCTTCGAGGCCGCACTCCCCGAGGAGGTAGCAGGTCCGTACCGCGCAATGCTCACGAAGTTGCAGGACTCGGCACCCCCGATGCCCGCCGAGCGCATCCACGCACTTCTCGCCGACGAGCTTGGTCCCGAGTGGCGGACCCGGTTCCAGAGCCTCACCGACGTCCCCGCCGCGGCGGCGTCCATTGGCCAGGTACACAAGGCCGTCTGGCATGACGGTCGCGAGGTTGCGGTGAAGGTGCAGTACCCCGGTGCCGACAAGGCGCTGATCGCGGACCTCAATCAGATGGCACGGATGGGGACGCTCTTCGCCTCGTGGATCCCCGGACTCGAGATCAAGCCGCTGATCGAGGAGTTGCGTGCACGTGCAATCGAGGAACTCGACTACGTACGTGAGTCGAACAACCAACGCGCGTTCGCCCGTGCATTCGACGGTGATCCCGAGGTACTGATCCCCCACGTGGTGGCGGCATCTCCACACGTTCTGATCAGCGAGTGGATCGACGGGACTCCCCTCTCGCACATCATTCGCGAAGGCACACAGGAGCAGCGCGATCGTGCCGGCTCGATGTACGAGCGATTCCTGCTCTCTGGTCCGGCACGCGCAGGACTTCTGCACGCGGATCCGCACCCGGGCAACTTCCGGATCGCCGCCGATGGACGCTTCGTGGTGCTGGACTTCGGAGCGGTCGCGGACCTGCCCGATGGATTACCGCCTGCGATGGGGACGCTCCTGCGAATCGCGATGAGCGGTAACGCCGAGCAGGTGATGGAGGGTTTGCGCCAGGAAGGGTTCGTGCGCCCGAACGTCGACATCGATGCCGAACAGTTGCTCAGCTATCTCGAGCCGTTCGTCGAGCCCGCCCGCCACGAGACGTTTCACTTCAATCGCGACTGGATCCGCAGCCAGTTCAACCGGATCAACGATGTGCGTAATCCCGACTTCATGATCGGCCTGAAGATCAACCTCCCGCCGTCCTACGCATTGATCCACCGGGTCTGGATTGGCAGCATCGCGGTCCTGTGTCAGTTGGGCGCTACGGTGCCGGTGCGCGAGGTCCTCGACGAGTGGGTTCCGGACTTCATCGAGTCGATCCCGTCCGCCTGAGTCTCACCAACTACTGACCAGCGCCAGCACGTCATCGCCGAATGCGGCGAGTTTGGCAGGGCCGATGCCCGGGATGCCAGCCAACTCCTCGAGCGAGCTCGGCTGGGTCTCACAAATCGCGATCAAGGTCGCGTCGGTGAACACGACGTAGGCCGGAACCCCGTCGGTGGTGGCACGGTCCAAGCGCCAGGCTCGCAACTGCTCGAAGTCCTCGTCACGATATGTAGCCGGGCAGACGCGACAGCGGCCCACGGTCCGTTCGGTCGCTGTCACCAGCGCGCGGCCGCAGGTGCGACAGGACGCGGGGCCGCGGCGCCTGCGACGCGGTGCGGGCGCGCCCCGGGACACCTGACCGCGAGCCTCCGATCCGGGAACGGACTGCAACCCCTGCAGGAACCTGCTGACCGAGCGCACCGCACGCGATCCCGGTTCCCGGGCGTGCGCCCAACTGAGCGACAGGCGCCTCTGGGCGCGAGTGATCGCCACATAGAGCAGGCGGCGTTCCTCCTCGATCTGCTCCAGAGATTCCGCGTGCAGCAGCGGAAGCAACCCGTCACTGCAGCCGACGACGAAGACGACCTGCCACTCCAGGCCCTTCGCGGCGTGAATGGACGCGAGGGTGACGCCCACGGCCTCCGGTGAGTGCTGCATCTCGGCTCGACGATCGAGTTCCGTGACGAAATCCGCGAGGTCCGTGGACTGCTCGCGGGCCAAAGCGACGATGGCGCTGAGGTTCTCCCACCGATCGCGTACCGCACCGGTGCTGGTGGGCACCTCCGGTGACCACCCCATGGCACCGAGGATCGCCGGGACCGCATCCAGCGCCGTCTCCCCCGCGCGCGCGGCACCACGGATGCGCGTCACAGCCTCGCGCACCTCGGGCAGTTCGAAGAATCGCTCACTCCCGCGGGTGATGAACGGGATACCTCGCTCGGCGAGTGCAGCCGCGATCTCCACCGACTGCGCGTTGATCCGGTATAGAACCGCAATGTCCGACGGAGACGCACCTGAGGCGATCTCGGATCCGATCGCATCCGCGATGGCCCGCGCCTCGGCGACGTCGTCGTCGTAGGCGGTGATGACCGGTACGGGACCCGGCGGGCATTGCGAAGTCAACGTGATGGGTGCACCCGTCCCGGCGTGGATGACCGAGTTGGCGACATCAACGATTTGCGGGGTGCAGCGATAACAGCGCACGAGCCGCACGACCGTGGCCTGTGGGTAGTGGACGGGAAAATCCTGCAGGTAGCGCGCTGATGCTCCCGTGAACGTGTAGATGGTCTGACTCGGATCTCCCACGACGCAGAGTGAGTCGCGATCACCCAGCCACTCCTGGAGGAGCGCGCGCTGCACGGCGTTGACGTCTTGGAACTCGTCCACGGTGAACCAGCGGTACTGCGCTCGCACCTCGCGCGCCATCCCGGTGTTCTCGCGCAGGGCGCCGAGGAGCACGAGCAGGATGTCTTCGAAATCGAGGAGCCCGCGATCTCCCTTGATGGACTCGTAGTCACGGAGCAGCGACGCCATCTGCCTCGGCTCGAGACTCCAGGAGCGTGGCTGCTCTCCCTCTCCCATGCGGGAGGGTTGGATGAAGTTGACTTTCGCCCACTCGAGGTCCGCGGCGACATCGCGCAGCAGGGCCGGGTCAGCCGTGACAGCCTGCATGCCCAGAGCCTCGGCGACGAGGGCGATCTTGCTCGACACGATTCCGGGAAAGGCACGATCGGACAGCCGAGGCCAGAAGTAGCGCAACTGGCGTAACGCGGCGGAATGGAAGGTCCTGGCCTGAACGCCATCGATCCCCAGGCCACGCAGGCGCGTGCGCATCTCCCCCGCAGCTTTCGTGGTGAACGTGACGGCGAGGGTTGCCGAGGGGTCGTGTGCTCCGGTGGCAACCGCGTAGGCGATGCGGTGCGTGATCGCCCTGGTCTTGCCCGTTCCCGCGCCGGCGAGGATCATGACCGGGCCGTGAACGGCTTCGGCAGCGGCCCGTTGCTCGTCGTCCAGCCCCTCGAGCAGGGTCGCGGGATCGGTCACGGGCCGATCGTGGCATGGGGGTGCGACCGCCGCGCACCCCAGTGTCTACGGTGTGCATATGTCCAGCGAGCCCCAGGTCACGATGTACAGCACCGTGTGGTGCGGCTACTGCCAGCGTCTCAAGGCCCAGATGTCTCGCGAGGGCCTGACCTACCGCGAGGTCGACATCGAGCAGGATCCCGAGGCGGCGGCATTCGTGGAATCCGCCAATGGCGGCAACCAGACCGTGCCGACCCTGCTGTTCACCGACGGGACGACGATGACGAACCCGCCGATCCGCGACGTGGTGGCAAAGGTTGCTGAACTCGCCGGCTAGTTCCTGCCCCACTCATTCGGAATCGGCTCACCGAACCATCGCTCGATCAGCATGCGCGCGATCGAGATTCGTGGCGGGAGTCTCACCTCACCCGACTGGCACGCGGTGCGGAGCTCGTCTCGGCTGAGCCAGCGCACTTCCGCGATCTCCTCACCATCCGGATTCGTCGAGGGATCATCGGTCCAGGCGTGGTACCCCAGCATGAGTGAGGACGGGAAAGGCCACGGCTGGCTTCCGAGGTAGTCAACCGAATCGGCGGTGATGTGCACACCGGACTCCTCGCGTACCTCGCGCACCACGGCGGCCTCAGCAGTCTCCCCCGCTTCGACGAACCCGGCCAACGTGGAAAACCAGCCCTCGGCCCACTGCGCCTGGCGACCGAGCAGCGCGCGGTCGTCGCCATCGCGCACGAGGACGATCACAGCGGGGTCCGTGCGTGGGAAGTGCAGGTGATCACAGTCCGGACACTTTCGTGCCCAGCCTGCATGCGCATCTGCGGTGGGAGAGCCACATCGCCCACAGTGGGCGTGACTGCGCCGCCAGTTATCCAGGGCAACAGCGCTCACCATGAGCCCGACGTCGCGGGCCTCCAGCCGGGAGCCGATCTGTCGCAGATCGCGCCACTCGTCGGGGTCCCCGGCCGCCACGTGATGGCAGGCGAAATAGGCGGTGTCACCCTCGATGCCGAGGAAGGTCACCGGGTGATCCGAGCAGGGGACGCTCTCCCAGACGAGGGCGGTTCCATCGATGCGGGCACCCTGCGGCCCGACATGCACGAACAGCCGATCGGTGAGCCCTGCCAGCGCTTCCGGGTCCTCACGCAGGTGACTGGCACGCTGGGTGGTCGACCGGGCGAGGACGAGATCCTGCAGCAGACGGCGATCCTCCGACATGCCAACCCTTCCGATGAGTGGCGCGAGCCTAGGGTGTCAGCGTGAACGTGTTCATCCGGCAGTTGACCGGAATCCGTTTCGTGGCCGCCGCATGGGTGCTGCTCTATCACTTGCAGGGCCCACTCGCCGTCATCGGGGTGCTGTCGATCCCGGTGCTCCCCGAGGTGTTGCGCGTGGGTCGACTCGGCGTCGATCTCTTCTTCGCACTCTCCGGATTCATCCTCGCCCACACCTACCTGACGCGATTGGGTCCGGCACTCCGTGCACGGGGCACCCTGCATTTCTGGTGGCTGCGACTCGCGCGCATCTATCCGGTGCACCTCGTAATGCTCGTGATCGCGGGGGTCGCGGTGTTTGCCCAGGCGCGCGTCACCGGTGAGGCACTCGATCGCGACTGGCTCACCCCGTGGGACTTCATCAAGAACCTGCTGCTGATCCAGGAGTGGGGATCGGATCCGCAGCGCGGATGGAACTTCGTCGCATGGTCGCTGTCGATGGAGTGGCTCGCGTACCTCGTGTTCCCGTTGCTTGTCCTGGTGCTCTTCTGGATGCATCGGAGACTGCCCACCTGGCTCCTCATCGCCGCATGGATCGCGGTGATGGCACCACTCGTGGGCTACGGGCTGTCCACATCGGATGCGTATTACACGGACAACTGGGGTTCGACCTACCGCATCCTGACCGAGTTCACGGCCGGTGCACTGACGTATCTGATTGTCCGACGGTTCTTCGATGGGGAAGGCCCGTCCGCAACAACGGTGCGGGTCGCGAACATCGCGTCCTATGTGCTGCCGCTCCTCGTGATCGCCGGGGCGGTGTTCCTCGGCACCTGGGGCCCTGCGCAACCGGGTGGTCCGGTGATCGACGGGGACCGGGAGCCACTTCCGCCGTACTTCCATCTCACGCTCGTTCCACTCCTGATCCTCTGGATCGGTGCATTGGCGGTTGCGCAGGGTGGCATGGCCCGCGCACTGGCAACGCGCATCGCGATCCTCGGCGGATTCGTGTCCTACTCGCTCTACATGACCCACTTGGTCGTGTTCGGCCTCTGGCGTGCGGGCCTACGCGCGTTCGGTATCGAGTCAGGAGTGCTCTACACGTTGTCGGTGATCGCTTTGGTCGCGGGTTGCTTCGTCGTCGCCTACGCCATGTGGCGCTGGGTCGAGGAGCCAGCGCGCAAATGGATGCGGGGACTCGTCGGCACACGGCGCGAACCCACCGAGGAGGCCGGCGAGGCCGAGATCGTCGACTCCGGCGCGCGCGGTCCGATCCTGCCCGTGGACGTCCCGGAGTCGGATCAGAGGCGTTCGGACTGACCGAGGAGTGCACGCACCTGAGGATCCGTGTCGGGGCGCAGCACGTCGCCGTTCGCGACGAGGACGAAGGCCGCCTCGACCTCCGGCCAGGGCACGCCCATGGCTTCCGCCCAGGCAAGTCGGTAGATGGCGAGTTGGCCCGGGTCGAGGTGCTCACGCCCCCCGGTCTTCCAATCCACGACCTCGAATCCTGTGTCGGTGGTGAAGACCGCATCGATGCGCCCATGGATCACCCGACCGTGCAGGACCAGAGAGAACGGATACTCGACGGCGACGGGATCACGCCCGGCGTAGGGGGTGCGCTCAAAGGCCCGGCGCAGCTCCTCGAGGTGCTCATCGGTCTCGATCTCGTCGTCGGCCGCCCCGGGGAGTTCCCACGGATCGATGAGGGACTGCTGCCCGAAACGCGACTCGATCCAGGCATGCCAGGCGGTTCCGCGGCGTGCGGCGCGCGATGGCGCGACCGGCATCGGACGGGCGATATCGAGGGCAACTCCCTCCGGATCGCGTAATGCGCGCAGGAAGGTCGTCGCACCCACGGAGTCTCCGAGGCGCACCTCGCGCACGGAGGCATGCGTCCGATGCGATTCCTCGGTCAACGCAGCGAACACCGTGGACCACCGCTCGCGGCGTCCCGATCCCAGCGGAAGTTCCGTCTGCCCCCCCGCGGCGCGGACACTCGCAACGGCATCGGTCATGCGCTGGGAGTAGGCGGGGTCGATGGGGATCGGCCATGGGTACTCGTCCGCGGATGCGCTGCGGATCGGATTCACCGCTCCCCTGGCGGGCTCCGGTGCCCAGTGCACAACCCGCACATGCGATGTGGAGGAGTGCAGCAGATCCATCACGCGATGTACTCCACGCGGCGTGGTCCGCTGGGCGTCCCACCAGTGACCCGTGACCGCGAGCGTGTTCCTCGCGCGGGTCAATGCGACGTAGGCAAGCCGATCGGCTTCGACCTCGTCCATGTCCGCCAGGAGCTCCTTGTAGGCGGTGAGTTCCTTGGCCTTCGGGAAATGGGTCCGCGGCGGATAGGCGCGTAGCGCGAGGGGCGCATCCTCACGCAGTGGCATGGGAACCACATCCGCCGAGGTGGGCCACCGCCCATTCCTCTGCCCGCCCGGAAAGTCCTTCTCGGACACCTCGGGTACCACCACGTGGGTGAACTCCAGGCCCTTGGCCTTGTGGATCGTCATGAGCTGCACCGCACCCGCGCGCATGTGGGTGTCCATGGGCGTGGAGTGGTTGAACCGATCGGCATCGGCGAGGCGGGCAAGGAACGCACCGAGTGAGCTACCGCCCTCCACGTCCGTGAACTCTGCGGCCAGGTCGTAGAACGCCATCAGCGCCTCATGCTGTGGGGAATCCGGGCGCGCCACCAAAGCCTCTACCGTGATACCCGTGGCCGAGGCCACACGATGCACGAAGTCACCGAGTGGTTCACCGGTATGCGATCGAAGGTCCCGAAGAAGCGTCGCGAACTCCGTCATGCGCGTGAAGGCTTCCGGCGAGTACGCCGCGGGTGACCCGGGGTCGAGCACGGCATCCGTGAGTGAGGTCAACTCGACGACATCGCCGCCGACGACTGCGTCGGCGAGCGCGGCACGGATCTCGGTGGCCGTGCTGCGACCTCCACC